>JAIBCE010000086.1 GCA_019694315.1 Sandaracinaceae bacterium
CGAGAGGAGCTCCGGCTCGCGCACGCGCACCGTGCTGCGCGCCACGTCGAAGGAGGGATGCGGCGACTCGTTGCGGAAGGGCACGACAGGCGCGAGCACGCCGCGCACCGCGACCTCCTCGCCCACCTCGCCTTCGATCGAGGCACGCGCTCGCGCCACGGGGAGGGGCGCGTCGCCGGAGCGCGCTTCGGCCACCTCGAGGAGGACGCCGTCGCTCTCCACGGCGATCACGAGCCCCTCGAGCTCGGCCGGACCGGCGGGCAGGAGCGGCGGGGGTCGACGTCCGCTGGTCGCCAGGAGCGCGAGCAGGCCGATCGCTGGGCCCACCCAGCTCCGCGGGCGGCGATCGGTGCGGAGGCCGACGAGGACGAGCGCCGAGGCCAGCGCGACGGTCAGGATCGGCCCGAACGAGCCGAGCGGCACGCGGAGCACCGCCCCGAGCAGTGCCCCTGCGCCGAGAAACGAGAGGGATGCGACGCGATGCGAGCGAGCGAGGGAGGAGGGGCGATGAGGGTCCATGCCGCCCCTGCTTCACGGATCGTTCCGGCCTCGGAGGCCTCGAATTCAAGGGAATTCGCTTCGATTCTGGCGGACTGGCGGAAGGGTGGCGGCGCTCACCGCCACCCCTTGACGTCGCGTCGCCCCGTGCCCACAACCTGGCCATTCGAAACCTCACCTATGCGTAAGGGTTCGAGTCTGAGATGACCACCACCTCTCCCAAGACCCGCTTGCCGCTGGCCCCGGTGCCCCACGCCGAGACCAAGGAAGTGCCCTCGCTCCTGCCGCCTCCTCCGGGGGCGCAGGGCGAGGAGCTGCGGGTCGGCGACGTCGCGCGCCTCACGGGCAAGACCGTCCGTGCCCTGCACCTCTACGAGGAGCTCGGCCTCGTGGAGCCCACGCTTCGGAGCAAGGGGGGCTTCCGCCTCTACGACCAGGACGCGGTGCGCCGCGTGCACTGGGTGACGCGCCTGCAGGACATGGGCTTCTCGCTGCCCGAGATCCGCGACTTGCTGCGCGACTGGAAGGCGAGCGAGTCGGCGCCCGGTGCGATGCAGCGCGTACACGACCTCTATCGCCGCAAGGTCGAGGAGACGCGCCTCCAGATCGACAAGCTGCGGGGCCTCCTCGGCGAGCTCGAGGAGAGCCTCGGCTACCTCGAGACCTGCAGCACCTGCGCCCCCGAGCGCGTGGTGAGCGAGTGCTCGGCCTGCGACCGACACGACTGCGAGACGCACCGGCCGGTGCTGGTCGCTGGATTCCAATGAGGAGCTCGATGTCCCTCTCGTTCCCGATCTACATGGACAACCACGCCACGACGCGCGTCGACCCGCGCGTGCTCGAGGCGATGCTTCCGTACTTCACGGAGCACTTCGGCAACGCGGCGTCGCGCAACCACAAGTACGGCTGGGTCGCGGAGGAGGCCGTCGACTACGCGCGCGAGCAGGTGCAGAAGCTCCTCGGGGCGCGGAGCGAGAAGGAGATCGTCTTCACCTCGGGCGCGACCGAGAGCAACAACCTCGCGATCAAGGGCGCCGCGCACCAGTACAAGGATCGCGGCAACCACATCGTGACGGTGAAGACCGAGCACAAGGCGGTGCTCGACACGTGCAAGCGCCTCGAGCGCGAGGGCTTCGAGGTGACCTACCTGGGCGTCGACGCGCGCGGTCAGGTGAGCCCCGACGACGTGAAGAAGGCCCTCACCGACAAGACGATCCTCGTGTCGGTGATGCTCTGCAACAACGAGATCGGCACGGTCCAGCCCATCGCCGAGATCGGAAAGCTCACGCGCGAGCGGGGCATCCTCTTCCACACGGACGCGGTGCAGGGCATCGGCCGCATGCCGTTCCACGTGGACGAGATGAACGTCGATCTCGTCTCGATCTCGGCGCACAAGATCTACGGGCCCAAGGGCATCGGCGCGCTCTACGTGCGGCGCAACAAGCCCCGCGTGCGCCTCACGGCCGAGATGGACGGCGGCGGCCACGAGCACGGCATGCGCTCGGGCACGCTCAACGTCCCCGGCATCGTGGGCCTCGGCAAGGCCTGCGAGATCCTGAGCAAGGAGATGACGGCCGACATCGCGCACGTGCGCGGCCTCCGCGATCGACTCCGCAAGAAGCTCGAGGGTGCGCTCGAGATGATCCACCTCAACGGCGCCGAGGATCCGTGGCGCCACCCGGGCAACCTCAACCTCTCGTTCTCCTTCGTGGAGGGCGAGGCGATGATGATGGGCATCAAGGACGTGTGCGTGAGCTCGGGCTCCGCGTGCACGAGCGCGAGCCTCGAGCCGAGCTACGTGCTGCGCGCGCTCGGCGTGGACACGGAGCTCGCGCACTCGTCGATCCGCTTCGGCCTCGGTCGCTTCAACACGGAGGAAGAGGTCGACTACGTCGCCGACATCGTCATCCGCGAGGTGAAGCGCCTCCGCGAGATGTCGCCTCTCTACGAGCTCCACAAGGAAGGCGTCGACTACAAGACGATTCAATGGGTCGCGCACTGATTGGCCTGGGGCTCCGCCCCAGACCCGGCCATCCGCGCGCACCGCTTCGCTGCGCGGATGCTGCGCGCGGGGCCCCAGCGCCCGCTTGCTCGCTCCCTGACACCTCTCACCAGCTCTCGCCTCCGCCCCAGATCGATTGGCCTGGGGCTCCGCCCCAGACCCGGCCATCCGCGCGCACCGCTTCGCTGCGCGGATGCTGCGCGCGGGGCCCCAGCGCCCGCTTGCTCGCTCCCTGACACCTCTCGCCAGCTCTCGCCTCTCGCCAGACCCGCTGACCTCTCCCTGTCGACTTCGGTCGCCGAACCCCACGCTCACCACGGACTCGCCATGGCCTACTCGGACAAGCTCATCGATCACTACGAGCAGCCCCGCAACGTCGGGACGCTCGACAAGGAAGACCCGAACGTGGGCAGCGGGCTCGTCGGCGCGCCGGCGTGCGGCGACGTCATGCGCCTCCAGATCAAGGTCAATCCCGAGACGCAGATCATCGAGGACGCGAAGTTCAAGACCTTCGGCTGCGGCTCCGCGATCGCGTCGAGCTCGCTCGCGACCGAGTGGGTGAAGGGCAAGACCGTCGAGGAGGCGATGGCCCTCAAGAACACCGACATCGTGAAGGAGCTCAACCTCCCGCCGGTGAAGATCCACTGCTCGGTGCTCGCCGAAGACGCGATCAAGAGCGCCATCGCGGACTTCCGCAAGAAGCAGGCGGTCGCGCGCGGCGAGGCCCCCGAGGCCGCGGCCCCGAACGACGAGACGATCGTCCCGCTCACGAAGTGAGAAGTGAGAAGCACGTCATGACCCAGACCTCCGCCGTCACCGAGCCGACCGCGCCCACGAGCCCTCCCGCGGACGCGTCGAGCGTCGAGGAGGCGCGCATCGAGCTGACGCCCAAGGCCGTTGAGATGGCCAAGAAGGCGATCGCGCGTCGTGAGCAGCCCACGGCGGGCCTGCGCCTGGGCGTGCGCGGCGGCGGATGCTCGGGCGCGTCGTACGTGATCGAGTTCGCCGAGAAGATCCGCGACCGCGACAAGGTCTTCGAATTCGACGGCCTCAAGGTGATCGTCGATCCGAAGAGCCTCGTGTACCTGCGCGGCTCGGTGCTCGACTACGAAGTGAAGCTCATGAGCCACGGCTTCAAGTTCCGGAACCCGAACGAGAAGAAGAGCTGCGGCTGCGGAGAGTCGTTCGGGATCTGAGGTGAGGAGCCCCTTCGACATCCTCGGCGTCGAAGCTCGCTTCGACCTCGATCAGGTCGCGCTCGAGAAGCGGTTCCGCGATCTCTCGCGCGAGGTGCACCCGGATCGCAGCCGGCGCGCGGAGCTCGGGGCCTCGATCGACCTCAACGCCGCGTACCGCACGCTCAAGGACGACCTCGCGCGTGGGCGCGCCGTGCTGGAGGCGCGAGGTGTGCCGATGCAGGGCGAGGAGCGCGAGAACGATCCCGCGTTCCTCATGGCGATCATGGAGCTGCGCGAGGCGCTCGGCGACGCGCGCGCAGCCAGAGACGTCGCGAAGGTCGAGGCTCTCGCGGCCCAGGTCGCCGATACCTACGCCGCCTCTTGCCGTGCGCTCGCGGCGTCGCTCGAGGCGCATGATCACGGCGCGGCGAGGCGCCACCTCGGCCGCATGCGCTACTACCGCCGCTTCCTCGACGAAGTGGACGTGATCCGCGAAGAGAACGAGCTCGCGTGATCCACGGCGCCGCACTGCACTCCCATGTCCCTTCTCCAGATCAGTGATCCCAGCTCGGGCCCGCGGCCCATCGGCATCGACCTCGGCACCACGAACAGCGTCGTCGCGTACGTGAGCTCGCTCGGCGAGCCGCTCGCCATCAGCGACTGCGACGGTGTGGTGCTCGTGCCCTCGGTGGTGCACTACGCGGAGGACCGCACGATCGCGGTCGGACCGCGCGCCAAGGCCCTCGCGCTCGATCACCCCGAGGACACGATCGTGTCCGTGAAGCGGTTCATGGGGCGCGGCGCCGACGATCCCGAGACGCGCAGGATGGGGCCCTATCGCTTCGCGACGAGCGAGGGGCCGGTGGTGCGCTTCCGTGTGGCAGGCCGCGGCGAAGTGACGCCCGTGGAGGTGAGCGCGGAGATCCTCCGCGAGCTCAAGGATCGCGCCGAGGACGAGCTCGGGCAGGTGGGCGGCGCGGTGATCACCGTGCCGGCGTACTTCGACGACGCGCAGCGACAGGCCACCAAGGACGCCGCGCGCCTCGCAGGGCTCGAGGTGCTCCGCCTCTTGAACGAGCCCACCGCGGCCGCACTCGCGTACGGCCTCGACAAGAAGACGAACGGCACCTTCGCGGTCTACGACCTCGGCGGCGGCACCTTCGATGTGACGATCCTCGTGCTCGACGACGGGGTCTTCCAGGTGAAGTCGACCGGCGGTGACAGCCAGCTCGGCGGCGACGACATGGATCGCGCGCTCGCGTCGCGGATCCTCACCGCGCTCGGGCTCGAGGGCACGAGCTCGCCTTCGTTCACACGCTACGCGCTCGATGCGGCGCGGGCGATCAAGCACGCGCTCACGGACCACGAGACGGTGACCACCGATCTCTCGCACGAGGGTCGCACCGCGTCGTTCACGGTCGCGCGCGACGACTTCGATGCGTTGATCCAGCCGCTGCTCCAGCGGACCGGCGTCGCGTGCCGACGCGCCCTCAGAGACGCGGGCGTCGAGGCCAGCGCGCTCGATGGCGTGATCCTCGTGGGCGGCTCGACGCGTGTGCCCGCGGTGCGTCGCTACGTGGCGCAGCTCTTCGGGCGCGCACCGTTGACGGATCTCGATCCGGATCTCGTCGTGGCGATGGGCGCCGCGCTCCAGGCCGACATGCTCGCTGGCGCTGGCTCGAGCAAGAACGACGTGCTCCTCCTCGACGTGCTGCCGCTCTCGCTCGGCCTCGAGGCGATGGGGGGCGTCGTGGAGCGCATCCTGCCGCGCAACACGCCCATTCCGGCGGCCGCAGCGCAGGTCTTCACGACGTACGCGGACCAGCAGACGGGCTTCGAGCTCCACGTGGTGCAGGGCGAGCGCGAGCTCGCCGCAGACTGTCGCTCCCTCGCGCGCTTCACGCTGCGAGGGATCCCACCGATGGCCGCGGGCCTCGCGCGCCTCGAGGTGCGCTTCGACGTCGACGCCGATGGCATCCTGCACGTCACGGCCAAGGAGCGCACGACGGGCCTCGAGCAGAAGGTCGACGTGACGCCGAGCTACGGCCTCGACGACGCGACGATCGAGAAGATGCTCGAGGACGCGTACGAAGCGGGTGAGAGCGACATCGAGAAGCGCAGCCTCGCCGAGCAGCGTGTCGAGGCCGAGCGCGTGATCCTCGCGACGGAGAAGGCGCTGAGCGAGGATGGCGATCTCGTGAGCGCCGAGGAGCGCGCGAGCATCGAGCTGGCGACGCGACGCCTGCGCGAGGCGCACGCTGGCACCAAGCATCGCGTGATCGCGGCACGCATCGAGGAGCTCGAGCACGCGACGCACGAATTCGCCGGCCGGCGTATGGATCGGGCGATCCGGGGCGCGCTCGCGGGCAGGGACCTCGTCAGCGTCGAGGAGACGACCAGGGATGCCCGAGGCATCGAGCACGCCCACGACCCTCTCGGGCCTTCGGCGCCCGCTGACAGCACGGAAGTCGAGTGAGCATGCCCAGAGTCCGCTTCATCAAAGAGAACCTCGAGGTCGAGATCGAGGACGGCCAGACGATCCTCGCGGCCGCGAAGAAGATCCACGCGCCCGAGGGCGATCGGTGCGGCGGCGTGTGCGCCTGCTCCACGTGCCACGTCTACGTGATCGAGGGCTTCGCGAAGACCTCGGAGATCGAGGACGAGGAATTCGACATCCTCGACAAGGCGTTCGACGTGCGCTCGATCTCGCGGCTCGGCTGTCAGGCCAAGGTGCACGGGGACATCGCGGTGGAGATCTCGGACGAGAGCTTCCAGGCGTTCCTCGACGAGCACCCCGACGACCAGGTGGCCGCGCTCGCGCTCCGCGCGAAGTGAGCCGCGCGACCGACCGGCTCGCGCAAAGAACACGGCGTGCCGCTCTCGCGACACGCCGCTGTCGGTCGACGCCCTGCGCTGGTGCCGTCAGGGCGCCCTGCGCTGGTGCCGTCAGGGCGCCCTGCTCTCGTGTCGTCAGGGCGGGGGTGCGGCGAGCTCCTGGTCGATGACGCGCTGGAACGACTCGAAGGGCTGCGCGCCCTGCACCAAGCGACCGTTGATGAAGAACGAGGGGGTGCCGATCTGGACGCCTGCGTTGCGGATCGCGTCCTGATCGGCCTGCACCGCCGCGGCGTGTGTGTGCTGATCGAGCGCGCGCGTGGCGCGACGGATGTCGACGCCGCGGATCTGTCGCGCGAGGGCGAGGAGTCCCTCGCGCGAGGTGGCCGCCTCGGAGACCGCGCGCTGGTTCTCGAACACGAGGTCGTGGAACTGCCAGAACGCGGCGTCACCACGCTGGGCGCGGACCTCGATCGCGAGCTCCGCGGCCTCCTGAGCCCACGGATGAAAGGGCAGCGGGTAGTGGCGGAAGATCAGCCGCACGCGAGAGCCGTAGGTCTGGAGCACCTGCTCCATCGTGGGCACGGCGCGCGAGCAGAAGGGGCACTGGAAGTCCGAGAAGACCTGGATCGTGACCGGCGCCGTGCGGGGACCGCGCACGGGCGAGCTCGCGCCATCGCCGATGGCCCATCGGCGGTTCGGATCCTCCTCGGGCTCGGGGGCACGGGGGGCGGGAGGCGGCGGCGCGGGCATGTCCGTGAGCGCGTCGGCCATGAGACGATCGTAGAGCTGTGCGCGGGGCACACCGCCCGCGATGCGGCGCTGCGCGTCGGCCCGTGCTTCGTCGATCGCGCGCTGGAATTCCTCGAAGGGCTGCGCGCCGACGAGCGAACGACCGTTGAGGAAGAACGACGGTGTGCCGTGCGCGCCCACGCGGTTGGCGAGGTCCATGTCCGCCTGGATCGCCGCCTGGTGCGTGTGGTTCTGCATCGCGAGACGGAAGCGGTTGAGGTCCAGGCCGATCTGCTGCGCGTAGCGCTCGAGATCCGTGCTCTCGAGCGCCTGCTGGTTCTCGAAGAGGAGGTCGTGCATCTGCCAGAAGCCGACCGCGCCGCGCTGCGCGAAGGCCTCGGCGGCTGCCTCCGCGGCGGGCATCGCGTGCGGGTGGAAGGGAAGCGGCAGGTTGCGGAACACGATGCGCACGTCGTGGCCGTAGGTCTCGACCACGCGCTCGAGCGTGGGGACGACACGCGAGCAGAACGGGCACTGGAAGTCGGAGAACGCGACGATGGTGACGAGCGCATCGCTCGGCCCGCGCTGCGGGGCACCGTCGACGGGCACACGGAGACGAGGCTCACCACCAGCTTCGGCCACATCCGGTCCAGGCTCGCCTTCGGGCTGATCCGTGCCCAGGCCGATGCGATCGATCGCGACGGCCGCGATGACGTAGAGGAGCGTCGCGTGGTTGGTGGGGGTGAGGCCGACGACGGGAACCTCGGCGATCAGCTCACCACGCTCGTCTCGGTTCTGGAGACGGTCGGGCGCGGCCACGACGATGGCGGCCTCGCCGCTGCCGACCCCGACGAGGCGATCGCCCTGGATGCGGAGCGGGACGATCTCGCCACGAAAGCTGATCTGCCCGTCGGCGATGAGCGCGCTGAGCGTGGTGCCGTCGGCCGACGTGATGCGGCCATCTTCGTGGAGCGTGCCGAAGGTCTCGCCGTCGACGGTGACGACACCCTGTGGGTCGGTGCCGATGACGAGGCCGTTGGGCAGGGTGACGCGGAGCTCACCGAGCGTGACGGCAGCAGTGTTGGCAACGCGTGCGCTGTTGGTGTTGGCGGACTGGGTGGTCGAGCCACCGCAGCCGGCGGCGAGCGCGAAGAGCAGGGCGGAGAGCGCGAGATGAAGTCGTGTCATGAGAGGTCTCGCGATCATTCCGGCATGCGGAAGGCGACGATGGGAGCGGTCGATCCGTTGGGGAACGACGCGCCCACGAACGAGAGCACGCGCATGATGGGCGTCTCGGCGTCGGCCTCGATGAGCACGCTGCAGGGGGCAGCGCCACAGACGGGTCGGACCGTGGTGGAGATGGCGGAATTCGGCGTCTGCGTCCCGGTGGCGCGATCGGTGTCGCAGTGCGTCGCTTCGTCGGCGCGGAACGAGAAGACGCCGCTCGTGTCCGGGGGCGGGGGCGGGGGCTCGGCGCCGGCGCTCGGATCGGCGGGGACGCCCTCGATGAGCGCCGGCTGCGCGGGGGCTGCGACGCCGGCATCGGGCGCGTTGAGCTGGTTGAAGCGGATCTGCATGCCCTGGCCGCGGGCCCAGAGGACCATCTGGAAGTCACCGCCTTGGATGGGCTCGTTGGGGGAGCCGTCGCAGTCGATGTACTGACCGGCGCGGCACGCGTCGTACATCTCGGCCCAGTGCGCGGTGAACTCGTCCCAGCGACGTGCGCCGCCCGGGAAGTTGAACGTGCCGGTGCTCGGAGCGATGAGCGGGTTGGACATCGCGAGCCAGCCGCGGGCCGTGGGGCTCCCGCCGGGCGGACGAACGGCCCAGACGATCTCGTGGTAGCCGGCGGTGGAGAGCGTCTGCACGACGCGCACGGCCGTCTCGTAGGGGACCGTGCCGAGGAGCGTGATGGTGGCGGCAGAGCGCGCAGGGGCCGCTCTGACCCGGGTGAGGAGCTGCGTGAGGCCTTCACTCGTCCACTCGGTGTCGGGCACGAGACCGCGCGAGAGGTCGGTGTAGACTGGCTGGCCCTCGAGGCGCAGCTCGCTCATGGAGGCCTCGATGCGCAGGGCGCCGGAGGGCTGGGGCGCATCGTTGCGGAAGGCGATGGGAACCTCGAGCGCACCGACGAGGGGCGGCAGCTCGGCGGGCGTGGGAGGGGCCTCTTCGCCGCAGGCGGCGAGGGTCACGGCGAGGGCGGGGCCGAGCAGGAGGGGAGCGACGCGGTTCGACATGGGGCGGGAAGATACGAGATCGCCGCCGGACGAGGGAGGGCGTTCGCGGCGCCGCCCCACAGCGGCGTCAGAGCGAGAGTGGCGAGCTGAGCGCCAAACCGGGCCTGGGGGACCGTCGACACTCCTTCGCCTCGTCCACTGGGCACGCGCGAGGCGGCGCCGCCACGCACCGCACGCTCCGACGCAGAAAACGGCGCCAGCACGTCGGCCCCGCTCGGCACGTCGGCCGGCGGGGACACTGCTGCCTTCGCGCACCGCGACTCTCGTGATCGCCTCTCGCGCTACAGCACGTCGCGCGCAATCGCGATTCGCGGCGGATACGTCCCGGCAGGGAACGGACACAGCCGCCCGCTCTCGCGATAGCGCGCCGACGCCCGCTCGTACGCCACCATCACTTCCGCATACGCCTCGCGATACGCGCGGACCTCCGCCTCGCTCCCGTGGGCGTATGGCTGCGGCGTCTTCTCTCGGTCTCGCGACGGCATGCCGTTCGGGTCCTCGCTCGTATACCTCGACGCCCTCGGCAACCGCCGCGCGCCCTCGCTCCGACGCTTGCGCGACACCTCGAGCTCGACCTCCTTCATCCTCGCGACCAGCGCGCGACGCTCCGCAGAGAGAGCGCTCTCCGACATCCCCGCGCGGTGGGGCAGCGGCGTCAGCGGCACCGACGCCACATGCACGAACGACTGCCGCTCGCTGCGCTTCGCGCCTGCCTCACGCCACGCCTCGTCGTCGAACCACGACACCTCGACGCTGGCGCGTCCTTCGCTCACCGCCGCATACGAGCTCAACCCGGGCCACTCGATCGCACGCTCGACCAGCTCGTGGCTCACCGCCTGCGCGTGCACGTACAGCTCGATGCCGACCGCCGCCTCCTCCGACAGGATCGGCTCGCACCGATATCGCTGTTTGAAGAACGCCCCATCGCGTCCTCGGTGCGCGTTGAGCTCCATCGCAGTGCGGCTCTTGAAGTGCTGCATGAAGCTGTCGAGCCGACATCCACGGATCCCCAGCTCGAGATGCCCGTGGCTCGAGAGGATCCCGAACGCGTGGATGCGAACCCCGTACTTCTCGGCCGCGCCCGCGAGCGCGCTCGCGATCACGAAGCTCGTGTACGCATCGGGCCGCATCAAGAAGGCGTCCCCCACGCACTTGAACGACACGTGCACGAGGTCCTGTTCGGGGGCGTAATGACGACGACGGGCCATGACGCCGCTGTTGTCGGCGCGTCCCCACGCCGGTTGCGTGTCCAGCCCGGAGTCTCCGCGACCGTGCTGACCCGGCACCCAGGCCGCTCTGACCCCCACACGGCCGCTCTGACCCCGCTACGCGGCCGCTCTGACTGCCGCCGCACGGCTGCTCGGACTCGCCCCCCCGGCGCCAAAGAGCCACGCAACGTGGGAGCATGTAGCCCCGCGCCACGAAGGCGTGGGAGGAGAACACATGCCCTCGGTTCGTCGGTCGTCGTTGCGTGCTCGATGCTTGCCGCTGGCCTTCATGGCGAGCGCTTCTGCCTGTGACGCGAGCAGTCCGCCTTCGGACGCCGCGATCGATCCTCGGAACGACGCCCCGATGGATCCCAGCTTCGACGCCGCCATCGACCCGACCGTCGACGCACCGACTCCGCCCCGCGATGCACCTCGCCCCGACACCGGCCCCGAGGTCGCTCCTATGGGCACGGTCTCGAACGAGGTCCACGTCGATCATCTCGGCTGGCGCCCAAGCGACGTGAAGCGCGTCGTCCTCCGCGGACACGTGGGCGAGAGCGTCGAGATACGACGCATCAGCGATGGAGCGGTCGCTCTGAGCGCAACCGCGGCCGACGCAGGCACCGACGAAGACTCCGGCGATGCGGTCGCCATCGCGGACGTCTCCGCGCTCGACGAGCCAGGCGACTACTACGCCTACCTCCCGAGCAGCGGGCTCCGCTCGTATCGCTTCTCCATCGCCGACTCGGTCTTCGACATCGCGGGGCTCGCCGCCGCCAAGAGCTACTACTTCCAGCGCTGCAACCATGATCGCGCCCTGCCCTTCGCGAGCGACGCGCTCGGTGGCTTCCCGGGCCGAGGCGGTCAGTGGGTCGATGGCGTCTGCCACGCGAGCGACAGCGCCGTCGGCCCCGGCCCCGGCTCCGACGACGACGGAACCCTCGATCTCCATGGCGGCTGGCACGACGCGGGCGACTACCAGAAGACGCTCTGGGAGCGCGGCGTCTCGTCGCTTCTCTTCGCGTACGAGCTCAACCCGAGCGTGTGGACCGACGCGCAGCTCTCCATTCCCGAGAGCGGCAATGGCGTGCCCGATCTCCTCGACGAGGTGGCCTGGGAGCTCGACTTCTACGTCCGCATGCAGCGCCCCGATGGGCACTTCCTCACGAGCGTCAAAGGACACGTCCCCAACCACGTGTCACCGCCCAGCGCCTCGGACGAAGCGCGCGTGTACTTCGACACGACGAGCCCCTCGGGCTCCGAGTGGTCAGGCGGCGGCGTCACCCCGTTCACCGCGACCTCGTACGCGGTGCTCGCGCTCGCGCACGCGGCCATCGTGTATGGGCCCCTCGACGCGGCGCGCGCGACTGCGTATCGCACGGCAGCGTCGTCGGGGTGGGCCTGGCTCGAGGCCGCCTCGCCGGCCGACGACGGCGAACGACGCCTCCGCGTCGCGGCCGCTGCCGCCGTTCATCGGATGGATCCGTCGGTCGTCTCGGCCGCGGCGCGCGTGAGCGCGTTCGCATGGAGCACCTGGGACGGCATGCGCGGCAGCTCCGCGACGCCGAGCGAGAACGTGATCGCGCTCGGCGCCTGGCACTGCCTGCTCGACCCCTCGTGCGAGACGGCCCAGGGCACCGCGATCCGCGAGGCCGTCGCGGACGTGATCGTGGGCGGCGCGTTCGAGGAAGCGGGCGCCTACAGCGGCATGTTCGGAGGGCCCGGCAACGGCTGGGAGTACGCGTGGGGCAGCAACCGCAACCAGAGCCAGTACGGCGCGAACCTCATGCTCGCCGCGCACTTCGGCGTGCTCGACGGCCACTCCGAGGGCGAGGTGACCGAGCTCGCCGAGCGACATCTGCACGCGATGCTCGGTCTGAACCCGCTCTCGATGGTCTACCTGAGCAACATGGCGGCGTATGGCGCCGAGCACTCGAGCTTTCAGATCTACCACTCGTGGTTCAGCGTCACCGATGCCGACGGCGACCACGGCAACGCTACGTACAACGGCCTCCCGATGGGCGTGGACGAGCCGCTCTACCCCTACTACCCCGACGACGATCAGCGCTCGATGTTCGGCCCCGCGCCCGGCATCGTGCCCGGGGGCCCCAACTTCTACTACTCGGGTGGCTACACGATCCCGAACCGCGATCGGCCCGCGTATGCCTATCGAGACTTCTCGGTCGGCTGCGAGTGGAACGGCTCGAGCTGCAACGCCTCCGGCTGGGAGATCACCGAGCCGTCGCTGAGTTACCAGGGCCCATTCGTGCTGCTCGTCTCGTTCTTCATGAGCCGTTGACGGGATCGCGCCCATGTCGCGACGAGGGCGTCAATTCGACACGCGGCAGCTCGGCAGCTGGAAGCTCACCACTTCCTGGCACCACCCCGGGTCGCCCGCGCGGCCCGTGCACGACTGGCCGTTGCCCATCCCCGTGAAGCGTCCCGTGAGCACGACGGTCTCGCCGCACGCGCGCACCGTGACGCGGTAGTCCACGGGCTGGCCGCCCACGCAGCTCTCGTAGTGCGCGACGCGCACGCTGTACGTGCCCGCAGGCGCCTGCCCCGTGGGCCAGAAGATGTGCTCGGCCTGCACACCGAGGTTTCCCGAGCAGGCCGCGTTGGCGTCGAGGTCGAGCTGTCCTCCGCTGAAATTGCCCGTGTTGCCGTAGTAGACGGTCGTGCCCGCGGGGTCGGTCACGTAGAGGTCCAGATCGGTGGCCAAGCTCATCGTCATCGCGACCTCGAGATCACCCTGCCCGAGCGGCAGGATGTTCACCTGTCGTGTGACGGGCTGAGAGACACGCCCCTGCGAGTCCACGGCCTGGATGCGCATCGTGGCCACGTAGCTCTCGCCGCGCTGGAGAAAGCTCCGATCCGGTCGCTGCGCGCTGCCGATGCTGAAGCGGATCGCCGCGCCCTCGGAGCCGCTCGCGGCCACGGGACCGAGCTCCGTCTGGACACGCACTGGAAGCGAGAAGTGCCCCGGATAGCCGTCGAACGAGACGAGGTAGTGCATCACGTCGGGGCCGCCGCTTCCGTCCATCGCGCCCACGCGCGCCGTGACAGGCACGAGGGGGATCAGGTCGATGGGCCGCGAGGTCACCTCGCCGGGCGCGTGCAGGATCGTCGGCGCAGACACGGGCGAGGCGCTCGGCGCGCTGCCGCGATCGTAGGTGGCGCCGAGCACCAGCCACGGCGTGTCCGCCGAGCGCGCGCTCTGCCACGGCGAGGTGGCGCCCTGCGCCCGGTAGGCGCGGTCGCTCGGGATCATGCCCTCCACACGCACGTGCGGGCCCGGGACGTAGCGGCGACGCATCTCCGCGAGGGGATCGAGCGCCCCGCCCGGCACCGTCGGATCGGCGACGGGATGCGTCGGCACGGGCAGCCCCTGATCGTCCACCTCGGGCTCGGGCTCCGCGGTGCGATCGGGGCGCTCCTCGCCTCCGCCGGCGAAGCGCGACGTGACGAAGATGCCGAGGCCGAACAGGCCGGCGAGGAGGAGGGTGACGAGCGTGGTGATGCCGCAGCCCATCGCGGCCTTGCGCATCGCACGCGCGTTCTCGCTCTCCGGCGGCTCGCTCGGCGCGTCCGAGAATCGCTCGATGCGTCGTGATCGCTTCACCACGCCGCCTTATACGCTCGAGCCACGCGATTCCTTCGGCCCGCCCGCCCCATGCGCCGGTCCACCCGATGGGTCCGCGGGTACCTCGTGCCGAAAGGTGCACGACGCGTCGCCCTTCGAGAGCAGCCGCGAGAGCGGCACGAGGTGGTAGTCGGGCACGACCGCCGAGAACGTCGCGGTCTCGAGCCCGTGAACGAGCTTGGTGCAGATCCGCGTATCCTGCGCGCCGAGATCGGCGAACGGACACTCCGTTTCGTGCTTCGTCGCGACGCACCGGCCCTCGCTCGTCCCCTCCACCGTCCAGTGCCCCGTCACCCCGAGAAGCGCGTCCTCCCAATCCTGGATCCGACCGAGCGAGCGGGGATCGGCGGGGTCGACGTCGAGCATCTTCGCGAGGCGCGGACCACGAAAGCGGCCCCAGCGCGTCGCGAGCGCCGTGAGATCCTCGAGCACGCGATCGCGACCGAGCCAGCGCGACTCCCAGATCGCCACGCGCAGCGCGCCTCGCATCGCGCGCTGGACGCGGCGACGCCAGCGGGGCTCGTCGGCCACGGCCTCGACGAAGCGGAAGAGCGACTCCTCGAGATCCTCGCGCATCACGGCGCCGACGACGGCGAGACGCTCGCCGCGCTGCTCGCCTTCGTGGCCCGCGCCGCCGGGGAGCGTGACCTCGCGCTGAGCGCACACGCCCGCAAGCACGGCGGCGTGGTGCACACCCCGATCGCGATCGCGCGCGCCATGGTGCGCGAGGCGCGCGCGATGCTCGCGCGCCACGCGCTGCCGACGATCGGCGCACGCGAGCTCGACATCGTCGATCCGGCCACGGGCCCGGGCGTCTTCCTCGCCGCGACCCTCGCCCACGCACCAGGCCAGGGCTCGAGCCTCGTCGGCCTCGACCTCGACGCACAAGCGAACGCCTCCACCCGCCGTGCGCTCGGGGCCTTCGCCGCGGCGCGGGGCCATCGACTGACGCTCGAGACGACAGACGCGCTCGCCGCTGGCTGGTCGGGTGCGAAGGCGCTCCTCGTGATCGGCAACCCGCCGTGGTCCGCGCGCGGGCTCGGCCCGCTCTACATCGAGGCGCTCGCGCGCGACTTCCACCGCGACGAGCGCGGCGCACCTCTGGCGGAGCGACGCCGCGGTGTGCTCGCCGACGCCTACGTTCGCTTCCTCCGCTGGGCGATCGACGCCATCGAGCGATGCGGCGCAGGGGGCGTGCTCGCATTCGTGACGAACGCGTCGTACCTCGACGGCCCCGTGCACCGCGGCGTGCGCGCGACGCTGGTCTCTCGCTTCGACGAGGTGCGCGTGATCGATCTCGGGGGCTCTGCGCTCGTGGCGCGCCCCGCGGGCGTCGTCGATCAGAACGTCTTCGGCGTACGTCCCGGCGCCGCGATCGTGCTCGCGGCACGGCGCTCACCGCGCGCACGCTCGACCGCCGAGGTCTCCTTCGGCGCCGTGCGCGGCACGGTCGCAGACAAGCTCGCCTCCTTGGGGCGCACCGTGGGCTTCGAGCGCGTGGAGGAGCCGCTCGCGTCGCTCCGACCGCGCGCTCGCCGCGACGAGGCGTACGCGTCGTGGCCCTCGCTCGCGGAGTGGTTTCCGTTCCATGCCGAGGGCGTCCAGACCAACCGCGACGAGCTCGTGATCGACCGCGATCGTGAGGAGCTCCTCGACCGGATCGAGGCGATCGCGACCGGGCGCGTCGCGCTGGCGGCCCGCGCGCATTTCGATCCCGACGAGGCGCGCCGTGCGCTGCGCGTGCTCCGCGACTCCGAGGGCTTCGAGCCCTACGTGCGCGCGCTCGCGTATCGCCCCTTCGACACGCGGTGGGCCTTCGTCCATCCCGCGCTCTGCCATCGACCCCGGCCGCCGCTCCTCGCCGCGATGTCACGATCACGCTTCGCGCTCGTGTCGGTGCGCAAGGACCGCGGCACGGTGCCGTGGGCCCACGCCGCGCTCGTCTCGGCGCCGATCGACAACTGCTACCTGTCGTCGCGGAGCTCGTGTCGCGCGCGTGCGTTTCCCACGCACGCCCCCACGGGCGCGCCGAACCTCGCGCCCACGATCGTCCAGGCCCTCCGCGCGCGGGCGCTCGACGCGGATCCCAAGACGCTCGTCCTCTACGTGGCGGCCAAGCTGCGCGCCCCCGACTACGCCGCGCGCCACGCCGACGCGCTCGCGCTCGACTACGCGAGGGTTCCGCTGCCCCGCAATCGTGGCGAGCTCGCCGCGCTCGCGGACGAGGGCCGCGCGCTGCTCGCGGTGCTCGCAGGCACGAGGACCAGCGAGCCGATGCGCATCGGCCACCATCGATTCGGAGACACGCCATGAGCGAGCTGCGGGTGCTCGTGGCCCGCGACGAGCGGTCTCCGCGTTCCATTCGAGGGCGGAGAGCGCGTCATCCTCGAGGATCGCCTCGAACGCCTCGGCCCTTGACCTCGCGACGCGCACGCCGCGAGGCGAGGAAGGGTCCTCGACGGAAGGTCCTACGATCGCGCGCGATGACCGGGCCCCTTTCGTGCTCCGCGATCCTCTGATCCGACGAGGCACGGACACCTCCGCGGCGGCATGCCTTGGTCCGGCATGCCTTGGTCCGGCATGCCTTGGTCCGGCGTGCCTTCCGTGCGGCGTGCCTTCCGTGCGGCGTGCCTTCCGTGCGGCGTGCCTTCCGTGCGGCGTGGCTTCCGTGCGGCGTGCCTGCCTTCAACGGCACGCCCTCACATGGGCGTCAGGGTGACGCTGCCGTGCCCGTGCGTCGTGCGCGCGGCGATCGAGACGGTCGTCCCGAGGACGAACGAGCCGCCACCTGCGGCCGCCTGCCCGGGCGAGTCTGCTTGTGCGCCGCCGCCCGAGTATCCGCCGCCGCCGCCCGCGAGATCGTTGCCACCGCCACCGCCACCGCCGAAGCCGCCGTTGGGCATCGCACCGCAGCTCTCGGTCGTGACGCGCGCACCGCCCGCCCCGCCGTTGGTGAACGATCGCCCACCACCTCCCTCGCCGCTCGCGCCGTCGCCGGTGAGCCCACCGCCGCCGCCTCCCTCGTGGCTCACCGACTGCCCGCCCAGGCCTCCGGTCCCGCCGAGGATCGTGCTCGAGCTGCCGCCCGCGCTCGTGAGCGATGCGTCCTGCCCGTTGATCACGTACGAGCCGAACGCGCTCGCGCCGCCCCCCGCGCCGGCGACCACCAGCGCCGTCGCGCTGCCGCGGACGACGAACGTCCCGCCGCCTCCGCTCGCGCCACAGCCGTCGCCTAGCCATGCGATCGGATCGGGCCGCTGACCGACGAGGATCGACAGGCTCTCGCCAGGCGTGACGGCCACGATCGCGTCCACGCGCGCGCCGTGCCCACCGTAGTAGCCGCCGGCCGCCGTGTTCGCGTCTCCGCCGCTCGCCCCCTCGGCGATCACATGGAGGCTCGTCACGCCGCCAGGCACGACGTACGACGCGATGGCGCCCGTGTATCCGAAGCTCGTCGTCCCTCCGCTGGGCGCGTCCGTCGCGACGTAGGCGTCGCGCGAGAAGGCATCCGGACCCGCGTACGCGTCGGGCACGACGTAGGCGTCTGGCGCGACGTACGCGTCCGCGGCGACGAACGCATCGGCCCCCAACGCAGCATCGAACGCGCGCGCATCGGTCGCGAACGGAGCGTCGAGGAGCACCGGCGCATCGAGGAGCGTGAACGCGTCGAGCTCCGTCGCTGCGTCGAGACCCACGAAGACATCAGGAAACGGCGCGTCCGCGCCGAACCCGGCGTCGAGCGCAAACGCATCGGCTCGAATCCCGGCATCGCGCCGCACGACGCGGGTCTCGTCACAGGCGAGCAGCGTGAGGCTCGGGACGGCGAGGCCGATGGCGATGGCGGCGCGCAGGACGTGTCGAGAGGACATCGCGCAAGCCTCTGCCCGGCGGCTGAGTGCGTCAACGGAGCAAGATCACTGGCATGGCGCCGCTTCACCCCCGCACCGCTCCCATCGCCCTGAGCGGCGATTCACGCGGGGCGAGCGCGCCCCTCACTCGAGCATGCAGTCGATGCGCGCGATGTTGTTGTCCTCGACGCACTCGACGTTCGTGTCGGAGTAGTCGACCCAGAGCCACACCTCGCGGGCACCGCTCGGCACCGGCTCGGGCCACGCGCACGAGACGGGCTCGCACTCCCCCGGCGCGAGCCACCGCGTCGTGGCGTGCTCGCAGATCGGCATGCCCTCCGCGCGTGGATCGCCGTCGAAGAAGCTCGCGAGCATCCCGCTGTCGACGGGCTCCGCGCCGCGATTGCACACCTCGGCCGTGAGCACGGCCGTGCTCGAGGCGCACGCGCCGCGGCCGATCGTGAGATCCGGCCCGGCGAGCGGCACGAGGTCGCCCTGCACGTTGCGCCGGAAGTCGTTCAGGCCCGTCGTCGACCAGTTGCGCCGCATCTCGCTCGTGCGCGGCACGCGGCCGTCCTCGTCGACGTTCGTCACGAAGTACGCGTGCTGGTTCCAGATGCGTCGCGAGCTCACCCAGCGGTCGCTCGCGTCGCGATACACCCGAATGCCCACGATCTCCTCGGTGAACGCGCTGCGACACACCTGGCCCATCGCCGCGCTGCCATCGGTCGGAGGCGCGCACGCGTAGCTCCGCGCATCGCCGCAGTCCTCGACTGCACCACAGCGACACAGGCCACCGAGACACCCACCACCGCTCGGGCAGTCGGCGTCCGCGTCGCAGCGCAAGCCCGCGTGGAGCGGATCGAGCGGCGAGCACGCGCCATGGAAGCGATTCGACGCGACCACGACCTCCGCGTTGAAGTCCCCGTCGACGTCCGCGACGATCGGGCCCTCGATCCACGTGCCGCTCGCGCGCGGCGCCGACCAGAGCACCTCGCCGGAGCGACCGTCCATGACGCGCACGTAGCACTCGTCGCCGTAGACGAGCTCCATACGGCCATCGCCCTCGAAGTCGAAGACCGCGGAGCCGTTGATGCCCGCCGAGGTCTCTTGCACCGGCTCGGCCCAGAGGATCCCCACCGTGGGCGCGATGCCGCTCGCGACGCGCGCGCATCCGGGCGTGTCGCTCGTGGTGGTGCAGTCGAGATCGAACACCGTGACCCAGTCCGAGCCACCGCTCGCGATCTCGGGGCGACCGTCGGCGTCGAAGTCTCCGACCGTGGGGCTGCCGCCGTGCGCCGAGGCCTCGCCGGTGGGCGGAAACGCGATCGGTCCGAACACCACGTCGCCGCCCACCGAGCGCACCTCCACGTGGTTGTCGGCGACGATCACGAGCTCGGGCCCGCCCGCGCGATCGCCCGCAGCGCTGGGAAACTCGCCGAAGTCGGCGATGGCCACGAGGCCGAGCACGCCGGGGCTCGGGCGCGCGGCCCAGCGATGCGCGGGCACGTCCCAGTCGTAGACGTGCTGGCCATCGAAGAGCTCCGCGTCACCGTCGTGATCGAGATCGGCCACCGCCGTCGGGACACCATAGGTGCTGAGGAAGTGCGCGGCCCCCGCGCTCGCGTCGAGCACGGTGCCGTCGTGCCCGTAGACCACGGCGCCCTCGAGGATCTCGGGCGTTCCGTCGTCGTCGAGGTCGGCCAGCGAGAGCGCCGCGATCGCAGGACCGACCACGGCGCTCGAGGCCCAGCGACGCACGAACGACGTGCCGTTCCATCCGAACGCGGCGATCGCGCCGGTCGCGAGCTTCGCGACGATCTCGGGCATCGCGGGCACGGGGTTGTCTGGCGTCGGCGACGTCCCGGGCGGATCGAGGTCTCCCACCACCGGCGTGCTCGCCGAGGCCACGCGGTCGGCAGGGTCGGCTAGCACGGCCTGATCCGCGCACGTCGCGCCGTCGATCACGCGGAGCACACCGTGATCGGTGTACGAGAACGCGTCGGCCGCGATGAACACGATCGAGGGCCGGATCGGATCATCGGGCCCGCGACCGATGCCGAAGTCGACGACCACGGGCGTGGTGAAGACCTGCACGAAGGCCGGTGCGGGATCGCCCGCCGCCGGCGCGGCCCAGTGGCACTGGATCTCGGGCGCGAAGCGCCCCGGAAGGACCGGACGGCGACACAACGTGTTCGTGTCGCCGCGCGGCAGAGCGCCGTAGGGCGCGCAGCGCCCCTCGAGACAGTAGCTGTCGTTCAGGCAGTCTCCGTCGTCCTCGCACGGCCCGAGGTCGGCCACGCACACGCTCCCGCTCGTGCAGCGCTCGGTCGCAGCGCAGCACGCCGTGCCGCACGCGACGCAGGCATCGGGAGGCACGACCGCATCGACCGAACCGTCCACGAACGCTGCGTCAGCGTAGTGATCTCGCTCCCAGCAGCGGCGTCCACTGAGGAGGCCGTGCGGGTCGGTCCTGCACACGTAGTCGGAGCTCGGGCAGTCGGCATCCGTCTCGCAGAAGCCCTCGCCAGGGCCGCAAGAACACCCCACGAAGACCGCACCGATCGACCAGGCGAGTACCCACCGCGAGAGCCTCTGCATGCCTCAATCTATCGCGGGACGCGCCCAGCTCGGCCGCACTTTGATACAGTCCCTCCCATGGCTCTTCGCTCGCGCCTCGTCGCCCTCGCTGCTCTCGCTGCACCTGGCCTCGCCTCGTGCGTCACCGGCGCGACAGGCACCCCGATCAGCCTCGACGACCCGCTCGGCCTCATCGACGACTCCGAGGAGCTGCGCCTCTTCATCCTCCCCGCCGAGACCTACGTCTGCCTCGATCCCTCCACGGGCACGCTCGCGCCGCCCATCGACGTGAACGCGCCCCTCAACAGCGTCGAGGGCGCGGTGGTCGATCTCCTCCTCACCGAGCGTGGCAGCGCCGTGATGCAGGAGGTCTCGGTCCCGCCCGGCGACTACGTCGCCTACGTGCGCGGCAAGGGCACCGATCCCGTGAGCGGCGTCCGCAACACCGTGATCGGCCAGGGCTGCGTGGCGATCGACGGCCTCGCGTCCAACGAGTCGCGCGGCATCGCGCTCACGCTGGTGCCCGTGATCACCGAGGGCGACTGCAGCGACACGATCCTGAGCCCCGACGAGCAGTGCACGACGCCGGGCATGGGTGACTGCAACGCCACCTGCCAGACCACGCCGTTCCAGCTCAACACCACGATCAACACCGGCGCGCAGGAGATGCCTCGCGTGTCCGCGCGCGGCTCGAGCCGCATCGTCACGACCTTCGTCAGCGAGCGCATCGACGTGGGCGCGCGCGTGCTCGGTCCCGACGGCCGCGCGCTCACCTCGCCTGCGCTGCTCGCCAACGATCGCAACGTGAACGAGGTGCTCGTGGAGACCGGCTTCGGCCGCATTCCTGGGGTGATCGTGGCCTCGCAGTCGGCCGTCGCCTCGAGCGGACGCATGGCGATCGCAGCGACCGTGGTGCCGCGCTCGGGCGAGTTCGACGTGCGGGTGGGCTTCTTCGACATGAGCCTCGGCCCCGAGGGCGAGTTCGTCGCCGTCGGCTCCGACACGGGCCGACAGGATGGCGTCGTCGGCGCCTTCGCGGCCGATGGCAGCTACCTCGCAGCCTTCGTCGACGGCGCGGGCGGTGGCGTCGCGGTGCGCGCATTCGCTGCGGGATCGCGCACGCCGTCGGGCAGCGGCTCGACCGTCATCGGCGCCGGAGGCGCCGCGCCCGCAGTGGCAGGTCTCGCGACGGGCTTCGCCGTGGCCTACGAGCTCTCCGGTCGCGTGATGATCCAGCGTGTCGATGGCAGTGGCGCGGCGATGGGCACCGCGATCGCGGCCGCCGACGGAAGCGGGGATCAGAGCCAGCCCGCGATCGCGCCGCTCGCCTCCGGCGGCTTCGTCGTGGCCTTCCGCGACTCGGCGGTCGACGGCGACGGCACCGGGATCCGGGCGCGCGTGTTCGACGCGAGCGGCACGGGGCTCGAGGCGTTCCAGGTGAATTCCGCGGCCGCCGGCGATCAAGCTGCGCCGGCCGTGGCGGCCCACGAAGATCGCATCGCGATCGCCTTCGAGACCGGCGGCGCCGTGCACGCACGCATGTTCGACACCACGGGCGGCGAGGCGCTGAACCGCGAGCCCACCCCCTCGTTCAGCGAATTCGAGATCGCCCCTGGTGCGACGGATCCGGGCGTGGCCGCGACGGGCTCGGGCACGAGCGCGCTCTGGTTCTTCTCGTTCCGCACGCTCGGTGACGGCCTCGGCGACATCTACGGACGACGGATCCCGCGCTGATCCGCGTTTCCACGGCAAAGAGGGGGCGTTGGGCCCTCCGAACGCCACGGCTTGACCCCCCGTCGACGGGGTGGTTACACCTCCCGGCGCGCGCGGCACGCAGCCGGCGCGCCCCTGCCTGGGCAGGACGAAGGACGAGCACGAATCGGTGGTCGAGACGCAAGGACAGAGCGGAGCGCCCGAGCAGGATCGAGCACGCGGCCCGGGTCGTCGCGTCGATCCCGCCCTCGTCGGCCGCCGTGTCGCCCTCGCGATCTACGCCGTGCTGGCCGTGTGGGTCATGGGCTCTGGCCTCGCGTCCGTCGTGCCGCAGATCTTCTGGCCCGAGGCCTCGGGGCCCGAGGTGGCGATGCACTCCTCGGGGTGCGGGGCCCAGATCGAGGCGCTCGTGACCTCGCTCGAGGAGATCGCCCTCGTGCGGCCCGAGTCGCTCCGCCGTGAGCGTTTTGCAGCGTGGGACGAGTCCTACCTCGCCATCGAGGCGTCCTGCGAGAGCCACCCCGCCTACGCCTCTCTCTACCACGCTCGGTACGCCACACAGACGGCCGCCGAGCGACACGACGACGAGCTCGCGCCCCTCCTCGACGAGGTCCGTGCGCGAGCGAGAGCTTCTGGAGATCGCCGATGAACGCCGAGAGCCTTGCCCCCACCGACGCGCCGCCCACGTTCGACGCCCTGCCGCTCACGACCGAGGTCCGCGCCGCCATCGACGAGATGGGCTGGGTCACGCCGACGCCCGTGCAGCTCGCCACCTTCGGCCCCGCATCCGACGGCGCCGACGTCGTCGTCCAGGCGCGCACGGGCACGGGCAAGACTGCCGCGTTCGGCATGCCGCTCATCGACAAGCGCGTGCGCCCCGAGCCGCAGACACAGGTGCTGATCCTCGCGCCCACGCGCGAGCTGGCCCTCCAGAGCGCGAAGGAGCTCGAGCGCATCGGCCGCCACCGGGGCATCCGCACCTCGGCCGTGTACGGCGGCGCGCCCATGGAGCGTCAGGTCCGCGAGCTCGCCGAGGGCGCGCAGATCGTCTCGGGCACGCCCGGGCGTGTGCTCGATCACCTGCGCCGCGGCTCGCTCGATCCGGAGCACATCCGCATCCTCGTGCTCGACGAGGCGGACGAGATGCTGTCGATGGGCTTCGCGAAGGAGCTCCACGCGATCGTCGACGAGCTGCCGAAGAACCGTCAGACGATGCTCTTCAGCGCGACGCTCGACGAGGCGATCCAGCGCCTCGCGGCGAAGTTCCTGAAGGACCCGATCCAGCTCTCGCTCTCGAGCGATCAGATCGGCGCGCAGACCATCTCGCACTTCGTCTACCTCGTGTCGGGCCTGGGCAAGTCGCGCGATCTCATCCGCATCCTCGAGGCCGACAACCCCGAGAGCGCCATCATCTTCTGCAACACCAAGGCTGCGACCGAGCAGCTCGCCTCCGAGCTCCAGGTGTCGGGCCTCAACGCCGACTGGCTCAACGGCGATCTGCCGCAGAGCGATCGCGAGAAGGTCCTCGGCGCCACGCGCAAGGGCACGCTCCGCTACCTCGTCGCGACCGACGTGGCCGCGCGCGGCATCGACATCTCGCACCTCACGCACGTCATCAACTACGACTTCCCGGACGCGCTCGAGCAGTACGTGCATCGCACGGGCCGCACCGGACGCGCGGGCCGCACGGGCACGGCCATCTCGCTCGTGACCCCGGGCGATCTCGGTCAGCTCTACTACCTGCGCCTGCAGTTCAAGATCTTCCCGACCGAGCGCGTGCTGCCCTCCGCGGGCGAGCTCAAGGCCCGCAGCGAGCTCGATCGCATCGACATGATCCGCGCGGCGTTCGCGGACTACCAGCAGGGCCCCACGCACGACTCGCTCCGCGCGATCGCGCGCCGCATCCTCTCGCACGACGACGCGGAGGCGATCGTGGCGGGCCTCGTGGGATCGTTCCTCGGCGCGCACGGAAGCGAGTCGGAGGTCGAGGATCAGGCTGCAGCGGCGCGACGCGCGCGGCCTGCACGCCCTGCCGTGTCGGAGGAGCCGAGCGACGGTCGCGAGGAGCGCCGTGAGGCGCGCGAGGAACGCCGAGAGCGCCGCGAGCCGCGCGACGAGCGACGCGAGCGCCGTGAGCCGCGACGCGACGAGCGTCCCCGCGAAGAGCGACCCCGCGACGAGAGACCCCGCGACGAGCGACCCCGCGACGA
>JAIBCE010000480.1 GCA_019694315.1 Sandaracinaceae bacterium
AGGAACGCCGCGGTCGGGCGCGTGAGCGCGGCGGCGAGGCGCTGCGTGCCGTGCTCGATCGAGCGCAGCGGCAGCGAGCGCAGCAGCGCCAGCCACACGAGCAGCACCGCGAGCTCGAGCAGGCGCGTGCGGTCGGCCGTGCCCTCGTCGTCGCGGCGCGCCTCGATGCGCCATGCGAGCGATCGCTCGCCTTCGCCGTCGCGCGCCACGATCAAGCTCGCGTCGGTCACGCCCTCGGCGACGAGAGGCGTGTCTCCCGGAACGAAGATCGCGTGGCCTTCGCCCTCGAGCACGTCGCCGGGCTCGAGCCCGAGCAAGGCGCCGATGCCCTCGGGCTCCACGCTCGCGAGCGCGAGGCCGTGCTCGCTCTCGAGCGCGAACGTGACGCCGAGCATGCGGTCGAGCGCGCGCGCCGGCGAGTCGATCGAGCGCGGCGGCACGAAGTCGATCACCACGCCCTCGCGCATGCCGAGCACCGCGCCCGGCAGCTCTCCCCACTGCGCCGCCTCGCGCACCTCGACGCGCCCGCGGAACGTCGCGCGCCGGATCTCGTCGCGGAGCATGCGCGGATCGAGCGGCACCTCGATGCGGCTCTCGCTCGCGGCGTGGGCCGTGAGCTCGCGCGTGATCGACTCGGGCGCTTCGAAGGGGCGAGCCAGCTCGCCGACCAGACGCACGCTCACCTCGTGGTGGATCGCGAACGGGCCGCCCTCGATGACGAGCGGATGGCCCGGATCGATCTGCGCCGGGCCCGCCGAGCGCAGCTCGAGCAGCTCGGCCTCGCGCGCCTCCTCACACCCCGCCGCGAGCGCGAGCGCCAGCGCGAGGAGCGGCAAGAGGAGAAAAGGCAGCCTTCTGCGCCGGTCGGGCACCTCTGGAGAATCGGGGCGTCGGGCCCCACGGTCCAGAAACCCGCCGCCCGCGCTGCTTGCCAAGCCGCCCCACTTGCTCCACGAATCCGCACCTCTGGAGGATGCCCATGAGCTCGGTTCGCAACGTCGTCATCATCGGATCGGGCCCTGCGGGCCTCACGGCCGCCATCTACGCGGCGCGCGCCAACCTCAAGCCCGTCTGCGTGGAGGGCTTCAGCGTCGGCGGCATCGCGGGCGGCCAGCTCATGATCACCTCCACGGTCGAGAACTACCCGGGCTTCCCCGAGGGCATCACCGGCCCGGATCTGATGGCGAAGTGGAAGGCCCAGGCCGAGCGCTTCGGCACCGAGATCGTCTCGAGCGACGTCGTGAAGGTCGACTTCAGCAAGCGCCCGTACAAGGTCGTCTGCGAGGACGGCAAGGAGATCTTCTCGAACGCCGTCATCATCTCCACGGGCGCCAAGGCCAAGTGGCTGCACGTCCCGGGCGAGAAGGAGCTCGAGAGCAAGGGCGTCAGCGCGTGCGCGACGTGCGACGGCTACTTCTTCCGCAACCAGGACGTGTGCGTCGTGGGCGGTGGCGACACGGCGATGGAAGAGGCGCTCTACCTCGCGGGCCTCTGCAAGTCGGTGACGGTGATCCACCGCCGCCAGGAGTTCCGTGCCTCGCGCATCATGATCGAGCGCGCGCAGAAGCACCCGAAGATCAAGTGGATGCTCGACTGCGCCGTCACGGCCGTGCGCTCGCAGGGCGAGGGCCATCAGGAGCAGATCGCGGCGATCGAGGTGCAGAACCTGCGCACTGGCGAGAAGATCGTGCATCCGACGCAGGGCCTCTTCGTCGCCATCGGCCACGAGCCGAACACGCAGCTCTTCAAGGGCATCCTCGACATGGAGGAGACCGGCTACCTGAAGACGGTGCCGGGCACGACGCGCACGAACATCGAGGGCGTGTTCGCTTCGGGCGACGTGCAGGATCACGTCTATCGCCAGGCGGTGACGGCGGCAGGCACGGGCTGCATGGCGGCCATCGAGTGCGAGCGCTGGCTCGCGGCCAACGACCTGCTCGTCCACTAGATCACCGGTCGCGAATCGTGACGATTCGCGAGGGAGGACGTCCCCGTCCCGACTCGGCAGCCCGAGTGAATCGCGAAGCAGGGCGTATAGCCAATTGGCTATAGGCCTCGCTTGTCGTCTCCCTCACCCTCCTGTCCGTCGCGACATCCGTCGCGACGCTACATTCGCGTGTGATTCGTGGTGATCACGAATCACGATCGCTCACTTAGGCCCCCGCCGCCTTCTCGGTGCGCGGGCACGCGCGCGCTGCGGGGCCCTCTCCGCGAGGAAGTCGGCGCGAGCGGCGCGGCACGCGAACCGAGCACCGGGCCGAGGTCTCGTCGCCACTACGCCCGGAGCGGACGAGGCCTCGCGATGCTTGACGCCACACCCGCCGTCGGATTGACGCTCTGTCCACCGTACCGGTGGATGCAGGCTCGAATCGAGGACGATCCGAGGGCCGGAGGTCGTGACGAGGGCTGGCACGGCGGCTGCTCTCGATCCGCGCATGACCGACAGCAGTCGCAGCATCTTGATCGTCGACGACGATCCGCTCGTGCTGCGCACGATCGACGTCTCTCTCCGCCGGCACGGGTTCAGAACGGTGTCGGTACCGAGCCCGCAGGCCGCGCGCGAGGCCCTGGATGCCCAGGAGTTCGACGCGGTCGTCGCGGACCTCAACCTGCCGTTGGGCGATGGGCGCACGTTCGCGGCAGCGCTCAAGGAAGAGTCGAGCCGACCCGTCGTGCTCGTCACCGGCACGACCGACTTCCGCGAGGTCACGCGCATGCTCGGCAGCGCGGCGCCGGACGCGATGATCGCCAAGCCGTTCGCTCCCTCGCAGATCATCGCCGCGGTCGAGCGCGTGCTGGCGGCCCGACACGACACCACGGAAGACAACGTGATCGCCTGCGAGATCGCGCAAGGCATGGCCCGCGCCCTCGAGATGCACGAGCGCGAGTCCACCGCGCACGCGCTGCGGACGGCGCTCTGGACGCAGCTGCTGGCGCAAGAGGCGGGGCTCGATCCCACGGCCTGCTTCTGGGCCGCGCTCGGAGCGCTGGTCCACGACGTCGGCAAGATCGGCGTTCCGGAGGAGATCTTGAACAAGCCGGGATCGCTCGGGCAGGGCGAGTGGGAGGTGATGAAGCGGCACCCCGACCACGGCGCCGCGCTCCTCGACGTCGTGCCCCGCCTCGCCCGCGCCAAGGAAGTCGTGCTGCATCATCACGAGTGCTGGAACGGGACGGGATATCCAGACGGCCTCGCGCGCGATGCGATTCCGATCGCGGCCCGCGTGTTCGCGATCGTGGACGCCTACGATTCGATGACCAGCGATCGGCCGTATCGCCGCTGCGTGTCGCACGCCGAGGCGTCCGCGCGGATCGGCAGGGGGGCCGGGGTCCAGTTCGACCCACGTCTGGTGGATGTCTTCCTCGCGATTCCGGCCGCGCGCTGGCTGGGCGTGCGCGACGTCGTGAAGGCTGGTGCGTCGATCACGTGCGCGGTCGGTGCCTGCGTGGTCGCCCAGCGTGAGGGTCAGGGCAGCGGCGCGAACGGGGCCGCGGAGACGAAGCGCTCGAAGTAGTACGTCACGACACCGTCGTGGCTGAGCATGCTGTGCTTGATCACGATCGGATGCGCGAACGCGCTCGCATCGAGCGTGGCGGTCGTGTCGTCGAAGAGCATCCACTCCGGGTGGCCGAGCGTGTCGAGGCCGCTCTCGATCTCGCCGGCGAGCGCGCGCGAATTCGCATCGGTGCCGCCGCCATCGGTGTAGACGATCGCGAAGCGCAGCGCGTCCGCGCCCGCCGGATCGAAGCGCGCCAGCTGATCGACGGTGAAGGCCTCGTAGACGGGGATCTCGCCGTAGAGCGAGTCGAAGAGCATCACCTCGCGCACGCTCGGGAGCTGGCCCCGATCGAGACCGCGCGCGACGGCGGCGTCGCCGCCGGCGTCGCTCGCGAGGACGATCGTGTCGAGGTCGTCGATCGTGGTCGGGCGGCCGAGCATCGCCGAGAGGTGCGCGTCGAAGAGCTCGTCGAGGAGCGCGCGCAGGCCGCCGTCCTCGGACAGGCGACCCGTCGCGCCGCTCGCCTGGTCGTAGGCGACCTCGACCGCGATGAGCATCGCGTTCACGTGCGCCGCGTCGAGCTGCTCGACGAGGTGATGGGCGGTGCGCGCGCCGGCGCCGGGCGTGCACTCGGTGGGCGTGCTGCCGATCGCGTTCTCGACGCAGTTGTGGAAGCCGTGGAAGTAGACGACGGCGCCCTGCGGCGCGCAGGCGTCGTAGCCGGCGGGCACGTGCACGGCGACGTCGGGATGCCCGTCGCTGGGGAACGCGCCGTGATCGAGGCCGAAGACGAGCGGGCTCGGGAGGGTCACCGGGCAGCGCATGCCGCCGTCCGGCGTCGTCGCCGCATCGGCCATGCTCGCGTCCACGCGCGCCGCATCGGGCGCGCCGCCGTCGAGATCGAACGCGCGCGCGTCCTCGTGCCCCGCGTCGTGCTCGCCGGCGGCGATCGCGGTGCTGCAGCCCGCGCCGAGCGCGGCCGCGAGGAGGAGCGAGCCGGAGGAGAAGCGCGCGGCGGCGTGCACGGGAGCCTGGAGCTTACGTGCGCGCACGCCCGAGCGCCCGTCGCGGTGGGCCGCCGCGCCGCTACGCTCGCGGGATCGACCGGCCGAAGTGGAAGAAGTCGTCGGGATCCACGCGCGACTTGATGGCGCGCAGGCGCGGCAGGTTGTCGCCGTAGTACGCGCGCTCCCAGCCCTCGAGCCGGTCGTCGATGTAGTTCACGTAGGCGTAGCCGCTCGCGTGCGAGCGCATCGCGTCGTGGAAGCGGTCGAGCCAGGCGAGGTTGGCGGCGACCACGTCGGGCGTGCTGCGGGCCGCCCAGTGCGTGGAGTACTGCGCGAGGAAGAGCGAGCTGCGGTGGAAGAACGCGGTCGCATCGGGC
>JAIBCE010000087.1 GCA_019694315.1 Sandaracinaceae bacterium
AGCAAGCAGATCCCTCTCGGTGCGCGCATCCTCGCGATGACCGAGACCTACTGCGACCTCACGACCAACGCGAAGAACCCCTACCGTCGCGTGCTCACGCCGCGCGAGGCGGTCGAGGTCGTGCGCGAGCTCGGCGGTCAGCGCTTCGATCCGCGCCTCGTCGATCCGCTCCGCGCCGTGGCGGGATCGGATCGCGCCACGAACGCGGGCATCCGGCCGCGCGTGCTCATCGTGGAGCCCGATCCCGAGTCGGGCATGCTGCTCGAGATCCGCTTCCAGGAGCAGGGCTACGACGTCACCACCTCACGCACGCGCCCCGAGGCCGAGGGGCGCCTGCGCGGCGAGCGCTTCGACATCGTGATCACCGAGGTCGATCTCGACGGTGGCGCCGGCCTCGGGCTCGTGGCCGTGGCCCGCGCAGAGGAGCGCAACAAGGACGTGGCGTTCGTGTTCCACACGCGCCGCAGCGATCGTGAGTCGGTGGCCCGCGGCTACGAGCTGGGCGCCGCGGACTACCTCACCAAGCCCACGGCCGTGGAGCTCGTGGTCGCCAAGTGCGGCCAGATCTTCGAGGCCCTGCTCCGCCGCCGCGGCGGCGGCGGCCTCTCGGGATCGCTGCGCGACATGGGCCTCACGGAGGTCGTGCAGGTGCTCGGGCAAGGTCGCAAGAGCGGCTGTCTCCGCATCGTCTCGCAGCACCGCGTGGGCGAGGTGTACTTCGGCGAAGGGCTCGTGGTGCACGCGCTGTTCGCGCAGGCGACGGGCGAAGAAGCCTTCTATCAGATGCTCTTGCTCAAGGACGGCGACTTCAAGTTCGACCCGACGCAGAAGCCCAAGGACAAGACGATGCAGGCGAGCATCGAGTCGCTTCTGCTCGAGGGCATGCGCCGCATGGACGAAGCCGGGCTGTAGTTTCCAGAGGGGGCGTGCGCCCCCTCCCCCACTTCGTGGGGCCCCCTCCCGCTCCGGCCGCAGATGCGGCCGCTGCGCGTGGGGCCCCAGCCCCACTTGCGGGGCGCGAGGAGGCGTCTCGTCCCCCACTTCGTGGGGCCTCGGCCCCACTTGCGCGGCGCGAGGAGGCGTCTCGTCCCCCACTTCGTGGGGCCCCCTCCCGCTGCCGCTACTCCACGACGATGCGCGCGCCGCGGCTCTCGACATCGCCGCGGCCGATCGACGAGATCGCCCACGTTCCTGGGCTCACCGCGAGGTCCGTCGCGCTCGCACCGAGCACGCGATCGAGCACGAAGGCGCCCGCTTGTTCTCGGTACACCGCGAAGAAGCGCACGCTGCTCGGCGCGGGATGCGCGAGGTGGATGCTCCCGCCGCTGCTCGTCGCCGTCGGGGGCTCGGGCGCCGCGATCGTGAGCCGTGGGATCGCGGGCGGCAGCGCGGGGCTCGCGTAGACGTGATCCTCGAACGCGCTCGCGACGCCGAGCACGTCGTCGTCGAGGCTCGTGTAGCGGAAGAACACGCTCCCCATCACGCGGCCGTCCGGCTCGAGGCCGCGCACGATCTCGATCTGCGTCTCGAGCTCTGCGAGCGTCCACGTGGCGGTCGAGCCGAGGCGGTAGAGGGCTTGCCCCGCGAACACGTGCTCGTGTGCATCCGCGTGCATGCCCCACCAGCCCACGAGCGGCTCGAAGGCCTGCGCAGCCGGCGTCGTGGGCCAGTAGAGCTGCGGCGCGAGATAGTCGAGCCAGTCCTCAGCGAGCCAATGCGGCGCGTCGCAGTAGATGGTCGCGTACGCGTCGAGCCCGCGGATCCCCGCCGGCATGCCGGGGCGATAAATACCGAACGGTGAGATGCCGAAGCGCATCTCGGGATGGGCGGCCGCGAGCGTGTCATGCACCTCGCGCACGAGCGCGTTCACGTTGTCGCGCCGCCAGTCCGCGAGGCTCAGCGTGCCGCCGCCCGCCGTGTACGCCGCGTACGTCGCGTCGTCGGGGAAGGGCGTGCCGTCGGCGTCCGGGTACGGATAGAAGTAGTCGTCGAAGTGGATGCCATCCACGTCGTGGCGATCCGCGAGATCCTCGATGACCGACACCACGTGCGCGCGCACCTCGGCGGCGCCTGGATCCATCACGATCGCCGTGCCGTAGCGGATCGCGTGGCTCGAGAGCGTCCGGGTCACGTGCGTGGGCGCTGTGGTCGCGGAGGCGCTCGACATCCCGCGATACGGGTTGAGCCATGCGTGCACCTCGATGCCCCGCTCGTGCGCGAGCGAGAGCAGCAGCTCGAGCGGGTCGTAGCCCGGGTCGTCTCCCTGCGTGCCCGTGAGGAAGCGGCTCCAGGGCTCGAGGCTCGATGCGTAGAGCGCGTCGGACTCGGGGCGTACCTGGAAGAAGATCGCGTTGAGCCCGCTCCGCGAGACGCGGTCCACGATGGCCTCGAGCTCCGCGCGCGCCTGCGACTCCGACAAGCCGGTCCGGCTGGGGAAATCGAGGTTCGAGACGCTCGAGAGCCACACCGCGCGCATCTCCCGCGCGTGCGAGACGTCCACCAAGTCCGTCCTGGGGCTGTCGGGCGGCACGAACGCGTCGGGGGCGCGCGCGTCCTCGCGCGTCGAGGCATCGTCTCCGCCAGCGTCGTGCGCCGTCGCGTCGATCGTGCCTGCGTCCGAGGTGACGAGCGGTCCCTCGCACCCGCAGGGCAGAGACGCGATCATCGCCGCGAGGATCGAGCGAAGCGTGCGCGCAGACGGCATGGGCGGACCATATCGCACCTCGCCGCTGCGGCAGGCCGTGAGCAAGGCGCCTTGGCGGCGCGCAATCGTCTGGCACGATCGGGCCATGAGCCGGATCACCGAGCGCGAGGCTCGCTGTCGCGTCTACACCTTCAAGGAGGGCCTGCTCTCCGCAGTGGCCCATGATCTCGAGATCGAGGTGAGCCGCTTCTGGATCGAGAGCCCAGACGACGGCAGCCGCGTGACCGCGGAGATGGACGCCCGCAGCCTGCGGGTGATCTCGGCCATGAGCGACGGACGCCCCAACCCCTCGGCGCTCTCGGACAAGGACAAGCGCAAGATCGAGCAGACGATCGTCGACGATGTGCTCGTGGCCTCGCGTCACCCCGCGGTCCGCTTCGAGGGCACGCTCACGTGGACGAGCGGAGTGCCCCGCGTGGAGGGCACCCTCACCCTCGCGGGACGCAGCCGTGCGCAGCACGTCGAGGTGACGGTGGACGGAGGCGAGCTCGTCGCGCGCGCGTCGATCCACCAGCCCGACTACGGCATCGCTCCCTACTCGGCGATGCTCGGAACCCTGAAGATCAAGGCCGACGTACGCGTCGAGGTGCGCGTGCCCGAGGCCCACCGTCCCATCGCGCAGAGGCCCTGAGAAAAGACTCCAGAAAACACTTCGACACGCCGATCGAGTTGCCAAGCTGGGTGGTTTCGTGCTCCAACACACCCGTGTGCCCTCGCCGCGCACGCCTCCTCGTCGAGGCCCTGCGCGCACGGGGGCACGGATCGTGATGCCCTGGTACGCTGAGTAGTTCGCGGCGCTCGAGAGCACAGTGCCGGATCCATGGCCTGACGCCCCAGCGCGTCGGCTTCCACGTCAACCCAGACGAGCGAGATGACCGAACGCCCGAAGATCCCTGTCGTCCGTCGTCGTCCTTCCGGGGACGCCGCCAAGGAGGGTCCGGATCCCAGTGGGACCAAGACCATCCCGACCCCGGCGCGCGGCCTCGATCGCGCCATCCTCGAGCGATACGTCCAGGCCCCCGATCGACCGCCCGAGCGAGAGCGCGAGCGAGGTCGCCGCGCATTCACCCCCAACGCGATCGTCGCGCCCCGTGAGCCCACGGCGCCGCGCGACGCCATGCCCACGCCGTCGCGCCCCATCATGCGCGATGCGCCGATCGTCGCCGCGAACGTCCGCACCTTCGGTAGCTCGCGCGCCAAGGGTGGCGCGGGCGGCCGCGCCGACCGCAGCAAGCGGCTGCCTCGCCCCATCCGCGAGATCAAGCCTCCCACCCCTCCGAAGCCGCGACCTCCCATGGAGGTCTTCCCCATCGACGAGCTCACGCTGAAGGTCCTGCGCGCGGTCGTGGAGCTCACGGCTCGCAACGCAGCGCTGCCGCAGGCCGCCAACGACCCCGCGTTCGTGCCGGGCGCCGCGTATCGCGATCTCAAGCGCATGCTCGATCTCGCCTGGCCTGACGTCCGAGACGCGGTCCAGCGCGCACGTCCCCACCAGGTGCTCAAGGTCGGCCGATTCTTCGGCCGCTTCGGCCCCGTCTTCGTGATCAGCGACTACGGCAAGGCCGTGCTCGAGTCCGTCGACGCGGGGCGCGGCATTCCCGAGCCCCCGCGTGAGATCGCTGCCGATCTCGAGGCCGCCCGCACGGCGCGTGCCGAGTGGGACGCCGACCACGAGTGAGCGCGCTCCGCGCCGCCTTCGAACGAGAGCCCCTGCGCTGACGCGGGGGCTTTCGTCGTGAAGAAGGGCGTCGTGAAGAAGGGCGTCGTGAAGAAGGGCGTCGTGAAGAAGGGGTCCTCAGGACCGCGCGTGCCCTTCACTCACGTGTCCCTCATTCGGGGCGCTCGAGGCCGAAGCGCTTCAGCCGCTCGAGGAGCGTGGTGCGACTGATCGCGAGCTCACGCGCGAGCTGCGTGCGGTTGCCCCGCGTGCGCTCGAGACCTCGCTCGAGCAGGGCGCGCTCGAGCGACTCGATCGCGGCCTCGAGGGTGCCGCTGCCCGACGACGCAGCGTGGATCGCCGCGTCCTCGGCACCACCGCCGTAGCCCCCGGCCTCGCGGATGGGCTGTGACAGGTGCTCGGGCCCCACCTCGGGCGCGCCCTGCGCCGTGATCGCCCACCGCTCCACCTCGGCCCGCAGCTCGCGCACGTTGCCGGGCCAGGAGTGCTTGTCGATGCAGCGCATCGCGGTCGCGCTGATGCGCGTGGGCACGTTGGGCGTCTGGGCGACGATCTGCTCGAGCAGGAGCTTGAGATCCCCCGTGCGCTCGCGGAGCGGCGGCAGCTCGATCGCGAGGACGTGGAGCCGGTAGAAGAGGTCCTGTCGGAACTCGCCGCGCCCGACCATCTGGCCGAGATCGCGGTGCGTCGCCGCGAGCAGTCGCACGTCCGTCCGCTTCGCGTGCACCGCGCCCACGGGGAGGTAGGTGCCGTCCGAGAGGACGCGGAGGAGCTTCGCCTGCATGGGGAGGGGCATCTCCGCGACCTCGTCGAGGAAGAGCGTGCCGCCGCGCGCTGCGCCGAAGAGGCCCTCCGAGGCGCGGATCGCGCCGGAGAACGCTCCGCGCACGTGCCCGAACAACGTGGACTCGAGGATCTCCTCCGACATCGCTGCGCAGCTCTGCGCGACGAAGGGCTTGCCGTGACGTCCGCCGTGCTCGTGGATCGCGCGCGCCACGAGCTCCTTGCCGGTGCCGCTCTCGCCGACGATGAGCACGTTCGCGTCGCTGGCGGCGACCTTGCGCACGAGATCGAAGACGGTGCGCATGCGAGGCGAGGCGCCCACGAGCCCGAAGAGCCCAGGCAGCGAGGGGGCGGCCACGTCCTCGCGGGCGGCGACGATGGGGCGCGCCCCTTGGCCGCGGCCCACGACGCCCGGCTCGCGCGGCGTGAGGCGTCGCAGCTCGTCCTCGGCCTCGTTGGCGATCTCCTGGGCGGCGATGCGGAGGATCGTGCGCACGGTCGCCACACGATCTCCTTTGACGATCGGGAGCTTGCGCACCGCGTCGCTCGCGTCGCGCAGCGTGGGATCGAGCGCGACGAGCGCGTGCGCGAGGGCTCTCGGATCGACGGGAGGTGCGCCCTCGAGGCTCGTGGCCGAGAAGCCGCTCGCGACGACGTGGAGCACACCCTCGGGCGTACGCGCGGGCACCGAGAGGCAGCCGAGCCCGAGGTGGCAGGTGCCGACGTGCTCGCCCTCGCTGGCGCCGAGCGCGCGGTAGTGCGCGTCACAGCGCGTGAAGCCGTCGCGCGAGAAGAGCGCAGTGCGGCACACCTCGCTCGAGCCCACCATGACGCCGCCGCGGGCGTGCGCGATCGGACCGCTCGCCGTGACGAGGACGAGCTCGAGGCCGAAGGCGTCCTTCAAGATCGCGCGCGCGACCTGCACGCCTCGCAGGCGCTCGAAGCGATCGAGGGTCTCCGCGTCGGACATCGCGCCGAGTGTAGTCGCGGCCACGCCTCCACATCGAGGGTGCTCGGAGCGCGAGCGAGCGCACATCACCGTGTGGTGTGTCGGCTAGTACTGCCGCCCAGAAATCCGATCCGGATTTCTGTGCGTGGTCCTAGCTGTTTCTTCCCGAGGGTCTGTCCCAGACCCTCCCCCGTCGGAGTGAATCCGCCGGGGCCCCCACCCAATCGAGTACCCCTGCCCGCAGCGTTCGCCAAACCCGGATCGAACTTGCGGGCAGCGGTACTAGGATCGCGCCGGTGCGCGCGCCGTTCCAGCAGCTGCCCTTCGACGAGGTGCCCGAGCGTCCGCGTCGCGCCCACGGGTACTTCCAGACCGAGGCACGCGAGATCGACGTGCGCTCCGACGCGCTCGGCCCCGTCCGCGTGCACGTGCGTGTCCACGGCCGTGGCCCACCGCTGCTCCTCCTGCACGGCTTCATGACGTCGAGCTACTCGTGGCGCTACGTCCTGCCCTCGCTCGGCGCCTCGCACACGCTCTTCATGCCCGATCTGCCTGGGGCGGGGCGGAGCGACAAGCCGCGCGGTCCCTACACGCCGCGCGCGATGGCCGAGCACCTCGTCGCCCTGATCGACGCGCTCGGCATCCGCGGCTCGGCCGCGATCGGGAACTCGCTCGGTGGCTACCTCCTGATGCATGCGGCGCTCAGCGATCCCGGCGCGATGTCGTGCCTCGTGAACCTCCACTCCCCCGGCGTCGCGACCGCGCGCATGCGAGCGCTGCGGGTGGCCACGCGCGCCGTGCCTGCGCCGTGGTGGCAGGGCGCGGTCGGCGCGCTCGTGCGCCGCGACCCGGAGCGCTGGGTCCATCGGAACGTCCACTACTTCGACGAGACGCTGAAGTCGCGAGAGGAGCACCGCGAGTACGCCGCGCCGCTCCGCGATCCGCGCGGTCTCGCTGCGTTTCTCCGCATGCTGGTCGAGACGCTCGATGCGCGAGAGATGGACGAGCTCGGCCGTTCGCTCGCTCGCGCGCCGTTCCCCATTCCGCTCCAGCTCGTCTACGCCCGCCGCGACCCGATGGTCCCGCCGGTCGTCGGTCGACGCTTGCACGCGCTCGTGCCGAGCGCCGAGCTCGTCTGGCTCGATCAGGCCTCGCACTTCGCCCACGTCGACGCGACCGAGCGCTTCGTCTCGACCGCGACCCCCTTCCTCGCGCGACACGGAGCCTCACGCTCATGAACGACGTCTTCGGGCCTGCCACGCTCGGACCCCTCGCGCTCTCGAGCCGCGTGATCAAGGCGGCCACCTACGAAGGCATGAGCCCACACGGCGTCGCGAGCGCCGAGCTCGTGCAACTCCACGAGCGCCTCGCGCGCGGGGGCGTGGGCCTCACGACCGTGGCGTACTGCGCGGTCGACCCGCGCGGACGCACGTTTCCGCACCAATTGCTCCTCGACGAGCGCTCGATGCCGGTGCTCTCGGAGCTCACGCGTCGCGTGCACGACGCAGGCGGCAAGGCCTCGCTCCAGCTCGGTCACGCCGGGTTCTTCAGCAAGATGCGCGGTCCCGATGGTCGCGGCCCGCGCGGTCCCTCGTTCGCGTTCAACGCGTACGGTGTCTCGGCCGGCTTGCCGTTCGCGCGCGCCATGGACGACGCCGACATCGACGGGGTGATCGAGGCCTTCGGGCGCGCCGCAGACAAGGCCGTGCAGATCGGCTTCGACGCGGTCGAGGTGCACCTCGGCCACGGCTACCTGCTCAGTCAGTTCCTCTCGCCGGCCACGAACCGTCGCAACGATCGGTGGGGCGGCGACGCCGAGCGTCGGCGTGCCCTGCCGCTCGCGGTCCTCGCGCGCGTGCGCCGCGCGGTGGGCCGAGATCACGCGGTGCTCGCGAAGACGAACCTCGCCGATGGCTTCGCGGGTGGGCTCGAGCTCGACGAGGCCGTCGAGATCGCGCGGGTGATCGAGGCGAGCGGCGACGTGGATCTGCTCGTGCCGAGCGGCGGCTTCACGAGCAAGACGCCGTTCTTCCTGCTCCGCGGGGGGCTGCCGCTCACGAAGATGGCGGCCGCGCAGAGCGACGTGATCGCGCGCGTGTCCATGCGCGCCCTCGGCGGGATCATCATCGATCGCTACGACTTCGAGGAGGCGTTCTTCCGCCCGCTCGCGCTGCGCTTGAGGGGCGCGCTGCACATGCCGCTCGCGCTGCTCGGAGGCCTCGTGTCACGTCGCGAGATGGTGCGCGCGCGCGAGGACGGCTTCGACTTCGTGGTGCTCGGCCGAGCGCTGCTCGCCGATCCCGACCTCGTCGTGCGCATGCGGGCCGGCACGCTCGAGCGAAGCCGCTGTGATGCGTGCAACGAGTGCGTCGCGGAGATGGATCTGGGCGGCGTGCGCTGCGTGCTCGACGGCCCTCGACCCTCCACGCGATCGACGTGAGCGGCGGCCTCGCCCCGGCCTGCTATCCTCGCGGTATGCGAGGCTCTGCCCACGTGAAGAGGCTCGCGGCGCTCGCCGCGCTGCTCGTCGCTGCCGCGCTCGCCCCATGGCCCTCGTGGCTCGGCCCGGCGCGCGCCCAGGAGGCTGCGGCCACCTCCCCCGTGGTCGAGGCCAGCATGCCCTCCATGCAGGGGCATCGCCGGCTCTCGGACGAGCGCGGACGGCGCGCGATCGTGCTCTTCTACGAGGATCGCCCGCACGTGTACGACAACGACGCGTTCAAGGGCGAGCTGCGGCGCTACCTCACCGACAACCACCTCGACGAGCGCGTGGTGGCGTACGGCGTCGCGAACCTCGGAGACGTGGGCATGGTGCCCGAGGCGCTCGTTCGCTCGATGGTCGAGCCCGCGGTCGAGCGATGGGGCGTCGACATCATGCTCGACTGGGACGGCGTGATGCGCCGTCCGCCGTTCGGCTTCGCGACCGACGCGGCCAACGTCGGTCTCGTCGATCGGCAGGGCCACCTCACGTACCGCTACACGGGCGCCATGACCGACGCGAGCCGCCGCGACTTCTACCGTTCGCTGCGCGGCGCGCTCCGCTGATCGACGACGCCCGCGAGCGCGGCGATCGCGGGCTCCTCCAGGCGATGCACCGTCCACGCGTCGAGCGCGCTCGCGCCGAGCGATCGGTAGAAGGCGATGGCCGGCTCGTTCCAGTCGAGCACGTTCCACTCGAGCCGCCCGTAGCCTCGCGAATGCGCGATGCGGGCGAGCTCGGCGAGCAGGGCCTTGCCCCATCCACGTCCGCGATGCTCCGGCAGCACGAACAGATCCTCGAGCCAGAGGCCGTGCTTGCCGAGCCACGTCGAGTAGGTCGTGAACCACAGCGCGAAGCCGACGATCGCGCCCTCGTGCTCGACCACGTGCGCGAACACCGAGGGCGAGGCGCCGAAGAGGGCCCGCTCGAGATCGTCCGGCGTCGCGATCACCGAATCGGGCGCGCGCTCGTAGGTCGCGAGCGCGACGATGAGCGCGTGGATCGCGTGCACGTCCTCGCGGGTCGCGGCCCGCACGCCCATCAGGCGTCCTTGTGCGGTCGGGCCTCGGGGCGCTCCTCGTCGGCGAGTGCCGTCTCGATGAGCCGCGAAGGCTTGCCGGCGAGGCGCCGCGAGATGTCGAGCACCGCCTCGAGCACGCCGATCGTGATGTAGCCCGCGAGCATCCACACGAGGGCGAAGGCCGGGTGGATGGCGATCGCGATCGCGGTGGCCGAGCCGACCGCAGCGAGCACGAGGAAGATGCTGCGCGCGCCCCAGCGCACGTCCTTGAACGAGCGGAACTTGATCGTGCTCACCATGAAGAACGAGAGCGCGATCACGACCGCAGCGACGAGGTAGGGCTGCGCCTCAAAGTGACCCGTCACCTCGAAATTCGCGACGACGATGGACACGACGATGCCCGCCGCGCCGGGGATCGGCAGCCCGAGGATGAACTTGCTCGGCTTCTTGGGCGCGCCCGACGGCGCGGTCGCGAGCACGTTGAAGCGGGCGAGGCGGATCGCGCCGCACGCGAGGAAGAGGAAGCTGATCCCCGTGCCCACGTCACCGAGCTGGTGCAGCGACCAGCGGTAGAGGAGCACCGCGGGCGCGACGCCGAACGACACCACGTCGGCGAGCGAGTCGATCTGCACGCCGAACGCGCTCTGCGTCTTGGTGGCGCGCGCGACGCGACCGTCGATCCCGTCGAAGAACATCGCGAAGACGATGAGCAGCGCGGCCTTGTAGAACGACTCCGCCGTGGGCTCGCCGAGACACGTGAGCACGGCGAAGAAGCCGCAGAAGATCGACGACAGCGTGAAGAGATTCGGCAGGATGAAGAGGGCCTTCTTCAGGTCGAATCGCATGCGTCTGGCGGTCATGCCTCAGCTCCTGGCAGCGCCCGCAGCGCCGCTCGAGCGCCGAGGATTGACGGGGGCGGGGAGGGCGTCAACTGCCCGGGTCCGGGCGCGGATCCTCACGGTCGAGCTCCGCGAGGCCCAGGGCCAGCGCGTGGTTGCGCAGCCGCACGTTGCCCGTGGCCTCGTACGCCGCCTCGAACGCGAGCTGCGCGCCGCCCGGATCGCCGCGCCCGAGCCGCAGGTATCCCTCGGTCTCGAGGCCGCGGAGGCCGCCCACGCGCACGTACTCCACCAGCGCGCCGCTCCGCAGATCGGTCCCCTCGGCGGGCCCGTAGTAGACGAGCCAGCCGTGGTAGGCGCGGAGCATGGTGTCATCCATGCCTTCGGTGAGCTCTCGTCGGTGCACGCCGTTCCAGCGCGCCCAGGCGAGCGCGTGGACGACGATCGGCGGGGCCACCCGGCGGCCCTCGATCACGGCGCCGTAGCGCACGAGCAGATCCGGCAGCGCGCCCACCTCGCCGAGCCGCTCGTCGTCGCCGCCTCGCTCCCGCAGCGCCGCGACCGTGCGCTCCACGTCGCGCGCCCGGATCGCGTCGAGCGTGCCGCGTGTCGCTTCTTCGGCCGCGAGCTGCTCGAGCGCGTCCTCTCGCTCGTGCGCTTCCGCGGGCGTGCCCGACGGGTGGACCTCGGCGACCCCGAACGCGCGATAGAGCGCGTGGCGGCGCGACTCGGTCTCGTCGTCGTCGGCCGGCGCCGATCGTCCGAGCGCGCCGAGCTGGGCGAGCGTGCTCTCCGCGTCGTGGGCGGGGACGACGAGCGGCGGCAGCTCCGCAGGCAGCGCCGGGCGCGGCGCGAGCCAGAGCGCAGCGGTGCCACCCGTGCCCGCGAGCGCGACCACGAGCGCGATGAACGGCGCGCGGGACGACGTGTGGGAGGGGACGGGGCTCGTGCTCGTCGAGGTGTCGGGTGTGCTCGGATCAGGCGTCACGCTTGACTTCGATGCTGCACGCTCGCACTGTCGGTCTCAAGCGAGATCGCGTCGTCGAGACGCCCGATCGCAGGCGACATGACCGCAAGCCGAAGACTCCACGAACGCGTCGACGTCGAGCTCCCCGTCGTCATCTTCCACGACGGCGCGGAGATCCCGGCGTCCACCGTGAACCTCAGCCTGGGCGGGATGCTCATCAAGACCGAGCGTCGCGTGGCCTTCGGCGCCAACGTGATCGTCCGCATCGAGCTGCCGGCCCTCAAGGAGCCCGCGGAGATCGCGGCGGTCGTCCGTTGGGATCGCGATGGTCACATCGGCGTGCAGTTCTCCTCGTTGCGGGCGAAGGAAACGTGGGCCCTCAACCAGCTCATGAAGCCGCGCTGAGCGCACCGCGAGGTCGGGCCGCATGAGCGCGTTCGCGGAGCTCGTCGCGACGCTTCCCAGCTGGGTCCGGTGGGGGCCGTTCGTGTTCTTCCCGATCCTCGCGATCGGCACGCTCGTGCCGCTCACGTGGCTCCTCGAGTCCTGGCTCCTGCGTCCCCTTCGCGCGCTCGCGCCCGACGCGCATTGGTCCGAGCGCGCGCGCGTCGGCTTTCCCGCGCGGACGCGCCTGGTCTCCTGGGCGCTCAGCTCCACGCTGCCGGCGGCCATGGCCTGGGTGCTGTGGCTCGGGCGCCTCACGCCGATCGGCATCGCGATCGCACCCTCGATCGGTGTCCTCGTCGCGACGGCGATCACGGTGCTCCGCGTCAGCCGTATCGTCGCGCCCGATCGACCCCGCATCACGCTCCGCGGCCTCGTCGGCATGGTGGTGCTCGGCGGCGGGAGCTCGCTCCTGCTCGTCGTGCTCGCGGTGCTCGCCTCGGATGCCTTCGATGCGCGCACCTGGCTCGTGCTCGCCATCGCGATCACGACCAGTCTCGTCTGGGCGCTCGGGCTGCCCACGGCGCTTGCGACCCGCGTCGGCCTCTTCCGTCAGCCCGACGCGGCGGCGGCCGCGATCGTCGCGCGCTCGGCCTCCCGTGCGGGCCTGCCGACGCCTCCGACGTGCGTGGCGGAGCTGCCCATGGCGAACGCCTTCGCGATCGTGCCCGCGGGCCGACTGGTGCTCACGCGCGCGGTGATCGACGAGCTGCCGGAGAGCTCGCTCGAGGCCATCGTCGATCACGAGATGCAGAGCTTCGCCGAGCCCCGCCGCGCCCGCGCCGTGCGCGTGGTGTCGTCGATCGCGCTCGTGCCGCTCGTGCTCCTCCGGCCGATGCTCGGGACCTGGGGCCTCGAGGGCCTCTTCGTGCTCGCGTGCCTCACGGCCGCGGTGATCTTGGTGCTCGCGCGGGCGCGTCACGTGCTCGAGCGGGGGGAGCATGGGGAGCGTGGTGATCACGGCACGGGCGCGCCGGAGGCTCCGCGCGGCGTCGCGTATGCGCGTGTGCTCGAGCGCATCTACGAGCTCAACGGCATCCCCGCGGTCATGCGCGGCGTGCTCTCGCGCGACGCCTCGCTCTACGATCGCATGATCGCTGCGGGGGCCACTCCCTCGTTCGCGCGACCCGCACCCCCACCGCGCCTCCTCGTGCCGCTCGTGAGCTGCTTCGTGCTCGCGCTGCTCGCGCTCATGGGCACCCGCGTCGCCCTCATGTGGGCCGAGCTCGCGCATGGCGAGCGCCTGGGTGTGATCCACCTCGTCATCGCGACGACGGGCGGCGACGCCAACGCCTTCGAGCAGCTCGGCTACGCGCGCTTTCTCGCCGGTGACATGGACGGCGCGACGACCGCCTACGAGGCGGCCGCGGAGCTCGAGCCGGACGACGCCGAGCCCCGCGCGCTCGTCGCCCGGCTGCGGATGATGTCGGGTGACTGCCGTGGCGCGGTCGGCGCCGCGTGGGACGCGAGCGTGGTCGCGGATCGCACAGGCAACGCGCGCGATCGCGAGCTCGTGCGGAGCATCCGGCGCGAGCTCGAGAGCTGCGAGCCGCGATGACGAGCCGAACGAGCGACGCGGGGGCGGATGCGCCCAAGGCCGACGCGAGCAAGGCCGACGCGAGCAAGGCCGACGCGAGCAAGATCGACGCGAGCAAGATCGACGCGAGCAAGATCGACGCGAGCAAGATCGACGCGAGCAGAGCCCTCGCGAGCAAGGCCGACGACGGCGATCGCTCCTCCGGCACCAAGGTCGTGCTCACGCTCGCGGCGCTCGTCATCGTGATCGCCGGACTGCGCGTCGCGGGAGGCTTCTTCCTCCCGGTGCTCGTCGCGTTGTTCCTCACCGTCGTGTCCACCCCGCTCCTGCTCTGGCTCGAGCGGGTGCGCGTGCCTCGTGTGTTGGCCGTGCTCGCGACCGTCTCTCTCGACGTGCTCGTCCTGGCTGGCCTCGTCGCGCTCGTGGGCAGCTCGCTCACGGGCTTGCACGAGGCGGTCCCTCGCTACCAGGACGCGGTGGTCACGCTCGTCCACTCGGGTGTCTCGTTCCTCCAGGCGCGCGGGCTCACGGTGGAGGCGGAGGATCTCGACGCGCTCGGTGACTCCGGGTGGATGCTGCAGACCTTCACCGATCTCGTCCGCGAGCTCACCGAGATCGTCTCGAATGCGCTGCTCGTCGTCTTGCTCGTGATCTTCATGCTCTTCGAGATCGCGCCCAGTCGCGCCAAGCTCGCGGTGCTCCTCGACGCGCCCCAGGGCCACTTCCCCGAGCTCGCCGCCTCGGCGGGACGCGTGCAGCGCTACCTCGTGGTCAAGACGCTCTTGTCCGCCGTCACCGCGGTGCTCTTCGGTGGCTGGCTCGGCGTGCTCGGCGTCGACTTCGCGCTCCTCTGGGGGCTCGCGGCGTTCCTGCTCAATTTCATCCCCACGATCGGGCCCGCGATCGCCACGATCCCGCCCGTCGTCATCGCGCTCCTCACGCTCGGCCCCGGTGCTGCCCTCGCGGCCGCGATCGGCTGCCTCCTCGTGAACATCGTGATCGGCAACGTCTTCGAGCCTCGGATGATGGGCGAGGCGCTCGGGCTCTCGACGCTCGTCGTGTTCGCGTCGATGCTCTTCTGGGGCTGGCTCTGGGGGCCGGTGGGCGCGCTCCTCGCGGTGCCGCTCACCATGCTCATGCGCGATGCGCTCGCGCTCGGCGGCTCGACGCGCTGGCTCGCGGCTCTGCTCGGCTCCCCCGAGTGGCTCGAGGCGCAGCGCGCCCTGTGGGGCTGGGCTCCGCCCGCCGGCGCTCCAACGCCCAGCGCGGAGGGCACCTCCGCGTCGATCGACACGCCGCGCACGGATCGTTGACTCGCGAGTCAACGCGGGCGCGGACCGTCGCCGTGCTCACCGCCGAGCCGCCGCCGCACCTCGACGAGATCCTCGTCGAGCCGGCTCCAGAGGAAGGTCGTGTTGAGGGCGAGCACGGCATTGCCGAGCGAGGCGAGGAGGTGTCGGTACTCCGGCGCATACGTGCCCGCGAGGAAGCACGCACCGAACACCACCATCGACGGCCAGAGCCGCGCCTCGATCGTGGCGACCGCGGCGCCGGCCACTCCCGTCCAGACGGCGAAGTAGAGGACGAGCACGAGGTTCGTCGGGATGTCGGCGATCCAGCAGCCGACCGACACGAGGATCTGCGCGATGATCGCCGCGGTCATCACGCCCACGATGCCGCGGTTGATCGCCGTGCGTGTCATCGACTCGCGCGCCCAGTAGAAGAGGCCCGCGCCGAAGATGCAGAGGAGGATGTTCGTGACGACGTGCCCGAGGTGGGTGCTCGCGACGAGATCGGCGCGCTGGAGCGCGTAGAGGCCGATCGGAACGATCGTCCAGACCGTGCCGAACACCACCGACACGAACCAGCGCGTGCGTCGCCCGAGGCTCGGATCGTAGTCGCGCTGCGTCGCGCGGAGCTCCTCTTGTTCCTGCCGGTGCGCGTCCACGGCGCTCGCCACGCGCTGGGCGAGCACCGGATCGGCGCCGGCGTCGGCCAGGAGGGCCTGGGCCGCGAGCGGATCGCCGTGCGCGAGCTCGAAGTCGATCATCGCGCGCACCGCGCGGGTGAGCCCGTCGCGCGCGACCTCGTTGTCCTTCCACGTGCGGAGCGCCTCGAGGAAGCCGAAGCGCGCGGCGCCGAAGGCCTGGTAGATCGCGACGCGATCGATCTCGCGGGCCGACAACATGGCCTCCAGCTGCTCCACACGCTGGATCGCGTCGCGCGCGAGCTCGATGGAGCTCCGCCGTGACAGATACGTGGAGAGCGCACGTCGAAAGGCCTCCGCGGACTCGAGCCGATCCTCGACGCGCGGCTGCATCGCCGCGATCACGATCTGCGCGAGCGGCTCGGGCACGCTCTCGGGCAGCGCGGGCGACACGAGCGACTTCGCCGCGAGCTCGGCGAGCGAGCGGCCGTCGCGCGGCGGCGCGCCGACGAGGATCTCGTAGAGCGTCGCGCCGAGCAGGTAGACGTCGGTGCGCACGCCGACCTCGCGCGAGCCGCCCCACTGCTCGGGCGCCATGTACGACGGCGTGCCCGCGAGCTCGAGCGCGTCCTTCGCGAGTGGCAGCCGCGCGGTGCCGTCGTCCTCGAGCGCCACGGCCAGGCCCCAGTCCACCACGTAGACCTCACCGAAGCTGCCGATCATCACGTTCTCGGGCTTGAGGTCGCGGTGCACGATGCCGCGGGTGTGCGCGAAGTGCAGGGCATGAGCGACCTCGAGCAGCACGCGGAGGTTCCAGTCGAGGAGGTCGCTCGCGTCGAAGCGCCGCTTCACGTCGTCGGCGTTCGCGAAGAGCGAGTCCCACGACGCGCCCTCGATGCGCTTGAGCACGATGCGTGGCTCGCCGCGCTCGTCGATGCCGAGGTCGTGCACGGGCACGATGTTCGGGTGCTCGAGCTTGCCCGTGATCCAGGCCTCGCGAAGGAGCTTGAGGCGCGCGCTCGGTGACTCGAGCCCGGACTTGAGCGACTTGAGCGCGACGGGTCGCTCGAGCGAGCGCTGCTGGCCGAGCCTGACAACGCCCATGCCGCCCTCGCCGAGCACGTCGAGCTCCGAGTAGCGCTGCGAGACCGAGCGACGCGTGAGCGCGCCGATCGCCTCGCTCACGAGCGAGTCGAGGTCTTGTCGACGAGGTTCGATGGTGAGGCGAGGGTTCCGATCGACGGTCGCGTCGTGTCCCTGGGACTCGATCGTCTTGGCCAGATCGTCGACGGGCAGCGAAGGCACCGCGCGAGGGTAGCGCAAGCGCCAGACACGCTGCCCGTTCTCCTCCAGTCCGCGGGCTGCGTCAGCTCGGTGGGTTGCCCGAGCCGTTGGCCCAGAGCGAGGTGCGGAGCGCGCTCATCTCTTGCTCCACCGCGCCGAGGCGCGAGAGCGCCATGCCGGTCTCCTCGCGCACGCGGCTCACCTCGACGTCGCCGCGCGACTGCGCCTCGCGCGCGTGCCGCACCACCTCGGCCATCGAGCGCGTCAGCTCCTCGCTCGCGTTCTTCACGAAGTCGACGAGCTTGTCGCCGAACTCGTCGATCTGCTGCTCGAACGCGGCCGCGAGCTCGGCGGCGGCCTTCTCGACCGCCGCGGGCGCCTCCTCCATCGCGCGCTTCTTGAGCTCGCGATCCGCGCGCTCGCGGAACACGTAGGCGAGCACTGGCGCCGCCAGCGCCATCGCGCCGCCCACGAAGAGGTTCGACACGGCCATGATCGTGAGGCCGAACGCGCCGAGCGCGATCACGCCCACGTCGTAGGCCAGCGTCGAGACCTGGAGATCGACCTTGGGCGCGCCCGGGAAGGCCTCCGCGATCTTCTCGCCCTTGGCGCGCGCCTCCTCGCTCACGAACGCGATCGCCTCTTCGGCGACGCGCTCGAGGCGCTTGGCGAGCTCGAGGCCCTGACGATCCGCGAAATTGCGGAAGCGCTCCTCCATGAAGCTCGGCAGGAAGCGCTTCAGATCGTCGGCCTTGCTCGACTCGATCTCCGCAGGCAGCGAGGCCGAGAAGCGCTTGCCGAATTCCTCGCACTCCTTGCGGATCAGCGCCTTGATGCCCGCGAGCGACTCGCGGATCTTCTGCTCGCGGCGTGCGTGCGAGTCGCGCGTGCTCGAGAGGTCTTGCTCGAGCGTCGCGAGGCGCTTCTCGAGCTCCACGTGGTCGAGCAAGAGGGCCTGCTTCTGCACGTCGATGCCGCGACGGAGGGTGACCGCGGTGCGCAGGCCCTCGTCGAGGGCGTTGTCGAGCAGCACGCGGCCGCGGTCTTCCTGGAGGAATTTCACGAGATCGCGCTCGAGCGGGCCCAGGCCCGACGCCTCGCGCTCGCCCGCGAGCGCCTTCTCCGCGCTCACCGCGTAGACGCGCGGCTCGGCCACCAGCTTCGCGAGCTGGGTGCGCGCGTACGCGAGCGCCTGCGCCTTCTCCTCCTCGTCGAGGAGGTCGATCTTGTTGATGACGAAGAGCACCTTGTCGCGGGACTGGCTGAGCAGCTTGTTCGCGAGGAAGGTGCGCTCGCTCTCCTTGAGGATCTGGCCGGCGTCGAGGAGGAAGAGGATCGCGTCGGCCTTGGGCACGTAGCTGTACGTGATCTCGGCGCGCGTGGAGTTGAGATCGTTCACGCCTGGCGTGTCGACGAGCACGACGCCGCCCGACGACTGCTCGCCTCCGCCCATGTTGAGGAGCGCGCTCGGATACTGCACCTCGAGGTAGCGCACCGAGTCGGTCGCGGCGCTGCCGCCCACCACGTAGCCGCCGATCTCGTCGAACGGCACGACCTTGGACTCGCCGCTCTCGAGGATCGCCTTGGCGCCCCGCACGCCGTGCACGACCTGGTGGATCACCGCGGTCGTCGGCGTGACGCCCATGGGGAGCACGGGCGCGCCGAGCAGCGCGTTCACGAACGTGGTCTTGCCGTGGTTGAACTCGCCGAGCACCACGAGGTGGAACTTCTCTTCCTCGAGACGCGGGATGCGATCGTCGCGCAGCTTCTTCGCGAGCGTGCTCGCGCCCGTGTCCTCGGAGAGGATGGCGACCTCGCGAAGGAGATCGAGCACCTTGCCGCGCTTGGCCTGATAGTCCGCCGCGCCCAGGCGGTGAGTCTCGGGACCGTCCGTCATGTCGAGGATCCTTCCTTTCCATCCATGCTGATGATCGCGCTCGTCCTCTGATCGACCTCGTCGATGTCGAGACCGCCGCTCTGTCCGATCGCGCCGCGATAGAGCTCGCTGTCGGCGAACACCTGGAGCGCCTTGATGCGCTTGGGGAGGTACGGGTGGCTCTGGAACGCCTCCATGTAGCGGCCCACCGAGCTCTGCGCTTCGTCGTGCTGCGCGAGGAATTCGCTCATGTCGACCTCGTCCGACAGGCGCTTGGAGCCCACCGCCAGCTTGATGAAGCTCCGGGAGGCCGAGTCGAGATCCTGCGAGCACAGCAGGCCCGCGCGATCGCAGGTGATCTCCGCGCGCCGATACCAGGCGTTGAGCGCCACCACGGCGGGCAGGACGAGGGGCCCGATGAAGAGCTCGGCCATGCGCTGGAGGAGAATGAGCGCCGTGTTGTAGACGACGTGCTTGTTCTGGATGTGCCCCGTCTCGTGGCCGATCACGAAGAGGAGCTCCTTCTCCGAGAAGGAGTCCACGAGCGCCGAGTGGAGCACGATGAACGAGTCGTCCTCGGTGCCGAACGTGAAGGCGTTCATGACGGGGCTGTTGGCCACGTAGACCTGCGGCACGGGCACCTGCAGCGTGCGTGCACAGCGCTCGACGAGCTTGTAGAGCGATGGGAACTGGCGCTCGGTCACCTTCACTGTCTGACCGAGCAAGGTCCCGCGCAGGAATTCCTTGTTCATGCGCACGACCGTTGCCGCGGCGAGCTCCACCGGGCGGATGCGCGAGAAGCCGCGAAGCATCGCGAGGTCGGCCGCGTAGGCGTAGCGAGCGCCCTCGTGTCGGCCGTAGGCCCCGTTCTTCTGGCGATCGACGAACTCCCCGAAGCTGAACGTGTCGCTCATGTCGTGTGGCTCGCTCTCTCTTGCCGTCCGCGGGAACGCGTGAGGTGGTGCTGACACGCGCTCCGGCCCGAACCGACCGCCGAACCGACCGAGAGTACCGCGTGCAGCTTGGAACGTACGACGAGCCGCGGTCATTTCTCCTGCGTTCCCTGACGGTTCGGTGAAGAAACGTGGGGAAGGCGCACGCGTGGGGGGCCTCCCGCGTGGAACGCGCGAGCGGCCAGCGAGGGTTCACCGATCTCCGCGCCTCGTCTTCCGCCCCGACGAGAGGACGTCGCTTCGTCGCCCCGACCGGCCTGCGTGAGGTCGCGCCTTTCCGCGCAGGCCCGCTGGGCGTACGCGTTCGCGCTTCGGAGGTCGCGCACATGGGTCGTCGCTACGACACGGCATTCCTGCGTTTCTCGCTCACAGGCGCGCTCGCGCTGGGCCTCGCCGTCGGAGGCGCCACCCTCGATCCCACGCGCGCCTCGGCGCAGTGCGGCGTCTCGATGCCGGGCTGCGACAGCGGTCGTCCCACGGGCCTGCTCGCGACCTTCGCGTGCGCCTGCGACACGCCGGGCGTCTGCAACATCGGCGAGTTCTGCTCGGGCGATCCCGTCGGCGAGGCCTGTCCCGACACGGGCATGCACGCGAGCTGCGAGGCGCGCATGTGGCACCTCCGCAACGACAACTCCTGCATCCCCACGCAGTCCGCGGGCATCGACCCCGAGACCGACTGCGCGCCTGGCTTCTCGAGCTTCTCGCCCACCTGCCCGCTCACCTTCACCGTGCTCTCGCGCGGCACCGCGCAGTTCCAGAACGTGTTCGGCTGGTACGAGGTCACGGGCGCACGCCCCACGGTCGACGACCTCCACGTGATGCTCGACTGCCACGCGGCGGCAGGCGCGTCGGTGGTGCTCGACGTGCGCAGCGATCCTTCGTACGGCGGTGGCGAGGTGGGCTTCTTCCTCCTCACGCCCGAGGGACACGCGGCCTCTGGCGGCACCGCGGCCTGCGCGGGTGGCGACTGCTGCGCCACGCTCGATCGCTATCGCGCCGGCGCCGGCTTCCTCTACGTGACCGAGGCTGGTTTCAGCGACGACGGCTCGGTCAGCCACCTCAACATCTACGACTCGACGATCTCCGATCGAAAGTTCTACTTCGCCTGGGAAGACACGTTCGGGCGCAGCAACCACGACTTCACCGACCTCGTGACGAGCGTCGAGGGCGTCGAGTGCTCGGGCGCGGGCGAGCCCTGCGAGACGGGCAGCATGGGCGCGTGCAACGCCGGCATCACGCACTGCGACGGCGGCGCGATCCGCTGCATGCCGGTCGTCACCGCCGAGCCCGAGGTCTGCAACGGCGTCGACGACGACTGCAACGGCGAGACCGACGACGGCGCCACGTGCGGCGATCGCGAGGTCTGCGACAACGGTCGCTGCGTGCCGCACTGCCGTTTCGCCGACGAATTCGTGTGTGCGGCGGGCTTCGAGTGCAACGCCGACGACGGCATCTGCGTCGAGACCGCGTGCCGCGGCGTGACCTGCACGGGCGCAGGCCAGGTGTGCCGCGCCGGTGTGTGCGCCGCCGAGTGCGAGGGCGTCGTGTGCCCGCACGGACAAGAGTGCTTCCGCGATCGCTGCATCGATCCGTGCGCGTCCGTGACGTGCGGCACGGGCGAGGTCTGTCGTGGCGGTCTCTGCGTGCCGGGCTGTGGTCGCTGCGACGGAGTCGCGTGCGAGGGTGGCCTCACCTGCGCGACACCGGGAGGCGAGTGCACCGATCCGAGCTGTCCCTCGGGCTGCGCGCCGGGCACGTTCTGCCGCAGCGGCACGTGCGTGGACGCCTGCGAGGGGGCGATCTGCCCGCGCGGCGCGCTCTGCGCGATGGGTGAGTGCGTCGTGCCCGAGGGCGAGGACGCGGGTCCCTCCACGGGCTTCGACTCGGGCCCCTCGTCGGGCATGGACGCGGGCCGGAGCATGCGGAGCTCTCCCTCGAGCTGCGGCTGTCGTGTGCAGCGCGCGCGTGCGGCCGAGCCCGCGCTCTGGCTCGCGCTCGGGCTCGTGGGCCTCGCGCTCTCGCGTCGTCGCGCCCAGCGCTGATCGCACGATCCGCGGATCGCGCCGGATCTCGGGGCGATCACGCGCCCTCCATCTCGCGCGTCGTGCTCGTCGACGCAGCGCGGCATCGGCCGCGAGGCGCGGTCGGCGTGCGTGCTCCGCGCGCGCGGTGCTATGCGTGCGCGCATGCCGGGTACGACGATCATCGGCTCGGGGCGCTACGTCCCGGGCACGCCTGTCACCAACGATCAGCTCTCGAAGGTGATGGACACCAACGACGCGTGGATCCGTCCGCGCTCGGGCATCGCGCAGCGTCACTACGTGGCCGAGGATCAGGGCGTCTCGGATCTCGCGGTGCCCGCGGCGCTCCAGGCGCTCGAGGCCGCCAACGTCGACAAGGCCGAGATCGACTACATCATCTTCGCGACGATGACGCCGGAGCACGTCTTTCCGGGCTCGGGCGCGCTCTTCGGCGCCAAGCTCGGCATCCCCGGCGTGCCCGCGCTCGACATCCGCCAGCAGTGCGCGGCGATGCCCTTCAGCATGCAGCTCGCGGATGGCCTCATCGGCTCGGGCGCCGCGCGCACCGTCATGGTCGTGGGCGCCGAGGCGCACGCGGGCTTCATGCCGTACGCGTGGGACGTGCTCCTCGGCCAGAGCGATCGCGAGGTCACCCAGGAAGAGTACGAGTTCGCCACCAAACACCGCGGCACCGCGGTGCTCTTCGGCGATGGCGCGGGCGTGCTCGTCCTGCGCAAGAGCCCCCACGCGGGACATGGCTTCCTCGCGGCCGCGAACCACTCCGATGGACGCGCCGCCGATCAGATCTGGGTGCCCGGCGGCATGTTCACCAAGCGTCACTACTGGGACGCCGTGGCCGACTCGCACGTGCCGACGATGAAGGGCAAAGACCTCTTCAAGAGCGCGGTCACGCTCCTGCCCAAGGCCGTGCGCGAGGTCTGCGAGAAGGCCGGCGTCACGCTCGATCAGGTGGACTGGTTCGTCGCGCACCAGGCCAACGATCGGATCAACGCGTCGGTGCGTCAGTCGCTCGGCGTGCCCGAAGCGAAGGTGCCCTCGAACATCGCGAATTACGGCAACACCTCCGCGGGCACGATCCCGATCCTCGTCGACGAGATGCGGCGCGACGGCCGCCTGAAGGAAGGGCAGCTGATCTGCTTCCTCGCGCTCGGCGCGGGCCTCAACTGGGGCGCAGCGCTGCTCCGTCTCTGATCTGCGCGCTGCGGATCGGCTCTGACTGCACGGCGCTGCACACGCACCGTCGACCGCCCAAGATCCCCGCACCCGAGAGGTCCGATCTCCATGCGCTCTTTCGTCTTCGCGCTCGCGCTCGCCCTCCTCCTCGTCCCCGCCGCAGGCCACGCCCGCTGTCGCATGTCGCCCGGCGATCAGCTCGTGCTCGTGGGCACGCGCGCCGAATCGGGCGTGGTGCTGTTCGAGCGACGCGCGGCCTACGCCGAGGGAACGTTGCTCACGGGCCAGACCCCCGATCGCCTCGCGATCCGTCGCGACGCGTGCACGAGCCACTGCGACGCACAGGCGCCGCTCGAGACGATCGCGCCGAACCTCTACGCGCTGCGCTTGCCGCGTGGCGTCCAGCCCGGCCGCTGGCGCGTCCGCACGCAGGGCGCGGGCGGCGCGAGCTTCGAGGTGGGCGCCTCGCACGCGCGCGCGCCGATCACCGCGCGTCCGGTCGTCACCGGGCAGACACCGCGTCAGGCGGGGACGCGCTTCTTCGTGCCGGAGATCGTGCTCACGGCGCCCGCGCCCGCCGACGCCGTGGGCGTGCTCGCGCGCTGGCAGGGTTCGTCGTTCTTCATGGGCGCCGAAGACGATCGCACGCACTTCGTCCTCTCGCCCGGGCGCTGTCGTGCGGCGCTGCCAGGCTTCACCATGCCCGCCGCCGGTGAGCCCATCGAGCTCGCGTTCGTCGACGCGCAGGGGCGCCTCTCGCCCACGAGCACGATCGCGTTCTCCGACCCCTCGCAGTGACCGTTCTCGTTCGAAGCGGGCAGTGGCGAGCTCGGGGTGTGTGAGGTGCGCGGCTCTCCTCCTCTCAACGCGCGGTGCGCGCGAATTCGTGGATGAGGAGGCTCGCCGCGATCGACACGTTGAGGGACTGGATCGCGCCCGTGCCTCGGATCGCGAGCATCGCGTCGCACTGCTCGCGCACGCGCGGTGAGATGCCCTCGCGCTCGTGGCCGAGCACGAGCACACACGGTCGCTCGATCGTGAAGGTGGTCACGTCGTGCGCGCCGTCGTTCTCGGCGCCGTAGATGCGCACGCCCACCTTCTTGAGCTGCGCGAGGGTCTCCGCGAGATCGGTGGTGCGCGAGAGCACGAGGTGCTCGGCGCCTCCCTCGGCGACGCGCGCGGCATCGGGAGGCAGCGCGGGGTGGGGCGCAGGCGCGCCGAGCACCGCGACGTCGATCCCGAAGAACGCCGCGCTCCGCAGGATCGCGCCGATGTTGTAGGGGTTTCGCACGCGATCGAGCGCCACGGCCACCTTGGGTCGCGCGCCCTCGCGCCGCATGTCGACGTTGCGCGGATCGAGGAGCGCGCGCAGCTCCTTGCCGCTCGCCCACGCGCGAGGCGCGGTGCGCACGACGACCCCCTCGTGGTGGCTCGTCTCCGCGACCCGCTCGAGCTCGCGATCAGGGAGCTCTCGCGCGTGGCCCCTCGCGTGGGCGATCAGCGCGCGCGCGGCGTCGCGCTGATCGGCAGACACGAGCACCTCGCGAATCGCCTGGGGTCGTGTCGCGAGCACCGCGAGACACGCACGCAGACCGAAGACGATCTCGCTCGAGTCGTCGCGCGTGGCGTCGCTCGCACGAGGCGCGCTCGGCCGTGCAGGCGGCTCTGCGCCGTGGGGCGAACGGCCCCGCGACGAGGTCGTGTCGTGACGTGCGTGAGGGTCGGAATGCGCGCGAATTCGGGCCACGTCCGAGCCTACGAGAATCACTCTCCGGCGCCACTCGTCGTGGGTGTTTCCGCGTGTTGCAGCCACGCGAAAACGGGCTCGGCCGCGCATCGATCTGATAGAAGACGGGCCCCTTTCTTCGGGAGGAAGCACATGGAGAAGACAAGCAACTCGGTGGTCGCGCGTGGGTGGTTGGCCGTGGGTCTGCTCGGCATCGCCGCCGTCGCGGGCGCGTGCGGCCGCGGTGGTGGCACCGACGCGGCC
>JAIBCE010000481.1 GCA_019694315.1 Sandaracinaceae bacterium
CCGCAGCGCGGTCTCGTCGAAGCTGCCCAGCGAGAGGGCCTCGGCGAAGAACTCCGCCGCCTGATCGAACGCGAGCGAGGCGACCGCCTGGCGCGCCGAGGTGAGCGCGTAGCTCGCGGCGAGGGCAGGGCGGCCCGCCGCGCGCGCGTGCCGCACCAGCGCGCGGGGCTCTCGCTCGGCGGCGCCGATGCGCTCGAGCGCGATGGCGAGGCGCTCGTGGAGGTGACGCCGTCGCGCGTCGTCGAGGTGGCCGTCGACGTGCTCGCGGACACGATCGTGGTAGGCCACGATGCGATCGGTACGGCGCACGCCGTCGGTGCGCACGAGGTGCGCGGAGCGGAGCTCGAGGGTCGTGCGCACCTGGTCCGCGCTCGACATCTCTGCGGCCGCCGCGGCGACCTCCTGGGTCACCGGGCCGCCGAAGACGGCCACTACCTCGAGCAGCTCGCGCGCGCGCGGCTCGAGCTCCTCGATGCGTCGCCGCAGCATCTCGTCGAGCGATCCGACCTCGCCCGACGCGTCGACGTGGCGCGCGAGCTCGAGGAGGAGCATGGGGTGCCCCGAGGCGTTCGCCGCGACCGACTCGCGCGTCCCGCGGTCGCGATCGGGGAGCAGCCGGGTCGCGAGCTCGAGGGCTTTGCGCGCCGGGAGCTCGCCGAGCTGGATGCGCCGCGCGGGCGCGAGCCGCGAGAGCTGCGTGAGCAGCGCGCGCCGGGCCGGATCGTCGACCGGGCGCACGGTGGCCACGAGCAGCACCGGCAGCCGCTCCTCGTGGGTGAGGAGCTCCGAGAGCAGCACGAGGCTGTCGGCGTCGGTCCATTGGAGGTCGTCGACGAACCACACGAGGCGCCGGCGCAGGGCGAGCCGCAACAAGAGCTCGCGGAGCGCCGCGAACATGCGCAGTCGCTGCGCCTGCGGATCGGGCAGATCGGCGACGGTGGGCGCGGCGGCGATCGCCTCGACCCGCTTGAACACGGGGAACAGGCGCGACAGCAGCGCCGGCCGCCGTGGCAGCAGGGCCTCGACCTCGCTCGCGGGCAACGAGGAGAGGTAGCGGGCCAGGCTGTCGGCGATGCCGTCGAACGCCTTGAAGGGGACGACCTCGCGTTCGTAGCAGCGACCCGCGAGCACGAGCACGTTGGGCTCGTCGGTCGCGAGCGCCTCGAGGAAGTGATCGACGAGCCGACTCTTGCCGACGCCCGAGACGCCCTCGACCACGACCGCGAGCGGCTCCTCGTTCACCGCGTCGAACGCGGCGCGCAGCGTCGAGAGCTCCTCCTCGCGCCCGACGAAGAGGCTCTGCGTGTCGCCGCGCTCGGCCGTCGGCTCCTCCCGCGTGCCCCCGAGCCGCGCGAGCACCTCGCGCCCGTGCGGCCGATCCTCGGGGCGGGGCTGCAACAGCGCGACGCAGAGCGCGTCGAGGTCCTCGGGGGTCTCCGGGACGAGCGACCGCGGCGTCGCCTGCAGCGGCCGATGCTTGCGGACGATGATCTCGTGCGGCGTGCGGCCGGTGTGCGGGAGACGCCCGGTCAGCACCTCGAAGAGGATGACGCCGACGCTGTACCAGTCCGCGCCGCCGTCGACCGTGCCCTCGAGCGCCTGCTCGGGCGCCATGTACTCCACCGTGCCGACGACCTCGGCGCCGGTCGCCCGATGCGCGGCCCGGACGTCGGTGGCCAGACCGAAGTCGAGCAGCACCAGCCTCCCTTCGCGCGTCATCATCACGTTCGACGGCTTGATGTCGCGGTGAACCTTGCCCGCCTCGTGCAGCACCGAGATCGCGGTCGCGAGCTGGCCGAGCCCGGCGCGCAGCCGTTCGGGATCGTAGGGCTCCGGTCCCTCGTCCGCGCGCGGCCGCAGGGCGACCTCGCCCGAGACGCCCAGCGTCGAGCCCGTGAGGCTGAAGACCCGGGGCCGCGACCCGCTCCGGATCCAGGTGAGCAGATCGGTCCCCTCGACGAGCTCCATCGAGAAGAACGGCTCGGCCGGACCGTCGAACAGCTCGCCGAAGCGCACGAGGTTCGGGTGCGAGAGATCGTGCAGCGAGCGGAACTCCTGCTTGAACCGCGCGAGCCACCAGCCATCGGCGTTGCGCAGGGTCTTGAGCGCGACCCGCTCGTCGAGCTCGCGGTCCCACGCCTCGTAGACCACGCCCATGCCGCCCGAACCGAGCAGCCGCCGCACGACGAACCGTGGACCGGCGTCGAAGGTGGGGTCGCCCGACATCATGGCAAGGCGGGAGTCTACCCGCTCCTGGCGGCGCGCGTCGTTCGCTCGACCGACTCGCGCACGCACCGCCGCAGCCAGCGATGCGCCGGATCGGCGTCGAGCCGCTGGTGCCAGAGCATCGACACGGTGAGCTGCGGCGTCTCGAACGGCAGCGGAAAGCTGACCATGCCCCCGCGGAGGCCCGCGGTGTGGAGCGCGGGAACCGTGGCCACGAGATCCGACGCTCGCGCGAGGGCGAGCGCGGCGCCGAACCCCCCGACCACCGCGACCACGTCGCGTTCGAGCCCGAGCGAGGTCAGCGTGTCGTCCCCCTGACGGGAGAAGGCCACGTGCTCGCCGCTCGCCCATCGGGCCTGCGTGAGCCTGCCCCTGGTGAGCGGGTGTCCCTCGCGCACGACGGCCACGTAGTGGTCGCGGAAGAGCGCACGGGTGCGGAGCTCGGGCCCGGTGTCGCGATCGACCACGCCCGTCTCCAGGTCGACGACGCCCTCGCGCAGGAGCCGCGGGTCCTTGTCGGCCTTGGGGACGAACCGGAGCTGCACCCCGGCGGCCTCCTTGCGGACACGCGCGAGCAGCGTGGCGCCGAAGGTCTCGACGAAGCCCTCGGTCGTCCGGAGCGTGAAGGCGCGGCGAAGTCCGCGGGGGTCGAGCGGGGCGGCGGGGCGGAGGACCGCGCGCGCCTCGGTGACGACCCGCGTTGCCTGGGCGCGGAGCTCCATCGCCCGCGGCGTGGGGACGAGGCCGCGACCCTTCCGCACGAGCAGCGGATCGCCCACCGTCGCGCGCAGCCGCGACAGGGCTCGGCTCATCGCCGACGCGCTGAGGCGCAGCCTGCGTGCCGCGCCCGTGACGCTGCCCTCGGCCAGGAGGACGTCGAGCGTCACCAGCAGGTTGAGATCGGGTTCGGTCGACACGCAGCAGACGCTACGTGACATGGCGTCAAACGCAACGATGGATTGCGGACCACGCGTCTTCCGCAATCGGTGGAGGGCGCCCACCCTGGCTCACGTCCTCGAAAGGAGCGCACCATGAGCTCGCTGACCGACTTCCTCCAGCACACCCACGACGTGTTCCGCCCCATCGACACCGAGCTCGTCGCCGACGTCCGCGCGCGCCTCGCGGGGCTCGGGCTCGCGACCGAGGAGCCCTGGCTCCGCGCCCTGCGTGACGAGCTCCCGCCCAGCCGGGAGCTGCACCGTGAGCCGAACCAGGGCTGGGTCCTCCTCGCGCACAGCGAGCACGGCGGCCTCTATCGTCCGCCGCACGATCACGGCCGCAGCTGGGTCGTCTACGCCCTCGCGCAGGGCGAAATGGAGATCTCGACCTATGCCCGCGTGGGCTCGGGCCTCGTCAAGCGCGACACGACCCTGCTGCGTCCGGGCGACGCTCGCGTCTACCTGCCGGGCGACATCCACGACACGCGCTGCCTGCGCGGCCCGTCGATCCTGTTCCGCTTCACCGAGCGGGATCTGAAGGTCGAGGACCTCGTCGAACACCGGCTCACGCGGTACGTCGAGCGCGACGGCGTCTGGACCGCGGGGCCGGCGTGAGGACTCTCGCGGAGCAGGGGCTCGAGGGCGTTCGGCGCGCCATCGCCATCGTCAGCGTCCTCTCGGCCGTGGTGCTCGTCGTGCTCGACGCCGCGATCACCAACGTCGCGCTGCCCGCCATCGCGCGCTCGCTCGCGGTGTCTCCTTCGCTCGCGGTGCGCGTGGTCACGACCTACCAGCTGGCGTTGGTGATGGCGCTCCTGCCGATGGCGGCGCTGGGCGACAGCCGCGGCCATCGTCGCGTCCACGCCGCGGGCGTCGCGGTCTTCACGGCCGCCTCGGCGCTCTGCGCGCTCGCACCCACGCTCGAGTGGCTGCTCGTCGCGCGCTTCCTCCAGGGCCTCGGCGGCGCGGCCATCCTGTCGCTCTCCGTCTCGCTCCTGCGCTCGGTGGTGAGCCCCTCGGAGCTCGGGACCGCCATCGGCTGGAACTCGCTGGCCGTGGCGTCGGGCGCGGCGATGGGACCGACGATCGGCGCGCTCGTGTTGTCGGCGGCAGGCTGGCCGTGGCTCTTCGCCGTCAACGTCCCGCTCGGCGTCGCCGTCCTCCTCGCCACGCGCGCGCTCCCGGAGGGCGAGGGGAGCGGCCGCGGGATCGATCTCGGGAGCGTCGCGCTGAACGGAGCGACGTTCGCGGCCCTGGTGCTCGGCGCCGAGCTCCTGCCGCTCCACCCCGTTCCGGCCGTCGCGCTGCTCGCCGTGTCCGTCGCGTCGCTCTTCGCGTTGGTGCGTCGGGAGACCTCGCGCGAGGCGCCGCTGATCCCGCTCGATCTCCTCCGAAGCCGCTCCTTTCGCGTCTCGGTGGCCGCGTCGATCACCCTCTTCGTCGGTCAGAGCGCCGCCGTGGTGGCGCTGCCCTTCTACCTTCAGCGCGATCTCGGGCTGTCCGCGCTGCGGACCGGGCTGCTGATCACGCCGTGGCCCGTGGCCGTCGCCGTCGTCGCCCCGCTCGCGGGCAAGCTCGCCGACCGGGTCTCCGGCGCGGTCCTCTGCGCGATCGGCGGCGCGCTGTTGTCGATCGGGCTCGCGCTCCTCGCGCTCTGGCCGATGCACGGGAGGCCGCTGCTCGTCGTGCCGCTCATCGCCCTCTGC
>JAIBCE010000088.1 GCA_019694315.1 Sandaracinaceae bacterium
GGCGGCGGCGGCGACGGCGGGCGGGGCGGTCACGCGGGCGGCGGTGGCGGCGGCGGCGGCGGCGCCTCGTACGCCATCTGCGTCTCGCGACCCGGCACGGCGATGCCCGACCTCTCCACGAACACCTACACGCTACCGGGCGGCACCAACACGGGCGGCGCGGCCGGTGCCGGCGGCAACTCGAGCAACACCACCACGGGCATCGGGGGCGCTGGTGCGGCAGGCCTCTTCGGCAACACACGCATCGGGACCTGATCGAACGGACGAGCTCGGGCTCTCACGACGCGCCGCGATCCACCCGATCGCGGCGCGTCGTCGTTTCGCCTCGTCCGGATCGCGACGCGTGCGCGTCCCTCACACATGCCAGCGTGCGCGCCACGTCTCTTCGTCTCTTCGCTCGTGATCGAGCGAGACGACGACGTGCGCCTTCCACGCTGCCTCGACGGAGGCCGTGTGTACGGCCGCGACGCCGCCTCGCGCTGACCGCGACGCGGGCGGCGCGAGCTCGATCCGGGCGGCGCGCTCCGCCCGAGCCCGATCGACTCGCGCGCCATGCGTTGCGGCGCTCCTCACACCACGCTCGGGGCGAGCTCGCGCTCCGAGGTGATCGCGCAGCGCCGCTCGCCGCCGGCCTGTGCTCGTTCTCGCTCGCGCGACGAGGCTCCGTGCCTGCGCGCGAGGCGGCGGCCATCCGTCCGTCCGCCGTGCTCCGAAGGCTCGCTCATGTCCTCCGACCCAAGGCTCCACACCAGACTCCAACAACTCCGCAACCTCGGCATCGTCGCCCACGTCGACGCTGGCAAGACCACGCTCACCGAGCGGATCTTGTTCTACGCCGGTCGCATCCACGCGATCGGCGAGGTCCACGAGGGCAACACCACGACGGACTCCGATCCGCTCGAGCAGAAGCACGGCATCACGATCCGCGCAGCGGCCGTGGGCTGTGCGTGGCGCGAGCATCGCCTCACGCTGCTCGACACGCCGGGCCACCTCGACTTCACCCTGGAGGTCGAGCGGAGCCTGCGCGTGCTCGACGGCGCCGTGGTGGTGCTCGACGGTGCGCGCGGCGTGGAGCCGCAGACCGAGACGGTGTGGCGGCAGGCCGATCAGCACGGCGTGCCCCGCCTCGTCTTCGTGAACAAGCTCGATCGTCCGGGCGCGAGCTTCGAGCTGGCGTGCCGATCGGTCGAAGAGCGCCTCGGCGCGCACGTGCTCCCTGTGGTCCTACCGCGGTACGACCGCGAAGCGCGCCTCGTGGGCGTGCTCGACGTCGTGCGCCGCGTGGCCCTCTCGTTCGAGGGCGCGCGCGGTGCCACGGTGGCGACGCACGCGCTCGACGAGGGCGAGCGCGCGGTCGTCGAGCACGCGCGCGAGCGGCTCGTCGATGCATGTGCGTCCTTCGACGACGCCTTCCTCGCCGAGCACCTCGAGCGAGGCGAGGCCTCGACCGAGCGGCTCGTCGCGACACTGCGCGCGGGCAGCCTCGCGCGCCGCTTCGTGCTCGCCCTCGCGGGCGCGGCGTACGCCGATCTCGGCGTGCAGCCGCTGCTCGACGCCATCGCGGCGTACCTCCCGTCTCCGCTCGATCGCGGCGCCGTCCGCGACGTCGTGACCGGCGCGGCCCATCCACCCGATCCGAGCGCTCCGCTCGTGGCCCTCGCGTTCAAGACCGCGATCGACACGCACGGTGCGCGCTCGTTCGTGCGCGTCTACGCCGGCACGCTCACCAAGGGCGCGGAGGTGTGGCTCGCGCGCGAGGCGCGTCGCGTTCGCATCGGTCGGCTCGTGCGACTCTTCGCCGACGAGGTCGAGGAGATCGGCGAGGCCCGCGCCGGAGAGGTCTGCGCCGTGGTCGGCGCGCGCATCGGCCTGGGCGAGACGCTCTCGTCGGCCGAGACGCGCGCGGTCCTCGATGCGCTCGAGGTCCCCGAGCCCGTCGTCACGCTCGCGATCGAGCCGCGCACGCGGAGCGATCGAGAGCGGCTACCGTCGGCGATCGGCGCGCTCACGATCGAGGATCCCTCGCTCGTCGCGCGCACCGATCCCGAGACCGGGCAGCTGCTGCTCTCGGGGCTGGGCGAGCTCCACCTCGCGGTGGCGCTCGAGCAGCTCGAGGCACGACACGGCGTGCGGGTGCAGAGCGGTGCCCCGCGCGTCGCGTACCGCGAGACGATCGCGGCCTGTCACGAGCTCGAGCATCGCCACGTGAAGCAGTCGGGAGGACCGGGACAGTTCGCGGTCGTCCGGCTGCGCGTGGCGCCGCGAGAGAGCGGTGCGGGCAACCGCTTCGTCGACGCGGTGAGGCAGGGCGAGATCCCGCGGGCCTTCGTGCCCGGCGTCGAGACCGGTGTGCGACGCGCCCTCGCCGCGGGACCGCTCACGCGGAGCCCCGTGGTGGACGTGGAGATCACGCTCCTAGGCGGTGCCTTCCACCCCAACGACTCGTCCGAGCTCGCGTTCGCCATCGCGAGCGAGGCCGCGACCCGACAAGCCCTTCGTCATGCGCAGCCGCTCCTGCTCGAGCCGGTCGCGCACCTGACGCTCCGCAGCCCCGAAGGCGCCGTGGGCGCGCTCGTCGCCGAGCTCGCGCAGCGGCGGGGCCGCGTCACCGGGATCGACGCGACGAGCCTCGAGCACGTCGTGAGCGCGAGCGCGCCGCTCGCCGAGCTCTTCGGCTGGACGAGCCGCGTGCGCAGCGCGAGCGCCGGTCGTGCCTCGTGCGCGATGGAGCTCGCGGGCTACGAGCGGGTGCCCGAGCGCGCTCTCTCCAGCGCGATCGAGCGCGCCGGCTGAGCCGATCCACAGACGAGAGTGCCCGCCCTGCGCGCGACGTGGGGCGGGCATTCGGCTGTTCGCGGGGGTTTCTACGGCGAGGACGGCGTGAGCTGGATCGTGACCAGCAAGATCACGTCGGCGAGCTCGGCCTCGTCACCCGCGCAGACGACGCGTGGGACGTGGGGCTGGAGCGCCTCGAACAGCGCACGCTCGCGCGAGTCGGCGGGCCAGAGCACGGCCACGTGCGGAGCCGCAGAGACCGGCCACGTCGTCCGGAGCTCGTCGAGCGCGTGGCGCGTGTCGACGAGGACGACGCGCGCGCGCGGCAGCTCGCCGAGCGCGGCGCCCACGACGACCCGCCCGGCGAAGCGGCTCGACGCCTCTTGCGCCAGCTGCGGATCTCCGGTGACCACGGCCAGGTCGATGAGCCCTGCGCTGCTGATCACACGCTCTCGCTGTGTGCGACGCACGGGCGGCACCTCGTCGTGCGGAGACGGCGTGGCTGGGCGCGCAGGGGGCGTGGAGGTGGGGCTTCGGCCCCGACCTCCCACGAGCAGCAGCGGCGGGATCGGGATGGCCGCGCGGGCAGGCGGGATCGGCGGAAGATCGGGGCGAGCGCTCGGTGCGGCCGCCAAGCCTGGGCGAGACACGGGTCGCAGCGGGCGGACCTCCGACGAAGGATCGGCGCCGGACGAGGACCTCTGGTGGGGCAGCGGCGGCGGCTGCGGCTTCGGGACTGCCGTGTCGCGCTCGGAGCGCCGCATGAGGAGCAGCACGGGGCCGAGCCCCTCGATGACCGCGTCGGCGACCTCACCCCCGAGCACGGCGGTGATCTCGGACCGAAGCGGTCCCTGCGCGAACTCCTCGAGATCGTCGGCGCGCTCGGGGGCCGCCTGGTAGCCGCCGTCGGCGAGCGCGTTCACGAGGATCTCGCTCGTGACGATCTCCGACGCGAAGGCCTCGAGCGTCTCGCGCAGCGCCCGACTCACGTTGGCCGACCACGGCGCCGAGGTCGGTGTCACCCCGGAGGGTTCGGGACGAGCGTCTCGCGCGCGCACCCCCTGACGGCTCCCCCGCCAGCGGAAAAGCCGGCGCGCGCATTTTCTTGCGCACCTCGCGGCCGAAGACACTCCGTATTTCCCGCGCCTGCGGCGCGGTCGGGGGGAGTCGGCAACTCCCCCCCCATTCCCCCCTGCTCGACGCTCCCCAAGCCTCGCTTTCTGGCGCGCTCCTGGGGGTGAGCTGCGCAACCCCCGGCGATCGGACACCGCGCACAGGCACGAAGTGCCGCGCACGGGGAGAACCCGGCGTGGCGTCCCCAACGGCGATTCTTTCTCCCTCTCTCAAAAGAGCGAGAGCTGGCGACGGGGTCGCTCGAAGGTCGTCGCGGGCTCCTCGACGACGGCCTCCGACGTGGCCAGGCCGAGCCGCTCGACGTGCAGCCGGAAGAGCTGCTCGACGATCCGCCAGCGCTCGCCGTCGCCGCGCATGCGCGATCCGAAGCGGGCATCGTTCATCGAACCGGCGCGCATGGCGCGGATGCCTGCGCGCACCTTCTCGGCGCGCAGTGGCAGCACCTCGCCGAGGCGCTCGTCGAAGACTGGCAGCACCTCGCGCGGCAAGCGCAGCATGGTCATGAACGCGAACTGCGCGCCGTGGTCGCGCGCTCGCTCGAGCAGGCGGGGCACCGCGTCGTCGTTGACGCCAGGGATGATCGGCGCGAGCGAGATCCCCACCGGGATCCCCGCATCCGCGAGCGCGCGCATCGCCTCGAAGCGCTTGGAGATGGGGCTCGCGTAGGGCTCGAGCGCGCGACCCAGATCGTCGTCGGGCATCGCCGCGCTCATCGTGACCTTGAGCCGCGCGACGCGCGCGAGCTCCGCGAGCACGTCGACGTCGCGGCGCACGAGGCTCGACTTGGTGATCACCCCGAGCGGCTGCTTGTAGCGGAGCGCGAGCTCGAGCACGCGCCGCGTGAGCCGATAGGTCGCCTCGATCGGCTGATAGCAGTCCGTGTTGCCCGAGAGCGCGATCGACTCCCCGCGCCACGAGGGATCGTCGAGCGCCTCCTCGAGGAGCTCGACGGCGTTGATCTTGGCGACGAGCTTTCGCTCGAAGTCGGAGCCAGCGCCGAAGCCCCAGTACTGATGGCTCGGTCGCGCGTAGCAGTAGGCGCAGCCGTGGTAGCAGCCGCGGTAGGGATTGAGCGACCAGCGGAAGCCCAGATCGGGGCTGTCGTTGCGGGCGAGGATCGACTTGGCCCGCTCCTCGTGGATCTCGAGGCGCGCGAGCGGAGGCGGCACGTCGAGGTGGTCTCCGTGCTCGAGGTGCGTCGCGCTCCAGGGGTTGGGCGGGTTGGCGAGCGGCGGGGGCATCGCGCGATGCTGACGACTGAACACCGGTTCAGTCAACCACTCGTCGTGCTCTGGTGTCGACACGCGAGGCCGTGTAGACGAAAGGCATGGTGCGTGCGGTGGTGACGGTTTCGTTCGGGCTCGCGCTCGCTGCGAGCGGCTGCGGTGGGGACACCGCGCGACCCGACGCGTTCGAAGGGCTCGACGCGGCGCAAGCGGACGCCGGAGCCGATGCGTGGGCGAGCGACGCGGGCTCGATCGATGCGGCGCCGAGCCCCGACGGCGGCGCGTTCGACGCGGCTGGCACCGACGCCCCGCGCGCCGAAGATGCGCGCGTGCTCGACGACGCGACCGCGGTCGATGCGCCCGTCGCTGCCGACGCGTACGAGCTCGATGCGTTCGTCCCACCCGACGCGCTCGTGCTCGACGCGGGCCACGACGCTGGGCGCACCGATCTCGGCCCGGTGCAGTGCAGCGCGTCCGTCGACTGCCCTGGTGGACCGGGCCTCTGCAACGACACCGCGCCCGGCGGCGTGTGCTCGTGCTTCGTGGGCGGGGAGGCGTGCCCCACGGGCACGAGCTGCGACACCGACGTGGGCGCCTGCGTGCGCACGTGCGTGACCGATCTCGACTGCAGCGCTGGCATGTCGTGCTCGCCCACGAGCGGTCGCTGCCAGATCCTCCGCTGCGGTCCGACCATGGTGTGCCCCTCGCCCTACGTGTGCTCGAGCCCGACCTCTGGCATCTGCCGCCGACCGAGCTGCGCCGGCGGTGCGGCGTGCCCCTCGCCCATGACCTGCGTGGGCGACGTCTGCATCGAGCCGGGCTGAGCAGAGAGCCCGAGTTGGGGCCGCTCAGCGCGCGCCGAGGGAGCGATCGATGGCGACCTGGACGAAGCGCTCGGGCTCGTGTGCGCGGAGCGAGGTGAGCAGCGTGCGCGCGCGATCGGCCTCGATCGCATGTCGATCGCGGAGGGACGCGAGCGTCTGCACCGCGCCCTCGCGAACGGTCGCGCGCGGATCGGAGAGCGCTCGCTCCACGGCAGGTAGCGCGTCGCGTCCACGGAGCTGGGCCAGCACGCGCAGCGCGTGCCGAGAGACGACGTCGTCCTCGGCCGCGTTCGACGCGAGCGAGGTGAGCAGCGCCGCGGCGGCCTCGCCCGGATAGTGCGCGAGCGCGATCACCGCTCGGCGACGGAGCCCCACCGGGCGCGCGCCGTCGTCGAGGATCACGACGAGCGCGGCGAGGCCCTCTGCACCGAGCGCGGCCCACGCGCGTGGTGACGCCGACGAGTCGATCGCCATGAGCGCATGCTCGACACGCGTGAGCACCTCGGGACGGACCGCGAGGACGGGCCGGGCCGGGTCAGTCGTGCCCGGCGCGACACGCTGCGCGTGCGCCGCACCGAGCGGGAGCGAGAGCGCGAGCGAGAGGCCCATCGCGAAGAGCGTGCAGACGCGACGGTGGTCGTGACGGCGAAGCTCGCGCGTCGGGAGCAGCTTCGGGCTGGCCTCGGGAAGCTTCGCGAGGCCAGCCCGATGCTTCTCGCGGGTCGGCCGAAGCATCATGCGGGTCGGGAGGATCGTCACTGGAGCACCATCGCGTTCTGGAAGATCCGGGTCTGCCGAGGGCTCCAGCGCGGTGCCGCCTGGAAGGGCCCCCAGAACATCACGTTGTCGGCGCCGAAGCCGTCGCACTCGAACGGCATCAGCATGCCGTCGCCGTCGCTGTCCTGCGCCAGCGAGCACTCGGGCGTGTCCGAGAGCGGCTCGATCACGGTGCCGTCGATCTCGGTCGTGTGGAACATGCCCACGAAGTGGCCCATCTCGTGGCCGATCACGGTGCCGAGCTCGTCGTCGGGCGCCATCGGCAGGAACGAGAGCACGTCCTCGAAGCCGATCGCGATGCCCGAGCCCCGCGTGCCGTGCACCACCATCGCTCCTGGTGCGCCACCCGCGATCCCGAGGAAATCGAAGCCGGACCGGATGAGGAAGACGTTGATGGCGGCGCGCGCGGCGCCGGCCGAATACGCGAAGAGGTCCCCCACCTCGGCGTCGCTCTCGATGATCTCGAAGGTGCGCGCGGTGGCGCCCGGCACGACGAAGTGCCGCTCGCGCCCCACGCGCAGCTCGATGCGTCCGAGGAGGACACCGAGCTGATCGAGCATCCTGCGCACCTCGAGCGGCGGCGAGCCTCCGCGCGGGGGAGCGACCCCCACGTAGAAGACGTTCACGTCGACGCTGCTCCCGGCGCTCGCGCGATCCATGACGAGGCGGTGCATCGTCGTGGTCGCGCCGGTCTCGAGCTGCGCGACGAAGCCCGTGCCCAGCGCGAAGTCCCGATCACCGTTCGGCACCAGGATCGGCACGTGGTCCTGGAACGGCGCGACCACGAGGTCCTGGCGCACCGCGCCGAGCTGGAACGCGTCGAAGACGGTCTCGCCCGCGCTCGTCGCGACGGAGGAGACGTAGCGGTTGTCGTCGAGCGCGTCGGCCACGAGCAACGTGAAGCGCGTGGGGGTGGCGAGCGGATCGATCACCACGCGCTGCGTGGAGAACGACGGGAACGTGAGCGTGTCGTTGGCCACCACGCTCACGCCCGACGGCGGATCCACCCAGCGCACGCAGCCCTGTGCGAACTGGAGGCTGCTCTCGCTCGTCACGACGGGCACGCGCGCGCAGCGCTCACCGGCTCGACAGTCGGCCGCGCTGAGGCACGCATCGACGCAGCCGCCGGCGAGCGCGCACATGCCGTGATCACACGCCGCGTTGGAATCGCACTCCGCGCCGGGTGGGAGCGTGCCGACGGGGCCGGCACAGTGCAGCGGCACGAGCTCGAGGTCCCGCGGCGGAAGCGAGAGGTCCTGCACGCAGAGGCGGCCCGCGCAGTCGAGGTCGCGCGCGCACTCACTCGGCGGCACGAACGCGTCCGGGGCCCAGGCATCGGGACGCCAGGCGTCCGGCGGCGGTGGGCTCCACGCGTCCGGCGTGGGCGGCCCTGCGTCGGGGCCCACGACGATGTGGGTGCGATAACAGCCCGCGAGGGCCCAGAGCCCGAGGAGGCCGACGACACGGAGGACGCTCGGACCGGCACGGAAGCGCATGGCGCTGTTCTACTACTTCCGAGAATCTTCGCGCGGCGCGAAGGTTCGGAAGTTTGGGCTGCGGGCTTCGCCCGCGCTGGGATGACGGACGGCGGCGCGGAGGGCCACCCGACGCGCCCACCTGCGGCGCTCCTCCGATCGGAGGGTCGGCGGGACGAGACGGGCGGCCCGCGCGGAGTAGAATGATCGACCGCCATGCCGTCTCGTCGTCGCGCCCTCGCCCCGCTCGCCCTCCTGGCCTCCGCGATCGCCTTCCTCGCGCTCGGCAGCCCCTCCGTCGCGCGCGCGGACTTCCTGAGCGACGTGAGCACGCAGTTCACCGACGCGCTCGGCTCGGGCAACTACCTCCTCGCGTTCGGCCTCATCTACCTCGTGGGCCTGGGCACGGCGCTCACGCCGTGCGTGTACCCGATGATCGCGATCACCGTGAGCGTCTTCGGCGCGCGCGAGGCCAAGAGCAAGGCCGAGGCGGCGATGCTCTCCACCGTGTTCGTGCTCGGCATCGCGACGCCGTTCGTGCCGCTCGGCATCTTCGTGGGCCTCACGGGAGGCGTCTTCGGGAGCTGGCTCGCGAACCCGATCGTGCTCGTGGCCTTCGCGATCCTCTTCGTCGCGCTCGCGGCCTCCATGTTCGGCGCGTTCGAGCTGAACCTGCCGATGTCGCTCCAGAACAAGCTCGCCGACGTCGGCGGCATCGGCCCCAAGGGCGCGTTCGCGCTCGGCCTCGTGTCCGCGTTCATCGCCGCGCCCTGCACCGGCCCCGCGATCGTGGGCCTCCTCGGCTACATCGGGCAGACGCACGACATCGTGCTCGGCGGCGCGGGCATGTTCATGTACGCGCTCGGGCTCGGCACCCTCTTCTGGATCGTCGGCACCTTCGCCGTGGGCCTGCCCAAGTCCGGACCGTGGATGGAGGCGGTCAAGAGCGTCTTCGGCATCGTCATGCTCGTGATGGCGCTCTTCTACCTGCGCAACCTCGTGCCGCAGCTCACCGACGTGCTCACGCGCGACTGGGTGCTGCTCGGCGTCGCGATCGCGCTCGTCGTGGCGGCCGTCGCGATCGGCGCGATCCACCTCGACTTCAAGGAAGGCACGAACGTGGAGCGCGCGCGCAAAGGCGTGGGCGTGCTCTTCGGCACCGCGGGCGGCTTCCTCGGCGTGATGTGGCTGATGCTCCCGCCGCCGGGCGCGCGCATCGAGTGGCGCGAGGACTTCACCGAGGCGCTCGCGGAGGCGCGCTCGACCGGTACGCCCTTCATCGTCGACTTCGGCGCGAGCTGGTGCGGCGCGTGCGGCGAGCTCGATCGCGACACCTTCAGCGACCCGCGCGTCGTGCGCGAGGGCGAGCGCTTCATCGCCGTGCACGTGGATCTCTCGCAGCGCACGCCCGAGGAGGACGCCTTGCTCGCGAGCTACAACCAGCGCGGCCTGCCGCTCGTGGTGATGCACGGCTCCGAGGGCGGCGAGGAGCAGCGCGTCACGACCTTCATCGAGCCCGACGAGATGCTCTCCCTCATGCGGGAAGTCGACTGATCGGCGTGGGCGTCCGTTGAAGGACTTCGCGCTCCTCGTTCGGCCGCGGGATCGGATCGGCCCACGCCTGGCCGATGCCGTGCGCGAGCGCGTCGCCTCGCTCGACGTGACGGCGCACGTGACCGAGGCGCTTCCGACGCGCCGCACGCTGATCCCCTTCCGGCGCACGCCGATGGTGCTGGTGACGTCGCACTCGCGGCCGACGATCGAGGCGGCCGAGCGCGCGCTCGCACCGCTCGGTCCCACCGCCACGTCCCAGCGCACGACCGAGGTGGTAGTGCCGCCGAGCGGCGCGTGCACGCTGCTGACGCTCTTCCGTCAGCGTCCTGGCCTCGATCGCCGCGAGTTCTTCCGTCGCTGGTACGAGGAGCACACGCCGATGACGCTCGAGATCCACCCCGTGAGGGGCTACGTGCGCGGCGCGGTGGACGAGCACCTCGGTGGCGACGAGCGCTGGGACGGCATCGTCACCGAGGACTTCGCCACGCTCTCGGACCTCACGAGCCTGCGGCTCTTCGGCCGCGGCGCGAAGGCGATCCGCAACGCCGTGCGCGTCGGCCTCCACATCCGCACGTTCCTCGATCTCCCGAGCCTCGAGACCTACTTGGTCCAGAAGGTGCGCTGATCGCCCTCGACCAGCTCCTGCCACGAGGGCACCTCGCCGTGCGCGACGTAGCGTGCCCACTGCTGCGGGTGCTCGCGCTCGCAGAGCGCACGCACGGCGGCGGGCGAGAGGCGAACGATCGGCTTACCATCCGTGCTGCTCCTCGGGCGATGACGCAGCGCCATGGGCTCGTGCACGGTGAGCTCGAGCGGGAACACGTCCTCGACGTGCACGTGCGTGAAGTCCATGGGCCTTCCGCCCTTCACGATCGAGACGTGCTGCACGTCGTGCGACCAGCCGAGCGCGGCGACGTGCGCCACGACGTCGAGCGGATGCGGGGCGAACACGTGGAGATCGACGTCGCTGCCGCGGCGCACGTGGCCAGTGGCCACCGAGCCGATGAGGCGCGGTGTGAACGGCGTGAGCGCCTCCATCGCCTCGAGGGCCGTGATGCGCATCGCGAAGAGGCGCTCGAAGCGGCGCTCTCCCTCGGTCTCCTCGACGAGCTCGAGCAGCGCATCCTTGATCTCCCCGTTGCTCGGGAGATCGTGCGGTCGGTAGCGGAGGCTCTTGGCGCGACCGCGCCCGAGCAGGCGCTTGGCCGCGAGGCGCTTCGCGGTGAAGTACTGCTTCACCTCCTCGTGCAACATCAGCTCGGCCGCCAGCGCGGCGATCTGCGCGCGGAGACCTCCGTGACGCTCGATGCCCATCAGGCGAGCGTGGCGAGCGCCACGCGGAGCTTCGCGAGCGCGCCCCCGACGCGACGCCCCTCGCGCGTGGCGCCGTGGAGGCGCTTCTCGATCACCTGCTGGGTGACGCCGAGCCGACGCGCGATCTCCGACTGGCTCAGGCCCTCGAAGTAGTGGAGCTCGACGGCCTCGCGCTGCTTGGGCGTCAGCGCCGTGGCGACGACGTGTCGCACGCGGCGATCGCGCGCTTCGTGGTCGTGAGAGGGCTCGGGGCAGGGCTCGTGGTGCGGTTGGAACGAGAGGGGCTCACGTGGGCTCATGTCCTTTCGGGGGCAAGAGGTGGGGTCGCGAAGACCATGTGGAGACAGAGCTCGGGCGCGCGCACCCGAGCTCGAGGAGAGCGGCCACCGAGATCCCAGCGCCGCAGCGCCTCGAGATCCTCGAGGGCCCGCGTGCCGATCAGCGCGCGCCGCGTGCGCCTGGGATCGCGGAGGAGATCGAGGTGATGGCGAACGAGCCACACGACACGGTCGCTCACGAGCCCCTCGAGCAGATCGGCGCCGATCTCGTCGTGGCCCTGCTCGTCGTCGTCGATCGCTTTTCCCACGTCGTGGAGGAGGGCCGCCGCCCAGAGCTCACGGTCGTCGGTCGCGTGCGTCGCGAGCTCGAAGACCTGGAGCGAATGATACAGGGCGTCCCCCTCGGGATGATGACGCGGCGACTGCGCCACGCCGTCGAGCGCGAGGAGGAGGTCGAGGAGCTCGGGGTCCATCCACCCTACCCCGCGCGTACACCCACCGACGGGGGCTCTCTCGACGTCTTGCGTGCTCAGACGCGGTAGTTCGGCGCCTCTTCGGTGACCACCACGTCGTGGACGTGGCTCTCCTTGAGGCCCTGCGCGGTCTGCTGGACGAGGCGCGCCTTGGTGCGGAGCTCGGCGATCGTGCGGCAGCCCGTGTAGCCCATGCCCGCGCGCAGGCCGCCCACGAGCTGGTAGACGACGTTGCCGAGCGGTCCGCGGTGCGGCACGCGGCCCTCGATGCCCTCGGGCACGAGCTTGCCCGCGTCCTCCACGTCGGCCTGCGCGTAGCGATCCTTGCTGCCCTTTCGCATCGCCCCGAGCGAGCCCATGCCGCGGTACTGCTTGTAGCTGCGGCCCTGGTACAGCACGACCTGTCCCGGCGTCTCGTCGGTGCCCGCGAAGAGCGAGCCGATCATCACCGTCTCGGCGCCCGCGGCGATCGCCTTCACCACGTCGCCCGAGAACTTGATGCCGCCGTCGGCGATCACCGGCACGTCGCGCTTGGCCGCCGCGCGGGCGCAGTCCGCGATCGCCGTGAATTGCGGCACGCCCACGCCCGCCACGATGCGCGTCGTGCAGATCGAGCCGGGACCGATGCCGACCTTGATGCCGTCGACGCCGGCCTCGATGAGCGCCTCGGCCGCGTCGGCCGTGGCGATGTTGCCTGCCACGATCTGCACGTGCGGGTGCTCGCGCTTGGTGTTCTTCACCGCGTCGATGACGCCCTTGCTGTGGCCGTGCGCCGTGTCGATCACGAGCACGTCCACGCCCGCCGCGACGAGCGCGGCCGCGCGATCGCCGCGATCGGGCCCGACGCCGATCGCCGCCGCCACGCGCAGGCGACCCTTTCCATCCTTGATCGCGTTCGGATAGCGGTCGGCCTGGAGCAGATCCTTGATCGTGATGAGGCCGACGAGCTCGCCGTGATCGCCCGTGACGAGGAGCTTCTCGATGCGATGCGCGTGAAGGAGCTCGCGCGCGCGATCCTGCGAGACGCCCACCGGCACGGTCACGAGCTCCTTCGTCATGAGCTTCTCGACCGGCTGGCCGACGTTCTTCTCGAAGCGCACGTCGCGGCTCGTGAGGATGCCGACGAGCTTGCCGTTCTCCACCACCGGCAGGCCCGAGATGTCGTGCTTGCGCATGACGTCGAAGGCCTCGCGGAGCGAGCGCGACGGCTCGATCGTCACCGGGTCGAGCACCATGCCGCTCTCGGCGCGCTTGACCTTGAGCACCTCGCGCGCCTGGTCCTCGGGGGAGAAGTTCTTGTGCACCACGCCGATGCCGCCCTCGCGCGCCATCGTCACCGCGGTGCGCCACTCGGTCACCGTGTCCATCGCCGCGCTGAGGATCGGGATGTTGAGGCGCAGCTCGCGCGTGAAGCGCGTGCGCACGTCGGCGTCCGACGGGAGGAAGTCCGCGTAGCCCGGCAGCAGAAGGACGTCGTCGAAGGTCAGGGCCAGGCGCGGATGCTCTTCGATCACGGTTCACCTCTCCGAGTGGGAGCCAAGGAGCCGACGGGGGCGGCAGCATAGAGCCCCCGACGCGCGCGCGCACCCGTCCCCAGAGCACCGATCCGTCGAGGGGTTGCGGTACAGTGGCGCGATGCCGCGAACGAGCGTCCTCACCGCGTGCTCGGCGTTCTGTCTCCTGGTCGCGTGTGGCCACGAGGAGGGCGCGAACGGGCAGGCCACGCCGTCGAGCACGGAGGGCACGCACGAGAGCGCCGCACAGGGCACGGAGGGCACGCACGCCGGCCCCTCGCGCACAGCCGCACCGCGCGCCGCGCCTACCGAGCCTGCGGCGATCGCGCACGGAGGCGCCGTCGCGCCGATCGCGCTCCACCTCGACTGGCCCGCCGGTGCGCGGGGCCGGGTGGAGAGCGCTCGGAGCGTCGAGCGCACGGGCCTTCCACCGAGCGGCCGCGCGGTGGCGCGCTACCGCGTGGCGGTACGGCGGCACGGCGCCGAGACGTCGATCGAGACGAGCGAGCTCTCGCTGCGCCTGCCCGACGACGCAGGGCCCGCCGAGACGCTGCACGGCGTCCTCGTCGCGATGACCTTCGTGCCCTCGACGCGCTTCACGCGCGACATGGACGCGCTCTCGCTCATCGATCCCGAGCGCTCGGGCGACGCGATCCGTAGCGCGGTCGCGCGCGCGGCGCGCCCCGAGGTCACGATGCTCCCCGGCTGGCAGTCGGTCGGCCCGGTCGTGTCCGGCGCGCCCGAGATGCTCACGCAGCAGGCCTCGAGCTTCCTCGGGCCCATCGTGATCCTCGATGGGCTGACGATCGAGCCGAACCAGATCGTCACGCTGCGCGACGAGCGACAGACGAGCGCAGGCGAGCCCGCCAACCAGTCGACCATGACCTCGCTCCTCGGCACCGGGCCGTGCTTCGAAGGTGACGACGACCATCGCTGCGTCTCGCTCGAGGTCACCGCGCACTACGACGCGCAGACGCTGGGTGGCGCGCCCTCGATCCGCTCGATCGACGGCACGATGCGCATGGTGCTCGAGGCCTCGACGCTCCTTCCGCATCGCATCGAGGCCGAGAAGCGCACGGTGTTCCTCGCGCCCGACATGATGGGCGAGCCGACGGAGCAGACCGAGACCGAGACCCTCTCGTGGCTCTTCCGCTGGGATCGCGCCTCGATCCGAGACTGAGTTTCTGCGCGCCATTCGGCGCGCGCTCGGGGGCTCAGGCGCCCCCGGACCCCGCGTCGCTCGATCGTCGAAGACTCCTCCTCGCTCCCGCTCCAGGGGTCTGCTGCGCAGACCCCGCCGCGAGGCGCCCCGAATCGATTCTTGCTAGGTCTCTGAGGGGGTGCGGGGGTCGGGCCCCCGCCTCGAGCGCCGGAGGCGCGAAAACCGAGGCCCCTGGGGACGCCACGCCGGGTTCTCCCCGTGCGCCCCCGACCGCGCCGAAGGCGCGAGAAACACTGAGCGTCATCGACGCGTGAGGGTCGGACCGAAGGGCTCGCGCTCGTCGCGGATCCACACGTGCTCGCCGTCGCGCGCGTAGCGGTAGCGGTAGCGGACCGCACGCACGAGGCGGATGCGACCGATCGGAGGGGGCGCATCGAGGAGCGCGCGCACCGCGGGGCGGTCGTCGAGGAGCGCGCGCTCGAGGCCGAGGATCCACGGCGCGTCGTCGGGCTCGCCGAGCGCTGCGAACCACAGCATCCAGTCGAGACGCGGCATGTGGAGCGGCACGATGGGGAGGCCACGCGCTGGATCGCCCGGTTTGTAAGGGAACGAGAGCTCCGTCCACACACGACCGTCGTCGGAGACCTCGAGCACGATCTCCCGGCGCACCGTCGTCATCACGCCGAATGGACCGTACTCGCTCGTGAGGTGCAGGCGCGAGAGGCTCGCGCGCGCCGCCGCGATCGGCTCGGGCAGCATGCCACCCACCGTGGCGTACAGATCGAGGGCCCCCGAGAGCATCAGCGCCACGGCGAGCACCGAGCTCACGGCGCGACCTCGCGGCGCCTCGCGCTCCACGACGAAGCGCGCGCGGAGGCGAGCGAGGCCGCGGGCGAGCTGCGCGTCGTCGAGGAGGGGCAGCGTGAGGAGCGCCGACAGCGCATTGAAGAAGCCGAAGTTTCCGGTGAGCACGATCGCGAGCTGCAGCGCGACGAGGCCCGCCACGACCCCGATGCGCGCGCGGCGCACGATGGCGGCGAGCGGCAGCACGATCTCGAGCGCGTAGACCGCGAGCACCATCATCGCGAGCACGAACGGGGGCAGTGCGTGCACGAAGGGGGCGAGCGGAGTCGGCAGCGGCTCGGTCTCGAAGTGGTGCTCGAGCGCGCTGAGATCGGCCCACGTGGAATCGCCCGAGAGCAGCTTCACGAGCCCGCTCGCGACGTGCAGGCGACACGCGAGGAACGCGATGGCGACCCGCGGCAGCACGTGCCCCTGCGGCAGCGCGCGGGGCGAGATCCACGCGCGATCCCAGGGGCTCGCGACCGCCGCGAGGATCAGCGACTCGGAGAGGAGCGTGTCCCGGGCAAGACGCCGACCGCGAGGCCGATCGAGCCGAGCTCGCCGAGCACGACGAGGCCATGGAGCGCGTGATCGCTCGCCCCCGTGACGAACAAGAGCGAGGGCGCCTGCCACACGTCGAGCCGCGCGAGGCGTGGCGCGAGCGGCGCGAGGCCCTCGCTGCCGAAGAGGCCGTCGAGCTGCACGTGGAGCGATACGAAGGCCACGAGCGACACGAGCCCGAGCGCCCGCGCGCAGAGGTAGGTCGAGATCGCGGCGGGCTCGGACCACGACGAGCCCGAGCGCGCGGCGGGCTCGACGCTCTCGCCGGAGTCCGACTCACCGCTCGGTCGTGAGCCCTCGTCGAGCTCGCGCACCGACACGGGGCGTCAGCGCTCTTCGCCGAGCGATTCGCGGAGCTGGCGCCGCAGCTCGGCCTCGCTCGGCGGGTCGACGGGCGCCGCAGGCCGCTCGTCGATCGTCACGAGCGAGGTGCCCTCGGCTGCGCCCGAGATCAGCACGTCCATCACGACGACCCCGCCTCGTGCCTCGCGCGCCGTCGCCTCCACGTAGCGCGCTCCTCCACCGGGCAGGCGCTCCACGGTGCCGGTGAGCAGGCGCGGCCCGAAGTAATTCACGTACGCCTCGGGCACGTAAGGCCCTTCGTAGAAGTGCTGTCGCTCGTGGAACGCGACCTCGCGCAGGCCGCGCGGCAGACGCAGTCCTCCCACCGTCTCGTCGGACTCGATGAGCGAGCCGTCGGGGTTGCGATCGGGCGGAGGCGCAGGCGGGGGCTCGACCACCGGGACGGGCTCGACGATCTCGGTCGCCTCACCCCGCTCGTCGGTCGTCGCTTCGTCGTCACCACACGCGCTCGCCCCCACCGCGACGAGCGCGACGAGGGCGAGCAGAGAAGAGCCTCGCGTCTGGATCATGTTGGGCGAATGGTACCCGTCCTCGCGCGCTCCGCACGATGGATGGTGCCCAGCGAGCTCAATACGCGACGGCGGCGCTGCTGACGGTGCGCGTGTAGGAGATGGGGGCCGGCAGCGTACGACGCACGGTCTGCACGTCGGTCGCGGCGCCACCCGAGGTGGTCGCGTCCGAGCTCACCTGCGCGACGAGCTCGAACTGACCGCCACCCATCTGGTTGATCTGCGTGCGCGGCCCGATGTACGGGTCCGAGAGCGTCGTGGTGCTGAGGCACGTCGGACGCTGCGTCACACCGACACCCATGACGATCTGGTTCGCGCCCAGATCCATGTAGTGCTGCGAGAAGGTCCGCGTGCCTGCCGACGCCGAGGCCTCCCAGCCGAAGGCCGGCGAGCGGCTCGAGCCCGGCGTGGCGTAGCCCGTCGGCACCGACCCGCGCTGCTGGTAGTCGACACCCCAGATGCGGCTCGTGCCGTAGTTGCACGCGTCGCTCGCGGTCGCGCCGCTGATGAAGGTGCCGAAGTACGCGCGCCCATCGAAGAGCTCGAGCGGACCGGTGACCATCTCCTGCGGACGCAGGCGGATCTCCCAGTTGATCTCCGCCTCCGCGACGTACGGCGTGGCCGTCGCGTTCTCGACGAGCGACACGACGTAGTTGTTGCCGGGGGTCTCGAGGTTCTCGAGGTCACCCGTGCCGAGGATCACGACCGGACGACGCTGGCTGTCGATCGAGATGATCGGCGCGTCCATCGACGCGTGGCCCGCGAGCGAGCCGTCGTTCCAGTAGATGTCGTGGAAGGGACGGAAGGTCCAATCCGCGGGGTTCGACGACGACATGTCGAGGCGCCAGAGCACGCCATCGGCGCTCGTCACGTACGCGCGCGAGCTGATCGAGCCCGTCTGGCCCGTGAAGAGCGAGACCGAGCCGCTGATCGGCGTCTGGATGGTCGTCGCGTCCCACGAGCGGATGCGCTCGCCGGTGGCCACGTCGACCACGTGGAAGCTGCGACCCGCGCCGCCCGTCCAGCAGGAGTTCTGCGGACGCGCGTCGGTGGTCTGACCGGCGCTGCGGGGCGCGCGGTTCGTCGGGAGCAGCGTGCACGAGCCCGGGCCGCGCGTGCCCATGCCGCCCGGGAGGATCGCCACCGCGCGCTCCTCGGGACCGCTGCCGAGATCGACGAGCGCCTGCGTGAGCGCGGGCCGACCGTAGGTCGCGCCCATGTGCTCGTGCGTCCACTGCCAGAGGAAGACGGGCGCCTCGGGGTTCGTCACGTCGAGCGCGATGTACTGCGTGCCGCCCTGGCGGAGGCCCATGAGGAGCACCGTGTGGTACTGCGAGCCGTCGGGCGCATCGCCCGGACGACGACGGAAGAAGACGTCGCGAACGACCGGCGGACCGTCGACGAGGAACTGGTGAGCGCTGCGCGCACCGTTGAGGAGCGGGAGCACCGCCGGCGGCACGAAGCCCCAGAGCTCCTGGCCCTCGGTCACCACGGTGCCCATCGGGGTGGTGCCGCTCGCGAGCACCATCGCGTGGATGATGCCGTCGTTGGTGCCGAAGTAGACCATCGGGGTGCGGTCCGCGACGGCCGGGATGCGTCGGAAGAGGTTGTACGACTCGTCCGAGATGTCACCGCGCGGCGCGGTCACGACCACCGGCTGCGAGTGATAGATGTCGCCCATGCGGTGCGTCTCGCGACCCGAGGTCGGATCCGCGCGCACCCACGTGATCGTCGCCGCGCGCTGGACCGTGTCGCCCGCCGCGAGGCCGAAGTGCTGCGGCGTGAGGGCGCCGTTGCCGACGACGAGCTGCGTCATCGCGGGCGCCGAGCCGCGCGTGATGGAGCCCGTCGGCGCCGCCGGCAGCGGATACGACGAGGCCGTGGGCCCGATGATGATGCCGCGCGAGTAGTTGGGATCCCCCATCGCGATCGTGCGGATCATGCGGGTCGGCTGTGTGTTCAGCGTCTCGCCGAAGCGATCGCGGCCTGCGAGGGTCCGCGCGACCGGCGTCACACCATCACACTCCCAGCGCTGACGGTTGAGCACGCCCGTCCACGGGCGCGTCGAGTCGCCGACGAGGAAGCCCGAGGTGAGCTCGTACTGCCCCTGCGCGCCGCCCGCGAGCGAGACCGACGAGAACGACGGCGAGGTGCGGGTGCGGGTGCCGGGCGTCGCGCGATCGAGGGCCGCCGTGATCGCAGCGCTCAGCGAGGCCGGGTCGTCCGCGAGGTACGCGCAGGCGCCCGGCGTGCGGCAGGTACCACCGACGGCCGCGATGTTGTTCATGATCGCCGTCGCCTGCGTCACGTCCGCGTCGGCGGCGGTGCCGGGCTGGAAGAGCACGGCGAAGAGACCGCGGAAGCGCGAGCTCGTGCAGCGACCGTCGGGGCCCACGCCGCAGAGGCGCGACACGATGTCGGTCGAGCGATCGTAGGGGCAGAGGTAGCCCGGCGTGTCGCAGCGCATCGTGGTGCGGAACGGATCCGTGGGCTGACCGTCGCTGATGAGGATCGCGTACTGCGGGCGGCACGCGGCGAGGCGATCGGCCGCGCCCGGCGTGGTCGGCGGCGCCGCGTCCGGATGGTTGTTCAGGTAGTACTCGTAGTCTTGGAGCATCGCGGCCGTCGGCGTCGCGCCGTACGGGCGGGTCGTGAGCAGGCGCTCCTGGATGGTGGCGTTGACCGTGCGGAAGCGGTTCGGATCGCCCGGATCGTCGATGCCGTACGACACGAGCGCGCCACCGACCGCGGTCGGCGCCGTCTCGTGGCGCGAGCCCGCGTTCACCATGTAGGTGGTCGCACAGCCGGGGAACGTGAGGCGCTGGTTCGGGCCGTACGAGTAGTCACCGCGCGGACCCACCGAGTCGAGCGGACGCGCGAGGTAGTTCGCCTCCGGCATCATGATGAGGTCCTCGTCGACCCCCGTGTACATGCCGTAGATGTTGTCGTAGACCATCAAGCCGAACTTCACGCGCTCGAGGTACGTGTCGAGGATGCCGTTGCCCTGCACGAAGAGCGACGGATTCGAGGGGTTGAGCGGGTTGTAGGGGTACGGACCGGAGCGCGGCTGCGCGAACGGCAGCGGGTAGTACTGGTCGGGCGCGCCCGAGAACACACCGACGCCGCCCGAGCCCGTGCCCGTGCGACGGTCGACCGTGCTGCACGAGTACGACGAGATCGGGCCGGTGAGCACCTCGACCATCGAGATCCAGCGATCTCGCTCGGCGCGCGTGCAGTCCGCCACGCGTCCCGCCACCGTGCCCGAGCGCGCGTTCAGCGCGTACTCCATCGAGCCGGAGGTATCGACGAGCAGCATGACCGCTGGCCGCACGTTGCGGACGTCGGGGTCGGTCTGAGCGCTCACGCCGCTCGCCAGCGCGAGGCTGCCCATCGCGACCAGCAACGCCAGCACTCGCGGAGTCCACGTGTGGAAGTGATTCATCGCGTTCCTCCGTTCACATCGGCGCATAGGGCCCAGAGATCGTCACCGCGCGAGAGGTCGCTGCGGTCTCGAAGATGTCTCGCCTGAGGTGGCTCCGGTCGGCCGTGAGCGACGCCTCGGGCACCGTGAGCACGGGCGCGGTCGTCACGCCGCCCGTCGTCGTGCCGCCTGCGTCGTCGACCACGCCGTTGCGGACCATCCGACCCCGCGAGCTGAGGGTCGTGACGTAGTACTGGAGCTGCACGGTGCCGTTGCCGTCGACGCGCGTGCCGGCCGCCTGGCCCACGAACGTGGGGAGCACGTTGTAGCCGTCGGTGATGTCGACGATGAAGCGCGGCTGGAACGCCGAGAGACCGAAGCCCGCTGCGTCCGTCGTGGGGTAGAGGAGGTTCGGCGCGGTGGCCGGCACCATCTCGTTCGACGCGAGGCGCTCGGTCTCGGAGTTCATCGTCCCGAGGGGCGGCTCGTCCGGCGAGAGCTGTCGCCCCACGCGCCGGTTCTGCTCCATGCGCCAGCGCAGCACGCGCGCGCCGCCGAGCATCTCCACGGTCGAGGTCGCGGCCACGAGGCCGGCCTCGGCCACCATCGAGGTCTGCATCGCCTGACGCTGATGGCCGGTGGCGCGGATCTCGAACTGCGACGAGTAGACCGCGAGGGTGGCGCTCGCCGTGACGACGAGCAGGACCATCATCACGACCAGCATCGCCGCGCCGCTCTCCGGGTGCGCGAGACCCCGAACGTCTCGATGTCGTCTCATGGGCTCCCTCATCGCGAGCTCGAGTTGGGGATGAAGACCTCGGTGTAGGCGGAGCGCACGCGCGCCGCGCCGTCACGGTCGCCGAACACACGGAACACCCGGGGCGTCCCGTCGCCGAGGGCCGGCACTGCCTGGGTGAGGTGCGAGTCCTGCTCCGAGGTGCGCGCCGCGAGGCTGATGCGTGCGCCGCGGATGTTGCCGGGACGAAGCTGGGTCTCGGTGGCCGCGGCCGCGTCGTCGAAGATCTGCACGCGCGAGGGGTTGGTGGCGATGGAGACGTCGGAGAACACGTCCACGTCGAAGTGCACCGCGTACTCGAGGATGGGAAGCGGACCGTCGATGATCGCGCCGGTCGTGGGGTTGAGCTCGGTGCGCGTGAGCACGGTGTTGGCGCCGGTCACGTTCGCGTTGCGCGGCGCGAGGCCGAGCGCGGGCAACGTGGTGGCGTTGACGATCTCGTAACGGACCTGCGTGATCGGGGCGACGGTCACGCCGCCCTGCGCCCAGCCCTCGAGGCCGACGGCACCTGGACAGCTCGGCAGCGCCGAGGTCGTCGTGATCGTCGCGCTGCCCGCCGTGCCGCCGACCGAGGTCGCGGTCACCGTCGACACCGCCGTCCACACGCGCATGCCGCCGCCGAGCCGCGCCATGAGGGCCGTGCCCGGCGAGAACGTCTGCGCCACGAGCGCGGTGTCGATCGAGTCGTCCACCATCGGCTGCGCCGCGAAGCTGCGACGGTAGCCGAGGAAATTCGTGCCGAGGCGCATCTGGTTGCCGGACCACTCGCGCACCACGTAGCTGTCGCCCGTGCGGAAGTTGCCGGTGATCAGCACGCGATCGCCCTGCACGGCGGCCGCATCGACCATGCCCGCGAAGGCCGCCGCCGACGCGCGATCCTGGAGCAGGAGCCCGCGGATCTGCGTGCCGGGCGGCGGGCCACAGGTCGCGTCGAGCGCGCTGTTCATCGTGGCCTGGAAGCCCGCGCGCGCGATGTCTCGGCGGATCCGATCGAGCGCGAGGCGCACCGAGAGCTGCACCTGCGAGATGCGCTGCTGCTCTTGGAAGTGACGCGCAGCCGAGGAGCCGATCGTGTAGACGGTGGCGATGACCATCGCGCCGATCGTGAGCGCGATCATCATCTCGACGAGCGTGAAGCCCGCGCGAGCCCGAGAGGCGCGGAGGCGCGCGCGCGGCGCACCGAGGCGTGTGCGGACGCGGCTCATGGTGCGGTCTCCCGACGCGGGTTCTCGGGCATCCAGCGCACGAGCGTGGAGGCACGGACCACGTGATAGAGGTTGCGATCGGGGATCGCGGGGCAGTTGAGCGTGCCCTCGGTGTTCACCCAGCCGCGGCGACGCCAGAAGGTCTGCACGTCGACCCGCACCGCGGTGCCACCGTACACCCACGTCATGTTCGCCTGGGTGCAGTACACCGGCGTCGGTGCGCCGGCCGGGGGCGCAGGGTTGCCGTTGGCGGTCAGCTGGGCCGCAGGCGGGAACGTGCCCGCGGAGGCGGGGACGGGGACGAACCAGCCCGTCGATCCCGCGGCCGGCATCGAGCGCATGAGCTCGGTGTTGTTGAAGAGCGCAGGCGACGAGAGCGTGCCCGCACCGCCGGTGCGCCACGCGAGCGCGTCCATGCGATAGCGATCGAGCCAGAATTCCACGGTACGCGTGGCGGTCGCGTACTCGTTGGCCTCCTGGTTGCCGCGGATCGCCATGCCCTGGAGGCCCAGGATGCCCGTCGCGCCCACCGCGAGGATCGCGACGGCGAGCATCACCTCGACGAGCGTGTAGCCGCTCATGCGTGCGCGCTTGTTCGTGCGTGCCTTCATCGCAACACCCTCGGCGTCCCGAACTGCGGCAGGAGGATCTGCCGCTCGGGATCGCCCGTGTCGGAGCCGTTCTCGAGGCGCGTGATCACGAAGAGGACGGTCGTGGCCGCGCGGGTGAACTGCCCGGTGGTGCCCGTGCGGGTCAGCCGATCGCCCTGCGGCTCGAAGCACACCTGCTGCGGCGCGGGACCGCCGCCCACGTTGCGGAACGTCAGGCCCACGCCGTGGCCGCCGGCCGTGTAGTCGGTCTCCCAGAGCCGGTCGACGGGCGCCATCGCGCCGCCCACGATCTGCGTCCAGCCCGAGCGAGCGCAGCTCGAGGAGTCGCCGATGTACACGTCGAGGCGGACGTCGCCCGAGGTCGGCGTCATGTGGACCAGGTGCGCGCGGCCCGTGCCGATGGCGCTGGCGCGCGCGGAACGGAACATACGCGCAGCGTCGTACTGGCAGCGGTTCGTGCGGTTGATCGCCATCGCACGCATCATCGCGGGCGCCACGAGCGCCGCCGAGATGCCCACGATCACGACCACGATCATCAGCTCGATGAGCGTGAATCCGGCGCGGGACCGCGCACGCCCCCGACGCGCGGCGAGGCCGGCGTGGGGGGCGGTGGAGTGGAGAGGGAGAGCCACGGGGCGTCCCCCTACGCAAGTGACATTCCAGCGACCTCCGGCGAGGAGCGGCCCCGATCTTCTGCGGATCCGGCGCGGCGCCGCCCCCTCACCCGGCCCCGGACTGCATCGGATGCAGGGCTATGCAAACGTTGCGGGGGATCAAAGACGATCCCGTCGCGAGCCTCGAGTCAGCGGATGCCGGTCCGGGACCTGACCCGCTCGAGGGTGCCCTGGGCCACGACCCGAGCCCGCTCGGCGCCGCGCGCCAGGATGCGATCGAGCTCGGCCGGGTCGGCCCGAAGCGTGGCGAAGCGCGCGCGCGCCGGCGCGAACGTGCCCTCGATCACCTCGTAGAGGGCGTCCTTCGCGTGGCCCCAGCCGAAGTGGCCCGCCGCGAGCTTGGCCGCCAGCTCGGCCGACTGCTCGGGCGTCGCGAGCTGCCTGTAGATCTCGAAGACAGGCGTGCCGTCGGCCTTCTTGGGCTCCTCGAGGGTCTCGGAGCCCGTGACGATCGACATGCAGAGCTTGCGGAGCTTCTTGCCGCCCTCGAAGAGCGGGATCGTGTTGCCCTTGCTCTTGCTCATCTTCTGGCCGTCGAGGCCAGGCACGAGAGGCGCCTCGGTGAGCATCGGCTCCGGCACCACGAGCGTGCCGTCTCCGAAGAGGTGGTTCACGCGGTTGGCCATGTCGCGCGCGAGCTCCACGTGCTGACGCTGATCGACGCCGATCGGCACCACGTCGGTGTCGAAGAGGAGGATGTCGGCCGCCATCAGCACCGGGTAGTAGAAGATGCCGGCGTTGGGCGCCTCGCCCTTGGCGATCGCGTCCTTGTAGGCGACGCCACGCTCGAGCTGACCGGTCGCGGTGATGCACGCGAGCACCCAGCTCAGCTCGAAGACCTCGGGCACGTCCGACTGTCGATAGAAGACGGTCTTGTCGGGATCGAGCCCGCACGCGAGCCACGTCGCCGCCACGTCGTGCACGTAGCCGCGCAGGGCCGCCGCGTCCCGCACCGTGGTGAGCGCGTGGTAGTCGGCGATGAAGTACGCGGTGCGGTACGTCTCGGACAAGCGCAGCGCCGGACGGATGGCGCCGAGGTAGTTGCCGATGTGCGGGATGTGCGTGGGCTTGATGCCCGTCAGCGAGGTCTTCACGCCCGTCATGTAGCAGAGACCCCGCA
>JAIBCE010000089.1 GCA_019694315.1 Sandaracinaceae bacterium
GTCGGCTGGGCGCTCACACAGTCGAGCGGTGAGACGGCCGTCGGGCCGACGACTCCGCCCCTCACGAGCCCCGTCGCACCGCCGCCGTCGGCGCCGGCCGCGACCACCACCGCGGCCGCGCCGACCGGCACGGGCACGACGGCGACGGGTGGGGCCGATCAGGTCGGGGCCGGTCCGGTCGGGGCCCAGCAGGGGTCCGAGCAAGTCGGGGACGTTCCGCCGACGGCCGTCGACGAGCACGAGACGGGACGCACCGAGGGGCGTCGCCATCGTCCGACGACGTCGAGCACCTCGATGGTGACGACACCGCCCGTGACGAGCACGACCACCTCCACGCCGACGACGATGGCGACGCCTCCTCCCGAAGAGGACGAGGTCGTCCCGAGCCCCTACCAGTGACGAGGAGCCCGAGCTCGATGCCGACGTACGAACGAGCGACCTTGGTCCTCACACGCGCGGGCGCGCTCGCGGCGACGTGCAGCCTTGCCGGCTGCATCGTCTACGATCCGAAGCTCGTCGAGCGCGACGCCGGGCCGTCCACGATCGACAGCGCGGTCGATGCAGCGAGCAACTTCGACGCGGGCCCGGTCGCGTCGCACCAGCCACCCACGCGGCCGGGCACCCCCGACGACGGCGTCGACGTGGGCGAGGTCTCGTTCGGCCTGCGCATGGTCTCGCTCGATCAGGGCGATGGCTGGCGCGACATCGGCTACGACCTCGATCGCCGCTTCACGCAGGCGCCCACCTACGACACCGAGTGCCGCCCGCCCGGCATTCCGCGTCCGCCCGGTGACGGAACCGACGGCATCGACAACGTCTTCGGCGCCTCGCTCTATCCGCTCGTCGAGATCACGGTCCCAGGCCTCGAGGACACGGCGCGCGCCGCGCAGGAAGAGGGCTTCGGTCTGCCCGTGATCCGCATCGCGGGCTGGAACGGAACGCCCAACGACTCGCGCATCCGCACGGTGATCACCACCTCGGTGTTCACGACGAGCGCCGACGGTGTCGACGACATGACGCCACCCGTCGTCGACATCCGCGGCCCGCGCGACGTGCTCATCGGCGGCGCGCCCGCACCGCTGCCGGCCTGGGATCAGCACGATTGGACGTGGGTGCGCTCCGACTCGTACGTCGGTGGCGATCTCAGCCGACCGATCATCAGCGACGACAACGCTTACGTGAGCGACGGCGTCATGGTCACGCGGCTGCCGTCGGGCGTGGACATCCTCTTCCCCGCGATGGACACGGGCGTGCTCGTGCGCCTCACCGACGCCATCGCCACGGGGGTGATCGCGGCAGATGGCAACCTCTCGACGATCACGGTCGCGGGGCGCTGGAGCATCGTCGATCTCCTCAGCACCGCGGAGAACGTGGGCATCTGTCGCGGAAGCACCGAGTACAACATCCTCGAGGGTCAGCTGAACCGCATCGCCGACGTGCGTCGCGAGCCCTGGCAGCCCGGTGATCCCACCGATCTCGACTGCGACGCGCTCAGCCTCGGCGTGACCTTCGTCGGCACCCGCTTCCGCGTGGCCGGCCTCACCGAGGGCGCCGACGTCGTGAGCCAGTGCCTCACTGACGCGGGCGTCACCGCGGACGCAGGCAGCAGCGGCTCGTCCGACGCAGGCGTCGACGCGCGCTGAGCGCGTTCGAGCGTGCGAGGGCGCCGCTGAATTCTCGACCCGTGCCGCGACGTACGAGAGCTCGCGTGGCCGGTCGCGTTCCACGCGACCCCAGCGCCTGATCGACACGGCCGAGATCGCTTTCCAGCTGGTCACGAGGCGACAGTTCGGTACCCTCCTCGCTCGGAATGGCAAGCACGGGCGAGGGGAAGAGCGAGAGCGTGCGGACGATGCACGCCGACGCGATGGCTGTGCTCGGCAACCTCGACATGTTCGAGCGAGCGGGTGTCGCGACATCTGCGTTCTGGGAGTCGCTCGGCCTCTCGCGCCACGACGCGAAGCCCGGGCTCGCAGTTCCGTGGGACCTCTATGCGCGCTTCGCGGAGCGTGCGATCGAGACCGTCGGCGCCGATCGCATCGACGCAACCGTCCGAGAGCTGTCCCTCCAGTTCCGCGGCCACTGGGCGCCGCAGCCCACCACGCGCGAGGCGCTCCGCTTCCTTCTCCGCGAGCTCGCGCCGGCCGTTTGGCCCTGTCTCGACATGTCCATCGTCGATACGGAGGCGCCACGGCTCACGATCCGCGTGAGCATCCCCGAGCCGCTCCACGCGTTCGCGGGTTGGCACCGCATGAACGCCATGGGCCTCGCTGGCTTCCCCATCGGCATGGGCCTGCCCGAGGTGCGCCTGTTGGACCTCGCGGTCGATGAGACGGGGCGCCATGCGGTGTACCTGTTCGAGCTCCCTGACGAGCTGCTCGGCGCCGATGGCCTCGCGCCCGCGACGATCACGCACGCCGACGCGACGGCTGTGTTCGGCAACACCGACATGCTCGAGCGCGCGGGCGTCTCCTCCCCCGAACGGGGGATCGAGGACGCGCCGTCCATCGCGCGAGCCTCGGACCCTGTGACCCACGTCGAGGCGATCGCTGTCCTCTCGAACCTCGAGGTGTTCGAGCGGCTGGGTGTCCCTTCGCGTCCGTTCTGGGACGAGCTCGGCATCGACCCGCTCGACGTGAAGCCCGGCGCGCACGTGCCTTGGGATCCCTACGCGAGGTTCTTCGAGGACGCGATCGCGCGCGTCGGTGAAGAGCGCGTCGCGGCCGCGGTGCGCGCCATGCCGCGGCAGTACCAAGCGCACTGGCCGAAGCAGTCGTCGATGCGCGAGGCCCTCCGGTTCGTGGCCACGGAGCTCACGCCCATGGCGTGGCCGTGTCTCCGGACTCGCTTCCTCGAGCTCGCGCCGCCGTTCTGCGCGATCGAGATCGTGACGCCTCCTCCGCTGCGCCCCGCGCCAGCGATCCAGCGCATTCACGGCATCGCGTTCGCGGCTGGGCCGCCTGCGATGGGCCTTCCCGAGGCCACGCTGATCGGCTCGATCCTCGACGACGACGATCGACGTGGCCTGCACATCTTCGTGCTCGACGACGAGCGCGTCGAGGTCCCGCTCGGTGAGCTCGGCAACAAGGTCCGTGGGAATTACTGCCTCGCGTTCGTGGACATGTGTGTTCTGGCGGGTGTGGACGTGCGCGGCTGGATGTCTCGACACCACATCGATCGCGACGGGCTGATCGCGGGCGATCTCCTGGAGTGGCGGGTCATCCGGGAGCTCTTCGAGCTCGCCGAGCCCGAGGTCGGGGGCCCGGCGCTGCGGCAGGCCTCGCAGCATTTCGCCGACCTGACGCGACCCCGCAGCCAACGTTCGCTCCCGCTCGACCCGTACGCGATGCTGGAGTTCGTCCACTCAACACAACTGCTCACCGACGGCTGGGGAGTGCTTGCCCCCGCGTCGGTCCAGCGCGTCGGTGCGCGACACGCGCTCATCCACGTTCCGATGAGGAAAGACACGGAAGGCTCGTCGGCGGTGTTCCGCGCCCACCTCTACGCGCTCGAGAGCGTGACCCCGCACGTCGATCTGCCGCCACCCCGAACCGTGGCGTCGCGTATCGACGACCGCGAGGGCATCTACGTCGTCGAGCTTCCCGTCGTGCCTCACCCCGGCGCCGTCGGCCAACAGCCTGATGGCCCGACCACGTCGAAGCTCGCGACGAAGGTTGTCGAGGGCGTGTACCGCGAGCGTGTCGAGGCCCGGGCCTCGATGGTCGAGCGCCTCGGTCGCGAGGTCGCGCGGCGGACCGACGTCCACTCGATCGCCGAGGTCTTGACGCGTGATCTGCGCGATCACCTCGAGGCCGAGGGCGTCGAGATCCGCCTCTTCGTCGATGGCGACGACATGCCTCTTCGAATGCACGGTGCCCGCGAGGGATCGCTCCTCACGCGCGCGATGGAGTACGGCGGCCAGTCGATCGGCGCGGTGCGCGTGTGGTGCGACCCACCGTCGGCGGGCGCGATCCTCGCCGTGCTCGACGTGATGATGCCGTGGGTCGGCGTCGCGTTCGGTACCGCGATCGAGCGCGCGGACGCATCGGCGTCGCTTGCGTCCAGCCGGGCGGAGCGCGACGCGATCCGCGATGCGCTCGCCTCGGTGCTCACGACGCACCCGCATGCGGTCTTCGTGCTCGATGCGCGAGGTCACGTCGAGCCCGCCAATGCACATGCGATGAGGCGCCTCGCCGCCGAGGGGGCCCAGCTGCTCGAGCGCATCGCCGAGGCGGTGGGCACGGGCAGCGCCGCCTTCGACGTGCACCCGGTGCGACACAACGACCAAGTCGACCGGTTGGTGGTGATCGAGCGCCCGCGTGGTGCGCTGTCCGTCGACGATCGTGTGCAGTTGGCGGTCACCCGACTCGGACTCACGGAGCGACAGGCCGATGTCGTCTTGCGGATGTCGCGCGGCCTCTCGAACAAGGAGATCGCGAGCGAGCTCAGCTGCTCCGAGGTCACCGTCGAGAAGCACCTGACGGCAGCGTTCAAGCGAGCTGGAGTGACTGGCAGAACCCAGCTCGCCGCGAAGCTCTGGGAGAGTCGCTGAGCGATCACCCTGCAACGAAGGGTGGCAGTCTTGCGACTGCCACCCTTCAACCGACTCGATCCGCAGCGTTCCTCGCAGGGTGTGCGAGGAATGGCGATCTCAGTGGCTACCGCCGCGGTGGTTCCACACGAAGCTGTCGCTCGCACCGCCCAAGAAGCCGAGCGTGGTGCCCTCCGCCGAGACTCCCGCTGTGGTCATGTCGCCGACGATGACCGGGTGATCTCGGTCCACCAGGGCGACCGAATTCGGGGTCACGTTTCCAACGCCTCCACCCAACGAGGTGAGCTCGAGGAGAGAGCCTGTCGAGCTCACGTGCATCAGGTAGCCGCTCTGGCGGCCTGGCGCGATGGCCGGGAGCGGCCCTGCGAGCGACGCGCCACCCATGCAGGAGCAGCCCGGGGCGGCATAGCTCGAGAAGTAGGCACCAGAGCTGTAGCTTCCCGTGATCCAGAGGCTGGAGTCGTTCGCGACGGCGACCCTGGCAAACTCTGCTCCGGAGCCAGTGAACGCCGTCGACCAGAGCTCGTGCCCGAGGGCGTCGAGCTGGGTGAGAAGGGTGTCGTAGTAACCCAGCGAGAAGGTCGTCGAGCCTCCTTCGAACGGATCCCGACGAATGGCCCCCTCGAACGCGATCGTGGCTAGCAGACGCCCCGCGGCGTCGAAAGCCAGGGAACGCACATCCACGTGGCCGTGCACGGCGGCCCAGGCGTTGGTGTAGCCATGCAGCCACTCGGCCGTGCCCGTGGCACCGTCGAGGCGTGCCAAGAAGCCGTCTCCACCGGGGGTGGAGGCGGAGCGAGTCAACCCCGAGAGACTGATCGAGCCTCCTTCGTAGAGAATGCCACCGACCGCGATGTCGCCCGACGAGAGATCGACGGCAACGGCGTTGGTCGTGTTGATTCCCGTGGAGTCGTTGGTGTGCGCCCAAAGGACCGCTCCTGAGGAAGGAGACAGGGCAGCGACGAATCCTTCGTAGGCCACGCCGATGGCGGGGCGGGTGTAGACACCGTCGAAGTCGACCGCAGTTGGCCCGACCAGGCCAGTGACGAAGAGCCTTCCGCGAGCCCAGTCGACGGCGACGCCGGTCGCACTGTCGTTGGAGTCCGTGCCGAGCGTGCGTGCCCAACGCAACGTTCGGTCGGATCGATAGGACGCGACGAAGGCATCGTTGAGCCCGGCGGGTGTGATCCGCTCTTCAGGGGCGCCGACGGAGAGAGACCCTACAGGCATCTCCTCCGAGAATGTGCCGACGACATAGAGGTTGCCCGCCGTGTCGAACGCCATGCCAGCGATGCTCGTAGAGGCTGGATACGGGAGCTCCCACACGAGCTCGCCCCCCGTGTCGAGCACGATCACGCTGGTCTGCGACTCGTTCGTGACCCCAACGTGTGAGCCGATGTCCACGGGACCTCCGGGGTCCAGCGCGAGCGCAATTCGGTCGGCACGTGCGGCGACGACGTTGCTCGTGTCGGTCCCGACCGACGCCAACGCTTGCAGCCATCCCGCGTCGACGACGAACACCGCCTCGTCCCAGAGGCCGGCCGCGTCACTCACGCGGACCGTGATCGTGGCGTTGGCGCCAGCGCTCGTCCATGTGGTGGAGGCGCTCGTCGTCGCGCTCAGCGTGCCCGTGGTCGCAGTCCACGCGTAGCGCAGCGGATCGCCGTCGGGATCCATCGCCATGATCTCGAGGTCGACGACGTCGCCTGCCCCAGCTTCCCAGTTGGATTGGAACGTTCGGTCGATGACCGGCGCGCGGTTGCCGCGGATCTCGTCGGTCACATGCACCGTGGCGGTCGCCGTGCCGGTGCCACCGCGGCCATCGGATGCCGTGGCGGTGAGCGTGCACAGCCGCGAGCCGGACCAGATCTCGGCGGTGGCTCCATAGCCGCCCGCCAGGAGGACCCGGCCGTCCGAGAGGACTGAGGCCGAGTGCGCATGCCGCCCCGTGACGAGGCTCGTCGGCGCCGACCAGAGCCCCGTCGCCGGATCGAAGACTTCGGAGGACGACACGAGCCCGCTCGAATTGGATCCCCCTGCCACGAGGACCCGGCCGTCCGGGAGCAGCGTGGCTGTGTGAAGGGCACGCGGAACAGGCATCGGTTCCATCGACTGCCACGTTCCCGTCGCTGGATCGTAGATCTCTGCCTCTGCAAGAGTGCCCGAGGAGCCAACGCCCCCGAGGATGAGGACGCGCCCGTCTTGGAGCAGCGTCGCGCTGTGTCGATCGCGTGCGACAGCCATGGCTCCCGTGGAGGCCCACGTGTCCGCCACCGGGTCGTAGACCCAGGCAGTCGTCGTAGGCCCGGTCGGCGTGTAGCCGGCTGCGACCAGTACGCGCCCGTCGCGCAGCGAGGTGACCGTGTGGCTGTAACGGGCCGAGGGCATGGGAGCCACGGTGGTCCACGAGTCCGCCGTTGCGTCGTAGCGCTCGACGGAACCGAGGATGGGCGGGACGCCATCGCATCGGTAGCCTCCGACCGCGAGCACGTCGCCGTCGTCGAGCGTGGCCACACCGAAGCCATGGGATCGGAGCTCGTTCAGCGACGCGGTGGTGGACCACGCGCCGCTGGCAGGATCGAACGTCTCGGTCGCCGCGATGGAAGAACTCCAACACGCGCTATCCGCGTAGCCGCCGATCACCATCGCGCGCCCGTCGGCGAGCGAGACGACCGTGTGCTGGCGACGCGGCGTGGCCAGCGACGCGACGGCCGACCACAGGCCCGTGGCCGGGTCGAAGCGCTCCGCGGTGTCCGTCGCCAACCCACCGCCGATACTGCCGCCGGCCATCAGCACCGTACCGTCGCCGAGCCGGACGGCGCCCGTGCCGCCGCTGAACTCCGCGCGATAGGAGGACAGGCTCCCCGTGGCCGCCCAGGTCGGGTCGACGGTCGGTGCCGTGAACACGCCGGCCGCGTCGATCGAGCCACCCGCACAGGCCTGGGAGTACGTGATCGTGACCGGATCACCGTCCGCGTCCGTCGCAGTCACCACCGTGCTCGTCGAGCCCGCGCTCGGGACGAGGCCCTGTTGTGCGGCGAAGCGCGTGACGACGGGCCAGGTGTTCACCGTCACCTCGATCTGAGCGGTGCCGCGCGCGTTCGCGGCGGACACCTGCACGTCCACGCTCACCGAGCGTGCCGAGCCGCTCGCGTCGGTCACGGTGATCGTCAGCGTGTACACGCCATCCGTGGCCGGCGCGGTCCAGGTGGTGGCGGCGACCATGTGGTCCACGAAGGTGCCGTCCGGCAAAGGCACGGGTCCTTCCGTCGCGTGCCAGAAGTACGTGAGCGTGTCGCCCGGATCGGGGTCGGTCGCGCTCACCGACACGCTCGCCACCTCGCCCGGCGCGAGCACGCCGGGGACCACCGTGACCGAGTGGATGTCGGGCGGGCTCTCCATCCCGACCGGGCCTTCGTCGACGTCCTGGAGGACGATCACCACAGTGACCGAGTCCCCAGCCACGACCGTGACGCCCGTCGCGGTGCCCTCGTAGATAGGCGTCCCGCCCGCGTCGTAGGCCACGACCGTGAAGGTGCGATCCGTGCCCGCGGGAATGCCGCCGATCGCGCCCCGCCACTGCGCGCCTGCGCGCGAGAGCTCCTGCACGATCGGGGGATCGATCCCCGCGCCGGTGATCGTCACCTCGACGCGATCCACGTCTGCGGCGCTGAGCGCAGCGACGTTGAGGCTCACCTCACCGGTCGGCCCGCTCGTGCAGCCGAAGGCGAGCGCTGCCACCAGCGCCAGCCCCCAGCACCTCACCCCAACGCTCCAGCTCTCTGTTCTCATCCGTCCCTCCGCGCTCGCGCGCTCACATCGTCAGACACGCCGTCGGCCCGCACTCGAACGGGTCGCACGGCACGGTCACGGGGGCGGGGCAGCTCGGCGTTCCGCCCGCACAGCTCGCGGCGTGCGTCTCCACGCCTCCCTCACAGCTCGCGCTGCGGCACGGTGTGCCCGCGGTGGCGAACCGATCGGTGGGACACGTGTTGCCCGTCCCCGTGCAGGTCTCGGTGACGTCGCAGCCGCCCGTGGCAGCACGGCAGATCGTCCCGGCCGGCTGCCGAACGTTCGCGGGGCAGCTTGCGCTCGCGCCGGTGCAGGACTCCGCCACGTCGCATGGGCCGGCGCTCGCGCGGCACAGGGTCGTGCTGGGCGCGAACGTGTTGACCGGACACACGCCGGTCGTGCCGGTGCAGCTCTCCGCGACATCGCATACGCCCGAGGCCGCGCGACACACCGTCGTCGAGGGGAGCACCGCGTCGCTCGGGCACGCTGCAGCAGCGCCGTCGCAGGACTCGGCGACGTCGCAGCTGCCGGCGCTCGCGCGGCACACGAAGCCCGCCGCGCGCAGCGTGTCGGCGGGGCAGAGCGCTGAGGTCCCCGTGCATCGCTCCGCGAGGTCACAGGCCCCCGCGCTCGCGCGGCACGTCGTCGTGGACGAGGAGAGCCGATCGGTGGGGCACGTGTCGGCGGTGCCGGTACACGTCTCCGCAGGATCGCAGGTCCCCGTGCTCGCGCGGCACGTCGTCCCTGCGATCGCACGCGCGTTCGCGGGGCACGCTGCGCTCGTGCCAGTGCAGCTCTCGGCGACGTCGCACACGCCAGCGCTGACCCGACAGACCGTCGTCGTCGGCGCGAATGCATCGGACGGGCACGTGACGCTCGCGCCGGTGCAGCTCTCGGCGACGTCGCACACCGCAGCGCTCGCGCGACACACATAGGTCGCAGGTCGCAGCGCGTCCGCAGGGCAATCGGCGCTGGTGCCCGTGCAGAGCTCCGCGGCATCGCATGCGCCCGCCGCGGCGCGGCAGACCGTCGTCGCGGACGCGAGCCGATCCGTCGGGCACGTGTTGGAGGTGCCCGTGCATGCCTCGCCCGGATCACACACCCCCGTGCTTGCGCGGCAGATCGTGCCCGCCGCCACGCGTGTGTTCGCTGGGCAGAGCGCGCTCACGCCGGTGCAGGTCTCCGCGACGTCGCACACGCCCCCGCTCGCGCGACACTGGAGGGGGGGCTGGAACGCATCGGCGGGGCACACACCGCTCGAGCCCGTGCAGCGCTCCGCGACGTCGCAAGGGCCCGCGCTTGCGCGGCAGGTGAACGTCGCTGCGCGCACGACGTCGATCGGGCACGTGAAGCTCGAGCCGTTGCACGTCTCGGCCAGATCACACGTGCCGGCGACGGCCCGACATACGGTGCCCGCAGGTGCCGGCGCATCAGCAGGGCACGAGGGGCTCGCACCGGTGCAGACCTCGGCTGCGTCGCAGGCCGACGCGCTCGCGCGACACACAGTGCCGGCCGTCGCGAGCGCGTCCGGGGGGCAGGAGGCGGACAGGCCCGTGCACAGCTCCGCGGCATCGCAGGCGGTCGTGCCCGCGCGGCACTCGATGGTCGCATCGGCCAGTGCATCGCCGGGGCACGACGGCGAGGTTCCATCACAACGTTCCTCGACGTCGCACGGGCCCGCGCTCGGTCGGCAGATCACCGAGGAGTCCACCGTCCCGTCGACCGGGCACTCTGCGCTCGTGCCGCTGCACGTCTCGACGAGGTCGCACGCACCCGCCGACGCGCGACACACGGATCCGGCGGGCTCGAAAGTGCAGATCGCAGAGCAACAGTCTCCGTCGAGCGTGTTCCCGTCGTCGCACTCCTCGGCGCCGTCGATCTCCCCGTTGCCGCATGCGGACCGAACCTCGACCTCGATCGTCACGCTGCGCGACGAGCCGGCGCTGTCTTCGACGGTCACGCGCAGTGGAACCGGCCCCGGCGTGTGTGGCGCCACGAACTCGGTCGTCGCCGACCCCGGGTCCACGAACACTCCCGTCGGGGCGGTCCATGCGTAGGAGAGCGTGTCGCCCGGATCGGGGTCGTAGGCATCGACCGCCACAGTCGTGCGTCCGCCCTCCGTGACCACACCCGGTGTGATCACCACGGCCACGATCACCGGCGGGCTCTCGAGCAGCGTCGGCGTCGGCTCGGTCTGTTGCAGCAAGATCGCGACCGAGGTGGGCGCGTCGGCGAGAACGGTCACTCCCGTCGCCGCTCCGCGGTAGCGCTCGATGTCGTCGGCGTCGAACGCGTGCGCGGTGAAGCTCCGGTCGACCCCTGCTGCGACCGACAAGACGCCGCGCCAGTGGCCAGCCCCATCGGGCTGCAGCTCCCCCGTCGTCGCCACGCCGATGCCGGGCCCTTCCACGTCGACGCTGATCCGCGTGACCTCCGCCGGGACCAGGGCCTGGATCGAGACGTCTGCGTCATCGTCCGTCCCCTGTGGCGAGTCGAGGCAGGAGCTCGCGAGGGCGACGAAGGCGGCCATGCACGCCCGCGCGAACGGGGTCGCCCCAGGGTGCCTGCCATCGCCCGACCTCATGCGGCCGAGTCAGGCATGTCCGTCCGTTGGCCGCTATGACGGAGAACCCTACGGCCCCCACGAACCTGCGTCTTCACTCCCTCGCGGCGCGAACGACTCGCGGTCGTGTTGGCGAGTCGATGTAGGGTTCTCCGTCATGTCGGCGGGGCCGGCGGTGTGCGACATCGGGACCGCCGGAGGCGTGATGACTCGGAAGCTCGGGGGTGCCCTTCTTGTCTCGATGATGGTCGGCTGCGCGGAGCCGACGAGCGCGCCTTCGGCGCCACTGTCGACGGAAGAGCCCGTCGTGGCCGAGACCGTGGAGACGGGCGTGACCGCGGAATCGCCCGCGCCTGGTGTGGGCCCATGGGAGCCCGCCGCGCTCGGGGCCTCACGTGAAGAGGCCGCTCCGATGGAGCCGTCGCTCCGCGCGGCGCTGGTGCAGAGCATCCAGCGCGAGGCCGATGACCGCTACGCGTTCGCGCGGCAGGCCGAGGGAGTGCTGGTCGCGCAGCACCCGAACCAGGACCTCGAGGTCGAGGTGGCGCGCGACGGCTCGCTCTCGTTGGGCGATCGCTCAGGCGAGCAGGCGGTGCATCTCTCGCTCTCGCGCGTGGACGGCCGCTCGGTCGACCCCGCGGAGCTCGAGGTGAGCTCGACGCGGCTCGAGCTGACGCGCGGCGCAGTGACGGAGTGGTACGCGCACGGCCCGATGGGGCTCGAGCAGGGCTTCACGATCGCGGGGGCGCCTCGCACGGGGATCGAGACGCTGTCGCTCGAGGTCGCGGTCGACGCGGAGGGTTACACGCGCCAGGCGCACGACGACGGGACGCTCGAGCTCTCGCAGGGGAGCCGCGCGATCGTGGTGAGCGACCTCTACGCGCATGACGCCGACGGGCACACACTGCCTTCGAGGATGGCGTGGACGGAGCGCGGCCTGCGCATCGACGTCGAAGTGGCAGGTGCACGCTACCCGGTGGTGATCGACCCGATGTGGTCGCAGCAGCAGAAGCTGACGGCTTCGGATGCGAGCGCGGTGTATCGCTTCGGTTCCCACGTCGCGATCTCGGGCGACACGGCGGTCGTCGTGGCGCCAGAGGAAGGCGACGGGATCTCCGGGGGCGTGTACGTGTTCGTTCGGAGCGGGGGCGGCTGGACACAGCAGGCTACGCTCGTTGGGTCCGATACGGCCTACGGAGATCGCTTCGGCGCGTCCGTGGCAGTGTCCGGCGACACGGTCGTGGTTGGAGCGACCCTCGACGACGACGGCGTCGGCTCAGCCTATGTTTTCGTGAGGAGTGGCATCACATGGTCTCAGCAGGCGAAGCTGAGCGCATTGGATGCAGCGGCTGGAGACCAGTTCGGTTCTTCAGTGTCGCTGTCCGGGGACACGGCGGTGGTAGGGGCCCGTCTTGACGACGACAGCGGTTCGAACTCTGGTTCTGCGTACGTGTTCGTCCGGAGCGGGAGTACGTGGTCCCAGCAAGCGAAGCTGACAGCGTCGGACGCCGCCGCGAATGACGCCTTCGGCATTTCGGTGTCGGTGTCCGGGGACACCGTCGTCGTGGGGGCGTACGGACACGATGACGGTTTCCCGGAATCAGGCTCAGCGTATGTGTTCGTGCGCAGCGGCAGCACGTGGTCTCAGCAAGCGAAGTTGATGGCACTCGACGCGGCGGCTGAGAAGTACTTCGGCTATTCGGTGTCGGTGTCGGGTCACACGGCGCTGGTGGGGGCGTTCTTGGACGACGAGGGCGCGGGCTCTGCCTACGTGTTCGTGCGGAGCGGGAGCACGTGGTCTCAGCAGAGGAAGCTGACGGCGTCGGACCCGGCGGCGACCGACCGTTTCGGCTATTCGGTGTCGGTGTCCGGGGACACGGCCGTGGTGGGGGCGCTCTGGGGCGATGGGGTGAGCTCGGACTCCGGCTCTGCCTACGTGTTCGTGCGAAGCGGGAGCGCGTGGTCGCAGCAGGCGAAGTTGATGGCATCGGACGGGGCGCCACTCGACCAATTTGGTCGAGCGGTCGCGGTGTCCGGAGATACGGTGTTGGTCGGAGCCCCCGACAACGATCATTGTTGCGCCGCTCCGTCTGGCGCTGTGTACGTGTTCGTGCGCGACACTGCTGTCTGCGGCAATGGCATGCTCGAGGCGGGCGAGGAGTGTGATGGTGGTGATTGCTGCACAACGAGTTGCACGTTTGCGTCATCGTCCACCGTCTGTCGCGCGGCGGTGCCTGGCGGGTGCGATGTGGCCGAGTCGTGCAATGGCACGAGCAACTCGTGTCCTTCGGATGCGGTGGTGGCGACGGGCACGGTGTGCCGGGCGGCGGTGCCGGGCGGGTGCGATGTGGCCGAGTCGTGCAATGGCACGAGCAACGCCTGTCCGAGTGATGCAGTCGCCGCGACGGGTACGGTGTGTCGGGCGGCGGTGCCGGGCGGCTGCGATGTCGCCGAGTCGTGCAATGGCAGCAACGCATGTCCGGCGGACGTCGTCGCCGCAACAGGCACGGTGTGCCGGGCGGCGGTGCCGGGCGGGTGCGATGTGGCCGAGTCGTGCAATGGCACGAGCAACGCCTGTCCGAGTGATGCAGTCGCCGCGACGGGCACGGTGTGTCGGGCGGCGGTGCCGGGCGGCTGCGATGTCGCCGAGTCGTGCAATGGCAGCAACGCATGTCCCGCCGACGCGGTTCGGCCGAGCACGTTCGTGTGCCGCCTCGACGTCGGCGCGTGCGACGTCGAGGAGCGTTGTGATGGAACGACCGTCACGTGCCCGGCCGACGCGGCCGAGCCAGTCGGCACGGCGTGTGGTCCGGCCCCGGTGACGGTCTGCGATGCTCAGGACACCTGCAGCGGCAGCGTGGGGGCCAGTGCGACGTGCGATTCGAACTATGCCCCTCCGACCACGGTGTGCCGCGGTGCGGCGGGTGAGTGCGACATCGAGGAGTCGTGCACGGGGCTGAGCGCGGTCTGCCCGACCGACGTCTTCCTCGGTGCCGAGACCATCTGTCGACCGACGGCGGGAGCCTGTGACTCGGCAGAGCTCTGCTCGGGAGCAGCCGCCGAGTGTCCCGGCGACTCCGTGCTCCCGCTCGGGACCGTCTGCCGCCCGAGCGTGGGCGTCTGCGACATGGGGGAGGTCTGCACCGGCTTTGCGACCTGCCCGACGGACTTGACTCGTCCCGATGGCAGCGCGTGCAGCAACGGTGCTGTCTGCGACGGGGCCGAGGTCTGCACGGCAGGCAGCTGCGCGGCGCCCTCTGCGCTCGACTGCGACGACCGCAATGCCTGCACGAGCGACATGTGCGCCGAGCCCGGCGGCTGCGCGACGATGCTGGTCCCCCGCTGCTGCAACCTCGATCGCGACTGCGCCGACGACGGTGACGTCTGCACCACGGCCCGCTGCACGGGCGCCGGCGGGATGTGCGAGAGCCTGCCGATCACCCACTGCTGCACGGACGACGCGGACTGCACGGGAGGTACGACGTGCTCACCGGTGTCGTGCGACCTCGCGACGAATCGCTGCGTGACCACGAGGGTGCCCGGCTGCTGCACCGCGGACACCGACTGCGGCGATGGCGATGTGTGCACCACGGACAGCTGCGATGTCGCGACGGGCACCTGCGGTCATGCGGAGATCGCCGACTGCTGCGTGGGTGACGGAGACTGCGTCGACGGCGACGAGTGCACCGCGAATGCGTGCGAGATCAGCGCGGCCGGCGCGGGCACGTGCACGTCGAGCCCGGTGCCGGGGTGCTGCATGACGGACGCCGACTGCGGCCAGGCCGACGGCGACCTTTGCACCGAGGCCGCGTGCAACACGACGACGGGCCGCTGCGAGGAGCGCCGCATCGACTGCGACGACGGCGACGCGTGCACCGTCGATGCGTGCGAGGTCGATGGGAGCTGCTCGCACGAGGCGCTCGATTGCGACGACTCGAACGACTGCACGGCGGACTCGTGCGGCGCGGACGGTCGCTGTGTCAATGATCCCATCGCCGGCTGCGCGATGCCGGACGCCGGGGTGATGGACGACGCGGGCGTGATGGGCGGCGAGGACGCGGGCGGCTTCCCGATCGACACGGGCTTCACCAACGACGCGGCCACCGCGCGCGGCGATGCGGCGACGGACGCTGGTGACGTGACCCGCGTCGATGCGGCGCTGGGTGACTCGGACGCCGGCGACCTCACATCGAGCTCGGGCAACTGCGGCTGCACCGTTGCCGGGGAGCGAAGCCGGCGCGGCGAAGGCGCAGCCCTGCTGCTCGCGGCGCTCGGACTCTTGCTCGCGGGTCGCCGACGAACGCGGGCTTGATGCGGCTCGGGCCGCGACGACGCGAGCACAGAGGACCGTCCTGCGCTCACACGAGCGCGGCGTCTCCCTCGGCGCGGGGTCCCTTGCTTCGCTTGCTCGCGTTGCCCTGCGGCCAGTGCGCCTCGAGCGCTTTCGCGAAGCGTCTCGCTCCCTCGGCCAGGCGCTCCTCGGGCTCGAAGCAGTAGGCCAATCGCACGCCGTGGGCGTCGGCCTCCGGGTCGGTGCGCGCGCCCGAGAAGAGATCGCCAGTGGCCACGAGCACCCCCTCGCGGCGTGCGGTCTCGCCGAGCGACTCGAGATCGATCGACGACGGGAGCGGCAGCCACGCCGTCACGCCGCGCGCGGGCCGCGGCACGGCGATGCGGCCCTCGAGGTGCTTCTCGAGCGCGTCCACGAGCGCGTCTCGCCGCGAGCGGTAGACCTCGCGCATCCGCGCGGCGTGTGCGCGTCCGTAGCCTCGCTCGAGCAGCTCGGCGAGCGTGAGCTGGAGAAGGAGCGAGCTGCCGAGGCTCGCGGTGTGCTGGAGCGCGCAGAGCGTGGGCCGCAGGGGCTCGGGCGCGAGCACGAAGCCGATGCGCAGCGCGGGGACGAGGCGCTTGCTGTAGCTCGACGTGTAGAGCACCTCGCCGTCGAGCGCGCGCATCGCGGGAGGCGTGGGCAGCGTGTCGAGCTCGAGATCCTCGGCGTAGTCGTCTTCCACGATCGGCACGCCACGTCCGCGCGCCCACGTGACGAGCTCGCGTCGCCGACGCTCGCTGATGCAGCCACCGGTGGGGTTGGCGTGGTTCGGCATCAGGTAGAGGAGCTTGGGACGACCGCGCGCGGCGGTGGGCACGAGCGGTCCCTCGGCGTCGTTCGACAAGCCCTCCACGCGGGCGCCTGCGGCAGCGAAGATCTGGAGCGCGCCGCCGTAGGTCGGCGCCTGCACGAGCACGGTGTCGCCGGGATCGACGAGCGAGCGCACGATCACGTCGAGCGCCTGCTGGCTGCCGCTCGTGACGATCACGTCGTCGGCCGATGCGGGCACACCCTGACGCGCGAGGTCGAGCGCGATCTGCTCTCGCAGGCTGGCCGCGCCCTCGAGCGGCGCGTAGCCGAGCGCGCGGCCGCCCGATCGATCGAGCACGTGCTCGAGACAGCGCGTGAGGAGCTTCGTCGGCAGGAGGTCGGGCCCGGGCTGCAGGCGCGAGAGATCGATCGCGGGCCCGAAGAGCGGCCGTCGCGTGCGCTTGGCCACGCGACGGATCGGCTCGCTCGTGGCGCGCTCGGCCAGGAGCGAGGCCCACGGCAGCGACGGAGCAGGAGCGATGGTGTGGGGCGCCGGCTCGACGGCGCGCGTGTCGATCGGCGGCGGCGCGGTCGCGCTCGCGCGAGGCAGCTGCTTCACGAAGGTCCCGCGGCCGACCGTGGACTCCACGAAGCCCGCCTCCTCGAGATCGCGGTACGCGCGCACGACCGTGTTGCGGTGCACGTCGAGCTCGTCCGAGAGCTGGCGCGTGGGCGGCAGGCGGAAGCCTGGCGGGAACGCGCCCTTGCCGATGCGCGCCACGATCTCGTCGAAGAGCTGCTGGTAGAGCGAGCGCGGATCCTCGGGGTCGAGCGAGAGCCCCAGGCTTCGGCTCCGAGGGCGGGCGGGCTCGCGCGCGGCGGCCGGCGCGGGCTCTGCGGATCGTTCGCTTCGTTCGGATCGGCGGCGTGTCATGGCGTCGAGGGTGCAAAACCGACGGCGCTCGCGCGACGTCCGCGGCCTGCGCTCCGAGTAGACCATTGTGGTCCAAGGATCGTCAATGGAGGGGTCCAGGACGCGTCGGGCGCGACGTTCCCCGCGCGAGAGAGCCCGGCGCGGCGTCTCCAACGCCGCTTCTTTCTCCATCTCTCGGATTATCCTTCGCACGATGTCCTCTCCCCGCGCCCGCACCTTCCTCGCCACTGCGATGCTCTCCTCGCTCACGGCCCCCGTCGTCGCCTCGTGCGGCGCGGCCCCCGTGGCCGACGAGTCCACGATGGTCGCCGTCGATCGCCCGCCGCCCGACGCGCCCGTGACCGGACCTCGCCCGCTCGCGCTCGGCCCCACGGGTGCCGAGGTGTCCGCGATGCTCGGGCCTGGCCCCACCGACCCCGGCGAGCGCGACGACTCGGGGCGCTTCGTTCACCGCTACGCGCTGTCGCTCGCGGAGGGCACGCGTCTGCGATTCCACGTGCCGTCGTACGACGGCTTCGATCCGATGATCCGCCTCGAGGGGCCCAACGGCTTCCAGATCACGAACGACGACGCGTTCCCCCACACCCTCGACGCGCTGCTCGAGCTGAGCCCGCCCGTCTCGGGCGAGTACGTGCTCACCGTGACGACGGCGCCCATCGGACAGACGGGCCAGTACGTGCTCCGCATCAGCCCCAACGCGGGCACGGGCGAGGCGGTCACGCTCGGACAGCGCGTGCAGTCGAGCCTCGGTGCGTCGGCGGATCCTGCGTTCCCCGGGCGCTCGTTCCACACCTTCGAGGCGCAGGGCGGCGCGGTGATCCGCGTGCGCGTGACGTCGCGCGACTTCGACACGATCGCCACGGTGATCGGCCCCAACGGTCAGCTCTGGGTGAACGACGACGCCAACGATCTCGGCGCCGACGGAAGCGAGCGTGCGCTCGACAGCACGGTGGAGATGAGCGCGCCGGTCACGGGGACCTACCAGGTCGTCGTCTCGAGCTATGCGCCGCAGGGCCGCGGCGCGTTCGCGCTCACCACCAGCATGCGTCCGCCGGTCACCTACGTGGCGGGCGAGACCGTGCCGCGGGGCGGCTTCGCGGGCACGCAGGGACAGGGCCGCATCCTCGGCCTCTACGGCGGCATCACCGCGTACCAGTCCAACGCGCAGCTCTACGGCTGCGCCGACGACGCGACGCTCCTCGGCGAGGCCATGCGCGCCGCGCACCTCCAGCGCGTGGACGAGCAGATCGTGCTCACCGATGCGCAGGTCACGCGCGCGCAGTTCCTCGAGGGTGTGCGCACGCTGGCCCGCCGCGCGCAGCCCAACGACGTGGTGCTCGTGTTCTTCTCGGGCCACGGCAACGTGCAGCCCGTCGCGCAGGGCGACGCGAGCGAGCTCGACGGCCTCGACGAGACGATCATCCTCTTCGACGGCCCGGTGACGGACAACGACCTCGCGAGCGAGCTGTCGCAGATCCACGCCGAGAACGTGATCCTCGCGCTCGACACGTGTCACTCGGGCGGCTTCGCCGACGACTGGGTGCGCGCGCCCGGCCGCGTAGGCCTCTTCTCGTCCGACGGCGACGTGCTGAGCGACACCGCCGAGCCGCGCCGGGCGGGCGGCTACCTCAGCTGGTACCTGCGCCGCGGCGTGCTCGGCGAGGCCGACTACAAGCCACACGACGGAGTGCTCCACGCCGGTGAATTCACCGACTACCTCCTCGAGGGCATGGTCCGCGACCACCGCCTCATGAACCCCGACGGCTCCGTCGACCCGTCGCAGCGCTTCGTGCTCGCGCGCGGCGGCGTGGTCTGGGACGACGTGCTCTGGGTCTATCCGCGTGGCGAGGACCTGGCGCTGCCCGAGGTCCCGCCGAACACGCTCGAGTCGCCCGCGCCCTGACGCGCCACCTTCACGAGGGCCGCTGCGCGCTGCACCCGCCTCGTGCGACCCTCCTCCGCGAGGTGAGGACCGCATGACGCTCTTGTTCGACGGACCCGCGATCCCCGTTCACGGCACGGCGGCCGGCGCGCGCACCATCGGCGACATGTTCCGGCGACGCGCCGCACGGAGCGCGAGCTCGCCCGCGTTCTTCGAGAAGCGCAGCGGCATGTTCCTGCCGGTGACGTGGGACGAGGCCTATCGCCGCGCGGCCCGCGTGGCGCGCGGCCTCCTCAGCCTCGCCAAGCCTGGCGACCGCGTCGCGATCTGCGGTCCCACGCAGGTGCCGTGGGCCACCTACGATCTCGGCGCGCAGCTCGCGACCATCGTGAGCTTCGGCATCTACCCGCAGCAGACCGTGGAGCAGGTCCGCTACCTCCTCGATCACGCCGAGGCGCGCGTCGTCATCGTCGATGGCGACGACGAGATCGAGACGGTGCTCGCCGCTGCACGCGAGCTCCCGGGCCTCGCCGCGATCGTCCCGTGGACCGACGCGGCCTATGCGCGCTTCAAGGATCGCGACCCTCGCGTGAGGCCGCCCGAGGTGCTCGCCGGCGAGCCGCTCGACGAGGCCGAGATCGATCGCCTCGCGAGCGCCGCTGCGCCGAGCGACGTCGCGCTCTTCATCTACACGTCCGGCACCACCGGGCCGCCGAAGGGCGCGATGATCTCGCACTTCAACGTGCTCTCGCTGCTCGAGGCGAGCGAGCGGCAGCAGCGCCTGCTCCAGAGCGATCTCTCGCTCAATTTCCTCCCGATGGCGCACGCCGCCGAGCGCATCCTCGGCTTCTACGGTCGCGTCTCGGGCGGCGTGCCCGGCGCCTACGCCGAGAGCACCGCGACCGTGCTCGACGATCTGAGGGCCGTGCGTCCCACGGTCTTCGGCAGCGTGCCGCGCATCTTCGAGAAGGCGCACGCCCGCATCCACTCGGAGCTCGAGAAGCGCCCCAAGGCGCTCCAGCGCCTCTTTCACTGGGGCGTCTCGGTGGGTGTCGCGCGCGTGCGCAAGGAGCTCGCTGGCGCGAGCCCGCCCCTCCTCGATCCGCGCTTCGCGCTCGCGGACGCCCTGTTCTTCAAGCGAATTCGCGATGTCTTCGGCGGGCGAATCCGCATGATGGTCACCGGCGCAGCGCCCACCGCGCTCGCGATCCTCGAGTTCTTCTGGGCCGCGGGCCTGCCGATCTACGAGGCCTTCGGCATGACGGAGGCCACGGTCGTCACGCACCTCAACCGCCCCGGCGAGGTGAAGCTCGGCACCGTGGGCCGCGTGATCGCGCCCATGGAGGCGAAGATCGCCGACGACGGCGAGGTGCTCTTGCGCGGGCCCTTCGTGTTCCAGGGCTACTTCAAGAACGAGGCGGCGACCCGCGAGGCGCTCGAGGGCGGCTGGCTCCACACGGGCGACGTGGGCCGCATCGATGCCGACGGCTATCTCTCGATCACCGATCGCAAGAAGCACCTGATCATCACCGCAGGTGGCAAGAACCTCGCGCCCGCGAACATCGAGAAGGCGATCAAGGAAGAAGACCCGCTGATCAGCCACGTCCTCGCGCACGGCGACAAGCGCAACTTCGTCTCCGCGATCCTCGCGCCGAGCCCGATCGAGACGCTCGAGTGGGGTGTGCAGCGCGGGCTCTGCACGAAGGAGGTCCTCGAGGCGCGTCAGAAGGAGCTGCTCGCGAACCCCACCGCGCGCACGCAGGCGCTGGCCGACGCGATGGCGCCCATCGTCGCGCACCCCGAGCTGCGCGAGCGCCTGCGCGCCGCCGTGCGCCGCGGCAACGCCAAGCTCGCGCACGTCGAGCACGTGCGCCGCTTCTTCGTGATCGAGCGCGACTTCAGCCAGGAGGCCGGCGAGCTCACGCCGACGATGAAGGTGCGCCGCAAGGAGGTCGAGAAGACCTACGCGGCGAAATTCGATCTCCTCTACGACGACCCCAGCTTCGGCCTCGACGCCTGAACACCCACCGAGTGGATCGTCCCAGCCGGCTCGGTGCCTCGAGGGAAGACGCCGGCGAGCGTCAGCTCTCACCCGGACTCGCGTCTCTGACGCGACGTGAAGTGGGTCGCAGAGAAGCTGGTGCGAGGTGAGGCCGTGACGTTCCGACCGCGCGGTCGCTCGATGGAGCCGGTCGTGCACGATGGAGAAGAGGTCACCGTCGTGCCCATCACGCCGAGCACCGCGCTCGTGCCCGGATCCGTCGTGCTCTGTCGCGTCCGCGGCCGCATCTACCTGCACGAGATCCACGCCCTCGGCCCCCGCGGCGCGCTGATCGGCAATCACCACGGCCACATCAACGGCTGGACCACCACGATCTTCGGCGTGCTCGTGCCCCGTCGACGATGACGAGCGAGACCGCCTCGACCGCCGCTGCGTCGCGGCGACCTTGGCCCCGAGCACACGACGGTGGATGGCAATGCCCCGAGCCGTGCGAGGTAGCGAGCACGGTCACCGAGCACACGAGCCTCGTGACTCCCGATCACGCCTCCGCGAATGCGCCCGGCAGGCTCGAGGGGAGTCGCGAGCACTCTGGCCTCTCGTCATCCACGCACGCGACGAGCGCGTCACCGCGTGTGATCGACGAGCCTCTCGTGGGGCGCCGTGGCGAGTCACCCGAGCGAGAGGCCGCCGTCGAGGGTGAGGATCGTGCCGGTGGCGAACGGGGCCTCGAGGAGGAACGCGGCGGCGTCGGCGAGCTCCTGCACCGTGCCCACACGACCGAGCGGGTGGAGCTTCGCGAGCTCGGCGATCTGCGCGTCCTCGCGCGCCTTGCGCGCCTCGCCCTCGGGCATCGGCTCGCCCGGTGCGAGGCGCGGGGCGCGGACCATCTCGGTGTCGATCACGCCAGGCGCGAGCGCGTTCACGCGGATGCGATCGGGCGCGAGCTCGATCGCCAGCGCGCGCGTCATCGACGACACGGCGCCCTTGGTGATCGCGTACACGCTCGTGGTGGGTGCGGGGCGCTCCGCCAGCGTGCTCGAGACGAAGAGGAGGCTCCCCGGGGCGCGCCGCGCGCGGAGCGAACGAGCGAGATCGCGCGCCAGATCGACGCCCGCGAGCACGTCGAGCTCGAGGCGCGCGTCGAGCTGCGCGTGATCGACGGCCTCGAGCGGACGGTGCTCGCCCAGACCCGCCGCGTGCACGAGCCCGTCGATCGGCCCGAACGATCGCTCCGCGTCCGCGACCACCAGCGCGCGCGCGATGCGATCGGCGAGATCGAGCATGAGCGACCCGATGCGCCCCCCGCTCGCGTCGGCGAGCGCGCGCGCATCGCCGTCTTTGCGCACGAGCGCGATCACCTGCGCGTTCTTCGACAGCCGCAGTGCGATCGCGCGCCCGATGCCCCGGCTCGCGCCGGTGACCAGCACACGCGTGCTCACGCGCCCACCGTGATCTTGGGGCGCTCGAGGAAGGGGCGCTCCGGCACCGCGCGGCCGGGCTCGCCGCTCACCTCGACCTCGTCGCTCGGGAGGAACGGCGGTGAGTCCACGCAGAGGATCGAGGCCCAGCGATCACTCGGGTTGTCGTAGCGGTGCGCGAGGCCGTGCGGCCACTTGTGCACCGTGCCTGCGGCGATGGGCTCGCCGTTCAGGAGGAGGTTGTCGCCGAGCACCATCTCGGCCTCTTCCATCACGCGGTGCACGTGGAGCGGGATGCGCTTGCCGGGCGCGACGTTGAGCCGATAGACGCCCACCTCGCGCGTCTCGTGCACGATGTCGACCGTGCCGAACGGCTTGTCCTCGCGGCCGAGCATGACGTCCGCAGCCTCGCGGTGGATCTCGAGCGAGGGGATGCCGATGCCCCCGAGCGCGAGCGGCTTCACGAGGCGCACCGTCGCGGCCTGGATGCGCGCGCGCTCCTCGCCGAGGGCTGGCGGCGCGAGCAGGAGGCGTGCGAGCGCGGTCGCCGCGGTCTCGAGCAAGAAGAAGCGGCAGTGCTGGAGCAGAAACGCGATCTGCGAGGCGATCGCCGCGTAGTCGACCGTCTGCCGCAATCGATGCACCTCGAGCACCGGCTCGAGCTCGAGGCGCACGTCGATCTCGAGCGGCTGCGGCGTGTCGCGCTCCTGCGGGTAGACGCCCACGATGCACTCCACTCGCAGGCCGCGGATCTCGATCACGTCGGGCCGTCGGCGGGTGTCGGTGCGCGCGCGGCTCTCGTCGGCCGGCGCGGTCTCGGGGGCGTCCTTCGAGCGCATCGGCTCGATCGTGATCGATCGACGCGGCCCTTCAAGTCCGATATCTCTGCGGCCCATGTCGTCGTCCACGCGCTCCGGCAGTCCCTCCTCCACCGCGACGGATGCACCGTCGCTCGGCGCGTTCCGCTCCGTGCCGCGCACGGGCGTGATCTACGTGACCGCCGAGGCCACGCGCCACGGCTACCGGCCCGACGATCCGGAGTGGTGCAACCTCGGACAGGGCCAGCCGGAGACCGGGCCGCTGCCGGGCGCGCCGCCGCGCATCGAGTCGATCCCCGTCGATCCCGCCGACCACGAGTACTCGCCCGTGGCCGGGCTGTGGGAGCTCCGCGAGACCGTGGCGAGCCTCTACAACAAGCTCTACCGCCGCGGCCTGCGCTCGCAGTACACGGCCGAGAACGTCGCGATCGGCGGCGGTGGGCGCGTCTCGATCATGCGCGCGTGCGCCGCGATCGGCGCGGTGCACGTGGGACACTTCCTTCCGGACTACACGGCCTACGAAGAGCTACTCGACGTGTTTCGCCGGTTCACGCCGATCCCGATCCTCCTCGATCCCGAGGGCGGCTACGACTTCTCCGTGCGGCAGCTGCGTCGCGAGGTGATGGGACGCGGCCTCTCGGCGCTCCTGCTCTCGAACCCGTGCAACCCCACCGGCAAGGTGATCGGTGGCGAGGAGCTCCGCGCGTGGGTGTCGATGGCGCGCGAGCTCGACTGCGCGCTCCTCTTCGACGAGTTCTACTCGCACTACATCTGGCGCAACGACGCGAGCCCGCCGATGCCCGCGGGCATGTCGAGCGCGGCCGCGTACGTGGAGGATGTGGACCGCGACCCCGTGGTGCTCTTCGACGGGCTCACCAAGAACTGGCGCTATCCGGGCTTCCGCATCTGCTGGACGGTCGCGCCCAAGTCGGTGATCCAGGGCATGGCCAGCGCAGGCAGCTTCCTCGATGGAGGACCGTCGCGACCCATGCAGCGCGCGGCGATCGGCCTCGTCGACGAGGACGCGACCAAGAAGGAGACCGCGGCGATCCACCAGGTCTTCGCCGAGAAGCGGCAGCTCATGCTCACGGGCCTCCGCCGCCTCGGCGTGCGCTTCGATCTCGAGCCGGAGGGCACGTTCTACTGCTGGGGTGATCTGTCGGGCCTTCCGCCCTCGCTGCGCGACGGCGAGTCGTTCTTCCGTGCGGCGCTCGAGCAGAAGATCATCACCGTGCCTGGCGCGTTCTTCGACGTGGATCCGGGCAAGCGACGCGGCGGACGCGGCTCGCGCTTCGCGCATCACACGCGCTTCTCGTTCGGTCCGAGCAAGCCCGTGCTCGAGCTCGCGCTCTCGCGCCTCGCGCAGATGGTCCGCGCGGCCGAAGAGCACGACTGAGATACCGTGTACTCGCGCAAGCCCTTTCTTCAGGAAGCGGCGAGGATCGCGGGGACGAAGGGGCGCTTGCTCTTCGCGACGCTGTAGATGGCGTGCAGGAGCTTCCTCATGGCCGCGAC
>JAIBCE010000482.1 GCA_019694315.1 Sandaracinaceae bacterium
CCAGGGGACCAGGAGATCCGCGGCTTCGGTCATGTGGATGCGCGCGGCCACCACGACCGCGGCGAGACGCACGTCGAGATCGCTGTCGGCGAGCGCCTTGGCGACGAGGGCGATCGCGGCCTCGCGCGCGACGTTGACCAGATCGGCTGCGGCGGACCGACGACGAGCGACGTCGGGCGACGCGAGGTCGGCCTTGATCTTGTCGGGCGCGTCGGGCCACAGCGCCGCGCGGGCGTCGCCTGCCAGCGCGGGCGCGAGGCCGACCACCATCAGCGCCAGGGCAGCCACCCGAGATCGCATGGCCTCGAACGCTAGCACGGCCGCGGGAGTGCTATGGTGCCCGGTTCCATGGATCTCCTCGTTCGCGGCGGAACCGTCGTCACGTGCGACGAGCACGACCGCGTCTTCGAAGGCGACGTGCTGGTCCGCGACGGCGTCATCGTCGCCCTCGGGCCCGACGCCGCCGCCAGCGCGAAGAAGCCCCACCGTGTGCTCGATGCCGTCGGCTGCGCGGTGATCCCGGGGTTCGTGCAGGCGCACGTGCACCTCGTCCAGGTGCTGTTCCGGGGCATGGCCGACGACCTGCCGCTGCTCGCGTGGCTCAAGGAGCGCATCTGGCCGCTCGAGGCGGCGCACGACGAGGCGAGCCTGCGCGCGTCGGCCGAGCTCGGGCTGCTCGAGCTGCTCCGCCACGGGACCACGACCATCCTCGACATGGGCACGACCCACGGTCACGAGGTGGTCCTCGACGCCATCGACCGGTTCGGCCTGCGCGCGCGCAGCGGCAAGGCGATGATGGATCTCGGCGAGGGGGTGCCCGCCCGGCTCCGCGAGCGTACCGAGGACAGCCTCCGGGAGGTCGAGGCGCACGCGCGTGCGTTCGCCGCGCACCCCCGGGTCCGCGTCGCGGTCAGCCCGCGCTTCATCCTCTCCTGCAGCGAGCGCCTCATCCGCGAGGGCGCGCTGCTCGCGCGCGAGCACCGGATGCTCGTCCACACGCACGCCGCCGAGCACGCCGCCGAGCGCACCGCCGTGCGCGAGCTGCTCGGCGACGACGACATCACGCTGCTCGCACGCTGGGGCGCCACCGGCCCGAACACCGTGCTCGCCCACGGCGTCCAGCTCGACCCGCGCGAGATGAACGCCCTCGCCGACGCGGGGACCAGGGTCGCGCACTGCCCGAGCGCGAACCTCAAGCTCGGCTCGGGGATCGCGCAGGTGCACGCGATGCGCCGCGCGGGCGTGGTCGTCGGCCTCGGCGCCGACGGCGCTCCCTGCAACAACAACCTCGACGCGCTCACCGAGCTGCGCCACGCCGCGCTCCTCTCGAAGGCGCGCGCCGGCACCGACACGCTCCCCGCTCGCGAGGCCCTCCGCCTCGCCACCATCGACGGCGCCCGCGTCCTCGGGATGGAGCGCGAGATCGGTTCGCTCGAGACGGGCAAGCGCGGAGACCTCGTCTGCATCGACCTCGGCGGCGTGCACGCCGAGCCGGGCGGCGACGCGGTCTCGCGCGTGGTCTACGCGTGCCGCGCGAGCGACGTTCGACACGTCGTGCTCGATGGCGCGGTGCGCGTCCGCTCCGGCGAGGTCCTCGATCTCGACGCCGACGAGATCCTCGCCACCGCGCGCGTCGAGGCGCGGAAGACGCGCGCTCGCGCGGGAATCTGATCGCGACTCAGGCGAGCTGGTCGAGGATTTCGCGGTGCTCGGGGAAGCGGCCGACCGCCTTCTTGGAGAACACGAGCCGGCCGTCGACGGTGACCTCGAACACTCCGCCCCGGCCCTTCTTCAGGGTGGGCTGCACGCCGGTCTTCTTCTCGATCTCGGCCGCCAGACCGGCGGCGCGGGGGAGGTAGTTTCAGGCGACGCAGTACTCGATGGTCACGTCCATGAAGAGAGGATGCCGCGTCGGCGCGCGTCGTCACAGTCCTTGCGAGCGCGGGAGCTGGACGGTAGGGTCGCCCCGTGCCCGCGAACAACATCCGGAGTCTGATCGCGCAGGCGCTCGAAGAGGCGCGCGAGGAGTTCGCTGCGATCGTGCAGCGCAAGCTCGAGGCGTTGATGGGGGATCATCCGGTTTCTCCCACAGGCCCCGCGCGCCGTCAGAGGACCTCGACGCGAGCGACCAAGGCCGAACGTGCGCCCGCCGAGACGTCCGAGCGGGCGACCGGCAAGCGCACGCGCGTGCCCGAGTCGCACATGGCAGAGCTGAGGGCGCGGGTGCTCTCGGCCATGCCGGTCGGCGAACCGCTCAAGCGTGCGCGGATCGTGGAGCTGGCGCGGGTGTCCGAAGACGACGAGCCGCGGGTGGCTGCGGTGCTGCGCAAGCTGAAGGACGAAGGGATCCTGCAGATGCGCGGGACCAAGGCGTCGGCCGTCTACACACGGCGAGGGTAGCGCGATGTCCTACCCACGCTCGCGATCGACTCGGAGGGAGAAAGTGCCGGCGCTCCGGGGTCCCTCATCGCGCTGTTGACTGGGCTGATCGCCGGCTTCTAGGCTCGCGCTACGATCCATCGTCGTGTCGGCAGGCATCTCTGGGCGCGCCGGACCGGTGGGAAGGAACGTTCGATCGTGATGGTTGATGGCAGGAGCGCTCCCCGTACGGGAGCGCGTCGAGGATCCGAAGGCGGAGGACGGGCGTGAGCGACGTCGAGGAGAAGACCCGCGTCACGTCCATCCTGGGGCCCCAACAAGGGGAGACCTCGGGTCGCGGCGACTGCCTCGTGACGATCTACGCCAAGGACCCGGCCCAGCTGGGCAAGCGCTACGTGCTCGAGGCGTCGCCGACCTCGATCGGTCGCGGCCACGACAACCACGTCGTGCTCGAGAGCGACTCGGTCTCGCGTCGTCACTGTCACATCGAGCGTCGCCCCGCGACCGGCTGGTTCGCCGTCGACGACGGCTCGACCAACGGCACCTACGTCAACGACGACCAGATCTCGGCGCCCGTCCGCCTCCGCTCCGGCGATCGCATCAAGGTCGGACCCACCATCTTCAAGTACCTCTCGGGCACCGACGTCGAGTCGCTCTACCACGAAGAGATCTATCGAATCACCATCATCGACGGCCTCACCCAGGCGCACAACAAGCGCCACCTCTTCGAGGCCCTCGAGAAGGAGATCACGCGCTCGCGCCGGTACGGCCGCGATCTCGCGTGCATCATGTTCGACATCGATCACTTCAAGAAGATCAACGACACGCACGGCCACCTCGCCGGCGACTACGTGCTCAAAGAGGTCGCCCGCGTGGTTCGGTCGCGCCTGCGCGGCGAGGAGACCTTCGCCCGCTACGGCGGCGAGGAGTTCTGCATCGTCGCCCCCGAGACCCCGATCGACGGCGCGCGCGTCCTCGCCGAGGACATCCGACGTCGGGTCGCCGAGTCGTCGTTCCTCTTCCAGGGTGAGAAGATCGGCTGCACCATCAGCTGCGGCGTCGCCATGCTCGGCGAGAACGACAAAGACGGCGTGTCGCTCATCAAGGCGGCCGACGAACAGCTCTACGTCGCCAAGCGCACCGGACGGAACCGCGTGGTCGGCTGAGACCGGCAGGGCGCGAACTGCCCTCGCTCGGCTTGTTGGGGCAGGCCCGCGGGGGTAGGGTACGCGATCGCCATGCCGGAACCCGCGCGCGGCTCCATGCCCCCGCCCTCGATGGCGTCGTCGGGCGAGAGCACACGCGCCGAGCCGGCCGCGTCGAGCGTCGAGGAGCGCACGCCGCCGCTCGTCCAGATCCAGGAGCTGCTCTCGTCGGGGCGGCAGGTGCTGCTCTCGCTCACGGCGCACGACGAGGGCACCCGCGGCGCGCTCGCCGCGCACGTCGATCGCCTGCTGTCTCTCCGCGCCTCTGCGCTCGCCGACGGCCCGTCGCTGGTGCGGCGCATCGACGCCCGACGCGCCGACGAGGGCGAGCTGATCGACGCCATCGTGCGCGCGCTCGGGGTCCCCGTCGATTCGATGCGCGTGGCCCAGGTCGCCGAGCGCATCCGCGAGCGGCTCGAGCGCGGGAACGTCTCGCTGGTCATCACGCTGTCGGAGCCCGCCGCGACGGCGGCCTCGTGGTCGTACTCGGTGCTGCGTGACGTCGCGAACGCGCTCGCGGGCGACGGGCGCACCATGCCCGCGCTCGCCCGCGTGGTGATCGTCGGTCCGCCCACGTGCCCCGTGCTCTCCGCGCTCGGCATCGCCCGCGTCGACGTCGCCGCGCTGCTCGAGCTCTCCGAGACCTGGGCGTGGATCGAGGCCGTCGCGCGCCGCGCGGGGCGCTCGCTCGCCGGAGGTCAGGTCGGTCTGCCGGCGCTCGAAGACGCGCTGCTCCGCGCCCGCGCTGCCGTGCCCGAGGTCTCCGCGATCGTCGAGCCCTCCGGGATCCTCCGGCCCGATCTCGACGCCGACGGCGCGTCGCCATGGGGCCTCCTCGCGCAGGCCACGGGTGCCCTCGAGCAGGGCGAGCTCGAGCGCGCCGATCAGGCGGTCGCGCTCGCCGAGGGGAGGACCGACGACCCCGAGGCCCGGCGCGACATCGGGCGTCGCTGGGCCGAGCTACTCGAGCCCCGGCCTCCCCGCGAGCGCCTCGAGCTCTCGCGCCGCGCCGCCACGCGCGCGCTCGCCGCGGCCGACGCCGAGGAGGCGGTGCGCTTGGCGAGGCCGGCGGCGCGGGCGGCCGAGCTCGCGCAGGTGCGCGACGGCGAGCCCGCGCTGCTCCTCGAGCTGCAGGGCCGCGCGCTCGTCGCCAAGGGCGACGTCGTGATGGCGCGCGCGGTGCTCGATCGCGCGCGGCAGAGCGCCATCGTCGGGCAGCTCCCGCCGCCGGCGCTGGCGAGCATCTCCGTC
>JAIBCE010000090.1 GCA_019694315.1 Sandaracinaceae bacterium
CCGATGGTGGGAAGAAGGGCGGCGCGGTCGTCATCACGTCGTTCGAGTCGCGCGACGAGTCGGGCGAGGTGCTCTTCAAGAACGAGCTCTCGACCTTCGTGAAGGGCGCGGGCGGCTGGGGCGGCGACCGCGGCCCCGACGAGAAGAACCTGAACGCGAGCCCGGATCGCGCCCCCGACAAGAGCGTCGAGCAGAAGATCCACGCCAACCAGGCCCTGCTCTATCGCCTCTCGGGCGACTGGAATCCCCTCCACGCCGATCCGAGCTTCGCCAAGGCCTTCGGCTTCGAGAAGCCGATCCTCCACGGCCTCTGCACCTTCGGTTATGCAGTGCGCCACGTCATCTCGAGCTTCGCGCCCAAGGGCGATCCGCGCTTCTTCAAGAGCGTGAAGGTGCGCTTCGCCGAGCCGGTGCTCCCCGGCGAGACGATCGTCACCGAGATGTGGAAGGACTCTGCGAGTCCAGGCGGCTCCGCCACCGGGGACACGAAGATCCTCTTCCGCGTGAAGAGCAAGGATCGCGACAAGGTCGTGATCTCGAACGCCGCGATCGAGCTCTATGCCGAGATCCCCAAGCCCAAGGCGAAGCCCGCTCAGCCGGCGGCGAGCGCGGGCGCGGGCCCCGTGGTGCCGAATTCGAGCGACGTGTTCGCGGGCATCTCGGCCTTCCTCGGCAAGAACGCGGGCACGGGCGACAAGATCAAGACGGTCTTCCAGTTCAAGCTGAAGAACCCCGACGCGACCTGGACGATCGATCTCGCCAGCGGCGATGGCAAGGTCGCTCAGGGCGAGACCGCCGCACCGGGCTGCACGCTCGAGATCACCGACGCGGACTTCATGGACATGTGCACCGGCAAGGCCGACGCCATGAAGCTCTTCACCGGGGGCAAGCTGAAGATCACCGGCAACATCATGGCCAGTCAGAAGCTCGACTTCCTCAAGAAGGTCGACCCGAACGACGTGATGGCCGCCGCGCAGAAGCGCAGTGGCGGCGCAGCCAGCACGGGCGCGGCCACGGGCGCGGGCGCGGGCACGAGTGTGGAGCCGACGAGCGCGGATGTGTTCGGCGGCATCGCCAAGTACCTCGCGAAGAGCGGCGGCCAGGGCGACAAGATCAAGACGGTCTTCCAGTTCAAGCTGAAGAACCCCGACGCGACCTGGACGATCGATCTCGCGAGTGGCGATGGAAAGGTCGGTCAGGGCGAGACGGCGCCTCCGGGCTGCACGCTCGAGATCACCGACGCGGACTTCATGGACATGTGCACCGGCAAGGCCGACGCCATGAAGCTCTTCACCGGCGGCAAGCTGAAGATCACCGGCAACATCATGGCCAGTCAGAAGCTCGACTTCCTCAAGAAGGTCGACCCGAACGACGTGATGGCCGCGGCGCAGAAGCGCAGTGGCGGCGCAGCCAGCACGAGCGCGGCCACGGGCGCGGGCGCGGGCGCGAGTGTGGAGCCGACGAGCGCGGATGTGTTCGGCGGCATCGCCAAGTACCTCGCGAAGAGCGGCGGCCAGGGCGACAAGATCAAGACGGTCTTCCAGTTCAAGCTGAAGAACCCCGACGCGACCTGGACGATCGATCTCGCGAGTGGCGATGGAAAGGTCGGTCAGGGCGAGACGGCGCCTCCGGGCTGCACGCTCGAGATCACCGACGCGGACTTCATGGACATGTGCACCGGCAAGGCCGACGCCATGAAGCTCTTCACCGGCGGCAAGCTGAAGATCACCGGCAACATCATGGCCAGTCAGAAGCTCGACTTCCTCAAGAAGGTCGATCCGAACGACGTGCTCGCGGCCATGAAGGAGCGCGGCGGCGGTGGTGGCAGTGTTGCGGCGGCGGCGCCTGCGGCCGCCTCTGCGGAGCCGACGAGCACGGACGTCTTCGGTGGCATCGCCAGGTACCTCGCGAAGAACGGCGGTCAGGGCGACAAGATCAAGACGGTCTTCCAGTTCAAGCTGAAGGGCCCCGACGCGACCTGGACCATCGATCTCGCGAGCGGCGATGGAAAGGTCGGCCAGGGCGAGACGGCGCCTCCGGGCTGCACGCTCGAGATCGCCGACGCGGACTTCATGGACATGTGCACCGGCAAGGCCGACGCCATGAAGCTCTTCACCGGCGGCAAGCTGAAGATCACCGGCAACATCATGGCCAGTCAGAAGCTCGACTTCCTCCGCAAGGTGGACCCGAGTGACGTGCTCGCCGCGATGAAGGAGCGCACCGGCGCAGGCGGCGGTGGCGCGGCGCCCAAGGCCGCAGCGCCCGCGGCGGCCTCGAGCGGCGCCTCGTCGGCCGGCAAGGCCAAGGACATCGCCAAGAAGATCGGTGATCGCATCGCCGCGAACGCGAACCTGGCGAGCGAGGTGGGCGCGCTCATCGAGCTCCGGGTGAAGGATCCGGAGGCGACGTTCAGCATCGACCTCAAGTCCGGCCCGGGCGGCGTGAAAGACGGAAAGGCCGACAAGCCCGACGTGGTGCTCACGGTGGCCGACGCGGACCTCGCGGCCCTCACTTCGGGCGGGTCCTCGCTCAAGAGCCTCTATCAGCATGGCAAGGTGCGAGTCGACGGCGACGCGCACGTAGTCCGCAAGCTCGCCTTCCTGGAGAAGATCGGCTGACGCCGACTCCGACACACCCCATCAGCGCATCAGGAGAAACCCAATGGGACGAAGAGTGAACGTGATCGGCGTCGGCATGGTGAAGTTCCAGAAGCCAGGCGCGAGCGACGACTACAACGTGATGGCGTCCAACGCGATCCGCACGGCCATGAAGGACGCGGGCGTGAAGTTCGAGGACATCGAGCAGGCCTTCGCCGGCTACGTCTACGGCGACTCGACCTGCGGCCAGCGCGCGGTCTACGAGGTGGGCCTCACCGGGATTCCGGTGTTCAACGTGAACAACAACTGCTCGACCGGCAGCTCGGCGCTCTACCTGGCGCGTCAGGCGATCGAGGGCGGCCTCTCGGAGTGCGTGCTCGCGGTCGGCTTCGAGCAGATGCAGAAGGGCGCGCTCGCGGCGCAGTGGAACGACCGTACCAACCCGCTCGATCGTCACGCCAACGTGATGAACGAGGAGCAGGGCGTGACGGGCGCGCCGGGCGCCGCGCAGATGTTCGGCGGCGCGGGGCGCGAGTACCGCTGGAAGTACGGCACCAAGCGCGAGACCTTCGCGAAGGTGGCGGAGAAGGCGCGCAAGCACGCGGCCAAGAACCCGTTCGCGCTCTTCCAGGAGACCTACTCGGTGGAGGAGATCCTCGCCTCGCCGGAGGTCTTCGATCCGCTCACGCGCTACCAGTGCTGCCCGCCCACGTGCGGCGCGGCCGCGGCGATCCTCTGCTCGGACGACTTCGCGAAGAAGCTCGGGATCACGGGCAGCGTGTGGATCGCCGGTCAGGCGATGACCACGGACTACGCCTCGAGCTTCGACGAGCACTCGATGATCAAGATGGTCGGCTTCGACATGGCCAAGGCCGCGGCGAAGAAGGTCTACGATCAGGCGGGCCTGGGCCCGAACGACGCGCAGGTGATCGAGCTCCACGACTGCTTCACGACGAACGAGGTCCTCACGTACGAGGCGCTCGGGCTCGCGAAGGAGGGTGAAGCCGAGAAGCTCATCTGGGACGGCGACAACACGTTCGGCGGCAAGTGGGTCACGAACCCCTCGGGCGGTCTCTTGAGCAAGGGCCACCCGCTCGGCGCCACCGGCCTCGCGCAGTGCACCGAGCTCGTCTGGCAGCTCCGCGGCACCGCGGGCGACCGTCAGGTGCCGAATGCCAAGGTGGCGCTGCAGCACAACCTCGGATTGGGCGGCGCCTGCGTCGTCACGATGTACCGCAAGGACTGACCCCCACGACCGACTCCTCCGAGGAGCCGAGACTGCCCGGAGCCCCGCGAGGCATGCGCTTCGCGGGGCTCGTTTGCGTGGACGGGTGGGACGGTGTCGAAGTCGGGGTCGAGCCTCGACGTACATACGGCTCGTCTGTACACTCGGCTCATGAAGACCTTGAACGTGCGGCTGGGCGCGGAGGACGAGCGGCGGATCAAGGCGCTGCAGCGCGCGGGGGTCGTCGTCTCCGACCTGGTCCGTGCGGCGATCCGCGACGAGCACGATCGGCGGTTGGGTCGCGCGTCGAAGAGGCGACCCTCCGAGATCCTCGACGAGATCTTCGCCGCGGTCCCCGAGCAAGACGAGGAGGGCCCGCGAGTCGACGCGACCGATCGACGCGCCGTCCGCGCCCACATCCGCGCACGGGCCACGCGTCGGGCCGAATGATCGTCCTCCTCGATACGAACGTGTTGGTGGCGCTGTGCGACTCGCGCGACCGGCTGCACCCACGCGCGCGTCACGACCTCGATCGCCTGTCGCGCAGGACCCACGTGGCGGGCTCCGCAGTGCTCGGGGAATGCGTGCATCTGCTCGAGCGCCCCGATCAGCGCGAGCGCCTCGCCAGGCTCGTCGCTGCCTACGCGATCCAGCCGCTCGCGGCGGAGGGCGACCTCGAGCTCCACGCTCGTGTGCACCGCTGGCTCGCGCGCTACGCCGAGCACGATCCCGATTGGGCCGATGGTGTGCTCGCCGTGGCCGCGACCATGTTGCCCCGCGCGCGCGTGTGGACCTACGACCGCGAGTTCTGGACGACGTGGCGCCGCGAGGACGGCACCCGAATCCCCCTCGCCAACGACATCGGCTGAGTACAGCGGCAGCACCCATCCCGTCGCCTGGGTCGTGCAAGCTCGCTGATCTGCCCATGAGGCGGCGCCCCATCGTCACGATGTACCGCGAGGACCCACCACCACACTTCCCGCGAGGCCCGCGTCGCGGGCTCTCTTGTGTGGCCTCGGGCCTTCGGTCAGGCTCGAGACATGCGGTCGGCGTGGCTCGGGGTCGTGGTGGCGATGGGGGCCTGCGGCGGTGACCCGCCGACGACGACGGGGCCTTCGCCCGAGGGGCAGTGCCTCATCGATTGCCCGGACGGGTCGCGTTGTGCGGGCAACACGGTCGAGACGTCGCGACTCGTGGGCATGTGGGCGCCGGCCAGCGAGTGCGCCTCGCCTCGATTTCTCGATCGCTGCTACACGCCAGTCCAGACGTGCACACGCGGATGTCGTCCACCACAGATCGACGACCAGGGTTGGTGCGTGGAGGACCAGGCCGCGCGCGCTGGCGATCTCTGCGCCACCGATGCGGAGTGCGCGGACGCGGCGTGGGTCCTCCACGAGGGCTTCGTGCGACGACCCGTGCTTCGCTGTGATCCGAGCACACGCGCGTGCATCGAGGATCCGAGCCACGAGACCTGCGACGGACGCGACGACGACGAGGATGGCGTCGTGGACGAGCAGTGTGAGCTGTCGGTGACCGCCAGCTACTTCCCGACGGGTGCCATAGGGGTCACGTGCGAGAACGACCGCATCATCGTCGGCGATCCTCGCGGCGACGAGCTCCAACTTCGCGAGCTCGGCGTCCCCACTCCGTGGGTGATGCTGCCGCGGATCGAGGCCTTCGAGCTCGTGGAAGGTGCGCTGCTCGCCGTCGAGCGGACCAGCGACGGCTCCGCAGAGCTGGTGCGCGTCGAGCCCGCAGCGATCCGGGCTCTGCCGATCGACGCGCCTTCTCAGGTGTCGTCGCTCCATGCGGGCAACGGTGCTGTCCTGCACCTCGTGGGCAATGACGAGGTGGTCACCATCGATGGAACGACAGGCGTCGCGACGATACGGAGCCCGCTCGATCCGCCAATGTCTCCGCGGCTCCGCGCCGCGCGCATCGGGGAAAGCCTCGTGATGTGCGAGGGGGACCGCTCTCACTGGGTCTCGGCCGACGGGTCGATCGACACGCGAGCCGTACCTTGTGGCGACGCGATCTCGGACCGCGGCGGGCTCGTGCTGCGTGACCGAGGTCGTGCGCTCGGACGCCTCGGAGAGGACGGAACCTACACGCAGCTCGCGGTGCTCCCGATGACCGATGATCCGGATGCCCGCGTGATCGCCCTCGGGGAGGTCGCCATCCGTGTGTCGATGGAGCGCGATGGGCCGATTCCCATCCTGCTCTTCGCGCGAGTCGGTGCCGATGGATCGGTGTCGTTCACACGTCGGCGCCTCGTCCATGATGTGCCCGTGCGCCTCGTCGACGACGCGTCCGGCACCTCGAGCGCTGCCGTCCTGCTCGAGGGCTTCGAGATCCCGCACGAGCCCGACGCCGGCCTCCTCGACGCATCGAGCAGCACCCATCCCGTCGCCTGGGTCGTGCAAGCTCGCTGATCTGCCCATGAGGCGGCGCCCTCGATGGCTCGCTCCGGTCGGCGTGACCCTGCGAGAACGGGCAGCGCGTGGGGGTTGGGTGTTTCGTGCGACAGGCCGAGTGCGATAGACGACGGGCTCTCGACTCTCGACAAAGGGTGATTGCATGAGCCAGCGGACGATCGTGGTGTGTGGACACGGGCCTGGGATCTCGGACGCGGTGGCGCGTCGCTTCGGCAAGGAGGGGTACGCCGTCGCGCTCGTGGCGCGGAGCGCGGAGCGCCTGAAGCGCGCGGCCGAGGCGCTCTCGAAGGATGGCGTCACGGCGCGTGCGTTCGCGGCCGATCTCTCGAAGCCCGACGCGGTGCGCGCGATGATCCGAGACGTGCGCGCGCAGCTCGGGCCCGTCACGGTCGTGCACTGGAACGCCTACGGCGGAGGCCTGCGCGACCTCCTCGCCGATCCGGTCGAGGGGCTCGCGTCCGCGATCGACGTCGGCGTCACGGGCCTCCTCGCCGCGACGCAGGAGGCGCTCGCCGACCTCGAAGCGCAGAAAGGCGCCGTGCTCGTGACGGGCGGCGGGCTCTGCTTCTACGACGCGGGCGTGGACGCGATGGCCGTGCAGTGGGGCGCTGCGGGCCTCGCGATCGCGAAGGCCGCTCAGCACAAGGCCACGGGCCTCCTGCACGCGGCGCTCAAGCCGCGTGGCGTCTACGTGGGTGAGGTCGTCGTGGGTGGCGCGGTCAAGGGCACGGCGTTCGATCAGGGCCAGGCGACGATCGAGGCCGCCTCCATCGCGGACGCATTCTGGGAGCTCCACCAGGCCCGCGGAGAGCTCGGCCGCGTCATCCGCTGAGCGACGCCAGATCGCCCACGAAGAGGGCGATTGGCGCGGGTGTACGCCCCCGCGCCGAGACGGGGCTTCTCGAGCAGGGGTGGGCCTCGGCGCTGCGCGGGCGCGCATCCTGCTCAAGCGGTCCCCGAGCACGACCGATGCCCGATCGATGGCTCTCGCTGCCACACGGGCGTTTCGTCCGTCCGCGTCCGCGGCTCAACGGCCCGCGACGCCGCCGCCTGCGGCGCGTCCGACCCTCTCGGGCACGGTCCTCGGCAGCTATCGCCTCGTCACCGAGCTCGGCCAGGGCGGCATGGGGACCGTCTATTTCGCCGAGCACGTCTCGCTCCCGCGGCGCGCGGCAGTGAAGGTGCTCGGCGAGGACGTGGCCCGTGATCCGGCCCTCGTGGAGCGCTTCTTCGACGAGGCCCGCGCGGCCAATCGCATCCGGCATCCGGGGATCGTCGATGTCCTCGATCTCGGCACCAAGGATGGCGTGCACTTCCTCGTCATGGAGCTGCTCGAGGGAGAGACGCTCGGCGCACGCCTCGAGCGGGTGAAGCGCCTCGCGCCCCCCGACGCGGTGGAGCTCTTCGCGCAGGTCGCCGAGGCGCTCGCGGCCGCGCACGAGCGGGGCATCGTGCACCGCGATCTCAAGCCCGAGAACATCTTCCTCGCGCACGGCGCGCGCGGCGAGCGCGCGAAGGTGCTCGACTTCGGCATCGCGAAGCTCATCGGCCGCGGTGACGTGCGCCGCACGCGCACGGGCCTCGTGCTCGGCACACCCGCGTACATGTCGCCCGAGCAGTGCGTGGGCGCTCGCGATCTCGACGCGCGGAGCGACGTGTACTCGCTGGGCGTCGTGATCTTCGAGGCGCTCACGGGTCGCCCCCCTTTCACGGCGCAGGCCGTCGGACAGCTCATCGTCTCGCACGCATGCGAGGCCCCGCCGACCGTGCGCTCGCTCGATCCCTCGATCCCCGAGGGGCTCGACAGCCTGGTCTCGCGGATGCTCGCCAAGTCCGCCGACGATCGACCTGCCTCGATGCGCGATCTCCAGACGGCGCTCGAGGGCGCGCTCGCGCCGAGCGTGCCGGCGCATCTGGCTGGCGTGATGAGCCCAAGCGCGATGAAGCAAGGCGCCAAGCCGAGCAAGGAGGAGATCGAGCGGATCGAGGCCGCGCAGACCAAGGCCGTCGGCGTTCGCCTCCGCGAGATCATCCGCGAGCGCCTCGAGGCCGATCGGCTCCCGCTCCCGTCCATGCCGCGCGTCGTGCTCTCCGCGCTCGAGCTCTTGCGCGACGAGTCGGTGGGGATGGGCCGCGTCGCCGCGGCGCTCGAGGGCGATCCGCTGGTGGTGCCGTCGATCCTCAAGCTCGCCAACAGCGCCGCGCTCGGAGGAGCGTCGCGCATCACGAGCCTCGACGCGGCCGTGACCCGCGTGGGCGCGCTGCGCATGAAGACGCTCCTCACCGAGCACGCCGCGCGCGAGGTCTTCAAGTCGCGGGATCCCGCGGTAGCGAGGGCGTTTCGCGGGATCTGGGATCATTGCGTGGCCGCAGGCACCCTGGGTCGCGCGCTCGCGCGTGGCAGTGCGGCGAGCCCCGACGAGGTCTACCTCGCGGGCCTCTTGCACGACGTGGGCAAGCCCGTCGTGGGTGCGCTCCTGCTCGACACCGAGAGACAGCTCCTCAAGAAGCTCGGCGTTCCCGTGATGGGAGAGTCTCTCTGGATGAAGATCGTGGACGAGTGCCACACCGACGTGGGCATCGCGCTCGCCGAGCGATGGTCCCTGCCTGCCTCGATCGCGGAGGTGATCGGTCGAGCGCACGACGCGACCGGGCCCGACGACGTGGTCTCCTCCTGGCTCGGCTACGCACACCTGCTCGCGGAGTCGCACGGATACACGGGTGGCATCCCGCCCAAGGCCGAGCTCGAGTCGAGGCTCGAGGCGGCGCGGACGACGCGCGGGAGCACCGCCGAGAGAGAGACCGCCGCCCTGGACGTGCTCAGCGACACCCTCGGTGCGCGCAACGCGGGTCGTGCGCTGCGCTCCGCGCGGCGGCTCTGATCTGAGCCCATCCGCCGATCTCCGGCATGGAGGTCGACGACGCGATCAGGCGATCTCGTCGATCTCCCAGAGGCGCGTCTTGCCCGCGACCACGATCTCGTGCTCGTCACCGACGTGCTTGCCGAGCACGGCTCGGCCCGCGGGAGACGCGGGCGTGAGCACGGTGATCGCGAGACCGTCGACGTGGAGCTCGGTGCCCCCACCCTGCGCACAGAGAAAGAAGACGCGCGGCTCGTCGTCGACGAGCGCGCGCACGAGACAGCCCACGGCGACGGCGTCGTCGGGGCCGAATCGACGCACCGGCAGGGTCGCGAAGCGCGCCGCATCGTCGGCGAGCTGCTCGGCGCGCATCGCCTGGCCGCGCGCCACGTAGCTCTGCTCGGTGGCCCGCATGTCCTTGTCGCCCTCGCTCCGATTCTCCTCGTGCGTGGCGCCCTTGCGCGTGTCCTCCGCGAGGCCCGCCATCAACGCGAGGCTGTCGGCGAGCGCCCTCGCGAGCGCGTCGTGCACCTTCTGCTTGTCGGGGAGAGCGGCTCTCTTCTTCTTGCTCGCCATGCCTTGTTCCGCGGGGAGTTCGGGAGCATGCGACTCGCTCACGCGACGTGTCGAGGTGTATCGTGATCGCCATGCGCCGCACCGCCGTGACCCGACTCGCGATCGCCTGTCTCGTGACCCTCACGCTGCCCGCGCTCGGCTGCGACTGCGGCGGAACACCCACGCATACGTGCCGGACGAGCGCGGAGTGCGCCTCGGGAGAGCGCTGCGTGGACATGCGCTGTGTCGCGGGCCTCGACGGCGGTCCGGACGTGGGCGAGGACGCCTACCGGGCCCCGGACGCACCCCTGCCCGGCATGGACGCGGACCTCCCGGCCTGCGGCGCGCTCGACCACTGCGAGGGTGACGCCCACTGCGTGGACGGGACCTGTGTGCCCTGGGGAGATGGTCAGTACGATCCGATGTGCGAGCGCAGCGCCTCGCCGGGGCCGGTGATCCCTCAGCTCCAGTGCGCCTTCACCACGGCGCCGGCCAGTGACCCGCACCCTGACGCGATCGCGCTCCTCCACACCCCCCTCGTCGCCGACTTCGGGATCACGTCCGATCCGGACATGCCGTCGCGCCCGTCGATCGTGGCCATCGGCAACGTCTCCTACGTGGAGGGCGTGGGGCGGGTCTGCGACGGACAGGGCTTTCTCCGCGTGATCGACGGCGCGACGTGCCGAGTCCAGGGCACGATGCCTCCCGGCGACGAGCTGCTCAATTCGCCGGTGACTCCCGCGATCGGCGACCTCGACGGCGACGGAACCCCCGAGATCGTGGCGGCACGACACCTCGGCGGGCTCGTGGCCTATTCGGTGGGCACCGACGGCCACCTCACGCGACTGTGGACGACGACCCTCGAAGACGGCACCACGGACGACCGACTCGGCTCCACGCAATGCCAGTGGGGCGCCGTCTCTCTCTACGACATCGACGACGACGGTCGCCCGGAGTCGTTCTTCGAAGGTGGCGTGTGGGACGCGACGGGCCGACGCGTGACGCTGATCCCGGGCTGGGAGCACATCAGTCACGGCGCGCCGCTCGTCGGCGGCGACTTCGACGGCGATGGCCGATTCGAGGTCATCCAGCACAACGGTCGATGGGAGTACGACACGACGTCGCGGACCTTCGTGCTCGACGCAGGCTTCTCCGGGGGGGCCAGCGCTGGCTACGTGGCCGTCGCCGACTTCGGGGACTTCCCGGGAACGAGGGGCGATGCGCCGGGCCAGCCGGAGTTGGTGGTCAGTCAGACGGGGCTCGGTCGGGTGGGCGTCTACACCCTCGCAGGTGAGCCGATTCACGTGTTCTCGCCCTCTCCCGGCTCGGGCGGCGGTCCGCCGACGATCGCGGACTTCGACGGAGACGGATCGCCCGAGATCGGTGTGGCCTTCGGCGGGGCCTACGAGGTCTTCGACGTGGCGGCAGGAGACACCCGCGTCTGGTCGCGCATGTCGCAGGACCTCTCGAGCCGCCGGACGGGCTCCTCGGTGTTCGACTTCAACGCCGACGGTCGCGCGGAGGTGGTCTATGGCGACGAGTGCTACGTGCGCATCTACGACGGTCGCGACGGCACCGTGGTGTTCTCGCAGGCTCGCTTCAGCTCGACGTGGACGGAGAATCCGATCGTGGCCGACGTGGACGGAGACGGGTCGGCCGAGATGGTCGTGGGCATGAGCGGGCCGTGCAACCCTGGGTACTGCCCCGCCACCGATCCACTCCACGAGGGCCTGCGCTGCGACTCCGACGATGACTGCGTGAGCGGCACGTGCACGAGTGGATTCTGCGCCTGCACGGGGCCGGACACCTGCGACACCGGCTATCAGTGCAACGGCGGCCGCTGCATCGCCGCGCACGAGGCCTGCGTGGCGGAGCTTCGCGTGTACCGCGACGGGCGCGACGGCTGGGCGGGATCGCGCCGCATCTGGAACCAGCACGCCTATCACGTCACCAACGTGAACGACGACGGCACGATCCCGCGCACGAGCGCGATGGCCGACAACTGGAGCACGCCGGGCCTCGACAACTTCCGGCAGAACGTGCAGGGAACGCTCGGCGACGGCGGCCCGGACCTGACGATCCACGGAGTGTCCGCGGTGTGCCTGGCCGACGATCGCACCCGCATGGAAGCCACCATCTGCAACCGTGGAACGGTCTTCCTCGACACCGGCATCCAGGTGGTCTTCGACCAGATCGTCGGCACCGACCGCACGCGCCTCTGTGACCTCCGCACGTCGGAGCCGGTCGCGCCCGGTGTGTGCACCGTGGTGAGCTGCGAGGCCGACGTGCCGGCCGACGGCGTGTTCGAGGCCACGGCCGACGAGCGCGCGCTCATCGTGGAGTGCCACGAGGACAACAACACCGCGCGCAGCATGGCCGACTGCATCCTCTGACGATGCGGCGCGTCCACTGGCACGCTCGACTGGCGTGCTCGACTGGCATGCTCGACGGGCACGCTCGATTCCCGCCTTCGACGGGCGGGAACCCCTCGACCCATCTCCTCGAACCAACGGACCACCATGCACCCCAACGCTTCCATCGTTCGTCGGCCGGCGCTCGCGCTCGTGCTCCTCGCCCTCGCAGCGACCGGCTGCGGCGCGGCCCAGCGTCCCTCGGGCTCGGCGCAGGCCTGCGCCGTGGGCGATTGGCGCGGGACGGGCGAAGACGAGGGCGGCACGCACTGGGAGTTCACGCTCGTCCTGCGCGAGGAGGGGCCCGACCTCGTCGGCGCGTTCCACTGGGTGGGCTCGGACGGCTCGGTGGGTGACGAGCAGATCCGGGGCCACGCAGACTGCGGCGCGCGCACCTTCGAGTGGCAGGGCGAGTCGGCGACCGGCGGCTCGGACACCATGGACGTCGTGACCGGGCACTACACGGGCACCTTCGGAGACGACCTCGCGAGCTTCTCGGGGCGCTGGGTGGGTGGCACGCCCGGCACGCTCCAGGGCACGCGCTGACGGCGCTCCTCAGCGCGCGCGGCGACGGCGCGGGGCGGCGTGCTCGGCCGCGATCTCGCGCGCGATCCGCGCGGCGTCTCGGTTCGGCGCCTTCTTCGCGAGCTCGGCGAGGCGCGGCGCGTGGCTGCGATCGAAGAACGGATCTCCCTCGATCAGCACGTCGAGCCACGCATCCGGATCGCGCGTCCGCGTGAGGGCCTCGAGCGCGAGCGTGCAGCTCCGCGCGCTGCCATGCACCACGGCCAGACGCACGAGCTCCTTGGGATAGCTCGCTCGATCACGCGAGAGCTCACGCGCGAGCACACGAACGAGCGCCTCGTCGGGGTCGTCGATCGCGCCGATCGCGCCGCCCACGTCGAAGGTGCTCGGCCACTCGAGCAGCGCGAGCGTGGCGAGCGCCTCGGCCATGCGCTCGTCCTGGCGGGCCGCCGCGGGCGTCAGCGCCTGGGCGAGAGACAGCTCCTGCCTCGGCAGCGAGCGCGTCACGTCGATCACGCCGGCATAGGCGATCACCGCGTCGAGGCCCGCGAGCGTCCGGGGCGGAGCCTCCGCGGGCGGCACCTCCTCCGCGAAGCCTGCGGCATGGAGGGCGCGCGCGCGGTTGGCGAGCGCCACGAAGGCGCGCACCGGATCACCGTAGCGCGCCTCGCGCAGCCCCCGCGCCCGACGCTCGATCACGCGATCGGCATCGAGCGCGAGCGCGACCGAGCTGCCGCGGAGCGGCGTGAAGACGCGGTGCGCCGCGGGAAACCCTGGCTCTCGAGCTCTCGCCACGGGGCCGCTCGTACCACGGGTGCGCCACGCGAGCTTCCGGCCGTGCGCGCGGGGTTCCCAAGGCCCGCGAAGATCGGGACAATGCCCGCTCCGTCGCGATCCGCACGCGACGCCACGAGGACCCCCGATGACCACGATCACGAGCGTCTCGCGCGAGGCGCGCCTCTTCGATCCCCCCGAAGCGTTCGCCAAGGCGGCGCGGATCCCGAACCGCGAGGCCTACGAGGCCATGTACAAGCGCTCGATCGAGGAGCCCGACGCCTTCTGGCTCGAGCTCGCGAGCGAGCTCCACTGGTTCCAGCGCCCGACGCAGGGCCTCGACTACTCGAACGCACCCCACGCCAAGTGGTTCGCCGACGGCACCACGAACCTCGCCTACAACTGCCTCGATCGACACCTCGAGAGCGCGCGCCGCAACAAGGCCGCGCTGATCTTCGAAGGCGAGCCCGGCGACGTCCGCGTGCTCACGTACCAGCAGCTCCACCGCGAGGTCTGCCTCTTCGCGAACGTGCTCCGGCGCCTCGGCGTGGAGGCCGGCGATCGCGTCGCCATCTACATGGGCATGGTCCCCGAGGCCGCGATCGGCATGCTCGCGTGCGCGCGGATCGGCGCGATCCACACCGTGATCTTCGGTGGCTTCGCCGCAGAGGCGGTGCGCGACCGCGTGAACGACGCGCAGGCCAAGGTGATCCTCACGCAGGACGGCGCGTGGCGCCGCGGCAGCGTGGTGCCGCTCAAGGCCAACGTGGACAAGGCCCTCACCGAGACGCCCTGTGTCCGGCACACGGTGGTGCTGCGCCGCACGATGAACGACATCGAGATGGAGGCCGGCCGCGACCACGACTGGAACGACATCGTGAAGTCGGTGGACGCCAAGTGCCCTGCGCCGGCCCTGCCCGCCGAGCAGCCGCTCTTCATCCTCTACACCTCGGGCACGACCGGAAAGCCCAAGGGCGTCCTCCACACCACCGGCGGCTACATGGTGGGGGCCTATGCCTCCACGAAGTACGTCTTCGACCTCAAGGACGAGGACGTCTATTGGTGCACTGCCGACGTGGGCTGGGTCACCGGACACAGCTACATCGTCTATGGCCCTCTCGCGAACGGCGCGACCTGCCTCATGTACGAGGGCGCCCCGAACCAGCCGGATCCGGGGCGTTTCTGGGACATCATCGAGCGCCACCGCGTCTCCATCCTCTACACGGCGCCCACGGCGATCCGGGCCTTCGTGAAGTGGGGAGATCACTATCCGCTCAAGCACGACCTGAGCTCGCTCCGACTCCTCGGGACCGTGGGCGAGCCCATCAATCCGGAAGCGTGGATGTGGTATCGGCGGATGATCGGCGCCGAGCGCTGCCCCATCGTGGACACGTGGTGGCAGACCGAGACGGGCGGCATGATGATGACGCCGATCCCCGGCGCGATCCCCACCAAGCCCGGGAGCTGCACGGTGCCCTTCTTCGGAGTCCGACCGAAGGTCCTTCGCGAGGACGGCACCGAGGCGGGGCCGAACGAGGGCGGTCTCCTCGTGGTGGAGCGCCCGTGGCCCTCGATCATGCGCACCGTGTGGGGCGACGATCAGCGCTTCCGCGACACCTACTACACGCGCTTTCCGCCGCGGGACGAAGAGGGCAAGTCCTGGCCCATCTACTTCACGGGCGACGGCGCGCGCCGCGACGAGCACGGCTACTTCTGGGTGATGGGCCGCGTCGACGACGTGGTAAACGTCGCCGGTCATCGCCTCGGGACGGCCGAGGTGGAGAGCGCGCTCGTGGCGCATCGCTCGGTCGCCGAGGCGGCGGTCGTGGGGCGCCCCGACGAGCTCAAGGGTCAGGCGCTCGTGGCCTTCGTCACGCTCAAGCAGGGCGAGGTGGCCGGCAAGACGCTCAAGGACGCGCTCCTCGAGCACGTGGCCACCGAGATCGGCAAGTTCGCGCGCCCCGACGACATCCGCTTCACGGACGGACTGCCCAAGACCCGCAGCGGCAAGATCATGCGACGCCTCCTCAAGGAGGTCGCCGCGGGCCGCGAGGTGAAGGGCGACATGACGACCCTCGAGGACTTCAGCGTGCTCGCGAAGCTCTCGAAGGACGACGAGTGAGCGCGAGCGTCACTGTGTGATCGGCGGCAGCTCGCGGGCCTCGGTGCAGTGCACCGAGCTGCCCGTGTAGCCGCCGCACACGACGCGCTGCCCCTGACAGCTCGCGACCCACGAGCTGTTGCCGCTCGTGTCCTCGGCGTACTCCTCGATGGTGATCTCTCGTGCGCGGCAGCCGAGATAGCCGGCCGCGAAGTGCTGGTAGCGGTTGCCTGCACCCTCGCTGCCGCCGTGCACGACGGTGGAGACGCAGGCGACCGAGAAGAAGGACAGCGTGAGCGCGGAGACGGCGAGACCGCGCGCGGCGAGCGTCGAGAGCGACATGAGAGAACTGTATCCGAAACGAACGCGGGCGCGCTCGGCGACGTTCCGCTCGCCACCGACCGGTGAGAGACCCGCGAGCCGCGGGCTCACCAGAACGCGGTCTGGAAGCCGAGCGTCCCCATGTGGATCTCGAGCGAATTCGAGCGCCCGTAGTACGAATAGCCGAGCTCCACATACCCCGATCGATCGCTCGCCTGGCCCTGTCGATCGTAGAAGTACCGGAGGCCCGCCGAGATCTCGTGGAGGTCGAGGGCGGCGAGATCGGAGTCGGCCGTCCGATACGTACGCACCCAGGCCGTGCGGGGGAACTCCGTCATGAAGAAGAAGGGCGCTCCCTGTGTGTGGTAGCGATAGCTGCCTCGAATCCAGAAGTCGTCGGAGAGGTATTGAGTGACCATTCCCTCCACGGAGTGCGCGATCGCGCCGTAGTCGTCGGCATAGAAGCGATATCCGGCCTGGAGGAACGTGCGGGACTGAGGGATGGCCTGCGCGAGCCGGATGGACGCGGCGCTGCGCAGGCGCGAGGGCGGGAAGAGATCGGCGCTGCGCCCGCCGCCGCCCGCGAGCGGCACGGAGTTCCAAGGCGTCTGGATCGTGCCGATCTGGCCAGTCAGGCCCAGGCCCAGCGAGAGGGTCGTGGTCTCCGACAGGAGCTGGCTGAACGTGCCATTGATGGACATGGTCACGCGCTCGGTGAGGCCGAGATCGACGCCGTTGTATTGAACGGGATCGAAGATGTCGACGACGGCGTCGGCCATGAGGACGAGCTGCGCGTTGTCGTCGGCGAAGTCGAGCGAGACGCCGAGCCCGCCCATGCCGGCCTTGAGCTCCTCCTCGACGTGCGCGCCCCAGTGCACGAGGAAGCGGGAGTCGTCCCCATCCGGGATTGTCGTCGTCCCATCGAGCGTGAAGGACTCGTTGTCGCGCGAGGCCGTGGAGACCACATCGAGCGCGTCGGTGGACGCCGAGGTGAGGATGTCGATGGGCAGATAGACGTCGTGTGTGATCCCATCGCGCTGCGTGAGGTGTGTGTAGATCACCGGGTTCGCGATGAAGACGAACTCCGATCCTCGCCCGCTCGCGTCGACGTCGGCCTGCGACTGGTAGCCGCGCCCCGTCTGGTGGAACACGGTGAGGCGCGCGCCGAAGCGATCGATGCGGAGATCGGGCTCGGGGAGGTCGCGACCGTCGGGCTCGGCGAAGGCGTCGATCGAGAGGACTCCGTTCGGCGGCGGTGTGCTGTCGAAGCTCTGCCCGAGCCCGATCGAGCTCGCGAGGGACAAGGCCGACGCCGACACGACGCCGAGCCAGAGCCGGCGCGATGTCCTCGCCCCACGGGCGGCGCTCATTGGCCGCATCCGCAGCCACCGCCGGCCGCCACGCCGTCGCCTCCGGCCGCTCCCTCGCGCGCACCGCGGAGCTTGCGGATCGTGCGCGCATAGAGGCCATCGGCCGGCTGCATCGCAGGATCCGAGACGATGCCGCGGGCGTAGCGGGGCACCACGACACAGGCGTCGAGGCCGACGAGGAGCAGGAGCGCCGAAGCCATGGCCGCGGCCCGGAGGGCAAGCATGCGCGCGACGTTAGCAGGCGAGGGATGATCGAGGCCGTGCGGGCGAGCACGGCGAGCGCCCGAGCAGACCGGCGAGGCCGAGCGGGCCGAGCGCGGTGCGTACCGGGACGCCCCACCCGCGTACGCCCCTCGTGAACGAGACGTCACATCGGTCGCGCGTTTCGTTGAAAAACAGGGGCGGCACATTGCTTGCGGAGGGCGGCGCGTGGCCCTCGGTCGACTGATGATGCTCGCAGGCTTCTTTCTCTCGGCGATGCTGGGAGGGCTCTACACCGCCAGTGAGGCGAGCGGCGCGAGCGAGCCCAGCGCTGCGCGCGAGACGACCGAGTCGGCATGGGCGAGCCCTTCACCGACGAGCCTCTCGGGCCTCGCCAGCGCCGACGCCCCCGAGCCCGACGTCGCGAGCGCGCGAGGTCCCGTCCCGAGCTCGCTTCCCTCGGGCCTCGACATCCCCCGAGACGCGCTCGACGACGACGACACGAAGGTCTTCCTCGATCCGTTCACGGGCGTGGCGATGGGCCCGCTCCGCGTGCGGGTGTCCGAGGCGGATCTCGATGCGACCGAGGCCGAGACCGATCGTGACGGTGCGAGAGAGGGGCACGGAGGCCATCGTCCGACGGTGCGTCACGCGCCCGGCCCGAGGCTCGATCCCGATCCGGGCCGCAACGTGATCGCGACAGCACGCGGGATGATGTCCCGTGGCGAGACGGTGCGAGGCTCTTGCTACTCGTACCTCTCGGAGGTCTTCGACCGCGCGGGCAACGACGGCTGGCGCTCGCGCACGATCGTCTATCAAGCAGGCCCGAATGGCCCGTACGCCGACCTCGATCTCATCCGGCCCGGCGACTGGCTCTACATCGTGAACAACCCCGACTCCACGCCGGTCGGCACGCACAGCGTTCTCTTCGTGGGCTGGGAGGATCGCGCGAGCGGGTATGCACGCACCATCTCGCATCCAGGCTGGGCCGCTGGCGCGAGCCCTGGTCGGGAGAGCACCTACTACATCACGCGCACGTACCGGATCATCCGACCCCACGACTGAGAGCATGAGTCCGTTGGACGGACTCGCGCTTCGAGCGCATGGGTCCTCACGTCACTCCTCGCGTCCTTCCCACGCGAGCATCGTGATCAGCGCGCCGTGCACCTCGGCCCACGCCGCGGGGAGCTCGTCGAGCACGCCCTCGCAGCGCTCGGCCCCGACCCGCGCGCACGTCCACGCGATGAGCTCCCGCTCGCTCTCGACCGTGCGCCCATCGGGCAGGTGAAAGCGACGGCTGTCGGGATCGACCGTGCGGCCATTGGGGTAGTGCCACACCCCATCGCTGCTCCGCGCCGTCTCGCCGGTGGGATACAAGAGGACGTTGCCGACCCCGCTGTAGCGACGCCCGCTCGGATACACCCACGAGACCCCCGAGCGAATGCGACGGCCATTGGGCCACTCGTCGAGCTCACCCAGGTTGCCCGCGCGACACACGGCCACGCGCGCGCCATCGATCTCGGCGACGTCCTCGGAGCCCACCGTCGCTGCGAGCGCGTGCATGGTGGTCATGCGGAGGCAGTCGGCCGAGGGGCGGGCGAGCGCGATGAGCGCCCTCAGATCCGCGATGCCGCCGCACGTGACGCGCTCGAGCACCGCCAAGTTGGGCGCGTCGAGGCCGCGGACGCGCGCCAGGATGCGGGTGCGTCGGACAGCCTGGCAGTCGAGGGTCTGTGCGCTCGCCGTGTTGACGGTGGCGACTGACGACGTGGCGAGGATGGCGACGAGGAGACCGAGGGCGAGGCGCATGGCGCCTCGGACGACCCAGTGGGGCAGGCCATTCACGAGGCGCGCGCGAGCGTGGGGTCCCGGGTCACGAGGCTTGACGCGACGCGGCCGCCCCCCGCATGTAGGGGCCATGTCCATCCTCGATCGGGTCGGTGACACGCCCATGGTGGCGCTGGCCACGGGTCTTCCCGCGGACGACCCGCGCACGGCAGGCATTCGCCTCTTCGGCAAGCTCGAGGGCAACAACCCCGCGGGCAGCGTGAAGGATCGTCCCGCGAAGTTCATGATCCTCGGCGCGGAGTCGCGCGGTGTGATCGGCCCTGGGGCTCGCCTCGTCGAGCCCACGAGCGGCAACACCGGCATCGCGCTCGCGATGATCGCCACGGCACGCGGATACCCGATCTCGCTCGTCATGCCCGAGAACGCGACCGCCGAGCGCGTGAAGCTCATGCGTGCGTACGGCGCGGACGTCGTGCTCACGCCGAGCGCGGGCTCGATGGAGGCCGCGATCGACAGGGCCCGCGAGATGGTCGAGCGCGAGGGCTTCGTCATGCTCGATCAGTTCGGAAACCCCGACAATTGGCGCGCTCACGAGGAGACCACGGGGCCCGAGATCTGGCGCGACACGGCCGGTACGGTGACGCACTTCGTGTCGGCGATGGGCACGACTGGCACCATCATGGGTGTCAGTCGCGCGCTGCGCGCTAAGGCTGCGGCCGCCGGCACCCAGGTCTCGATCGTGGGCTGTCGACCGACCGAGGGATCCTGCATTCCAGGCATCCGACGCTGGCCCGAGGCCTATCTGCCGAAGATCTACGACGCGAGCTGGGTCGACGAATTCGTCGACGTCGCGCAGCGCGATGCCGAGCGCGAGGCGCGCAGGCTCGGGCGCAGAGAGGGTGTGCTCGTGGGCATGAGCGCCGCAGGCGCCGTGTGGGCGGCGCGCCAGGTCTGTCAGCGCCTCTTCGAGGAGGGCCGCACTGGCACCGTCGTCTGCATCCTCTGCGATCGTGGAGATCGCTATCTGTCGTCCACCCTGTTCGCCTGAGCGCGCTCGTCGAGGTCACGAATGTCCAAGCCGCTGCTGACGATGGAGATGCACCGTGTCGGTCCCGCTGCCTTCCGGGCGCGTTCCGGCACGGGTGGAGAGCTGATCGTCGATGGCTCACCGGACATCGGCGGCGAGGGCCGCGGCATGCGCCCGATGGAGCTCTTGCTCACGGCGATCGCGTCGTGCGCATCGATGGACGTCGTGCACATCCTCCGCAAGCAGAACGAGCCCCTCGACGATCTCGAGGTCCACGCAGAAGGCGACCGCAAGGACGCGACACCTGCCCCGTACACGACCGTGCGCCTGCGCTTCGTCGCCCACGGCAAGGCGGGAGAGCGCCCCCTCGACGCGCACAAGGTGGAGCGCGCGGTGTCGCTCGGCGTGGAGAAGTACTGCTCGGTGTCGGCCTCGCTCGATCCCGGCATTCGCATCACGTGGACCGCCGAGACGCGCTGAGCTCCTGCGGGTGAATCGGTGCTCGCGCGGCTGCGCGTCAGCAGATCCGCGGTAGCTGCTCCCCGCTCAAGAGCTCGAGCACGCGCTCTCCGCCGAACGCGTTCTTCGCGAGGACGAGTCCGCTCGGCCCCTCCGTGACCACGCCGATCCGCGCAGCGTCGGGTTGGAAGCGTCGCGCGATCGCGAGCGCGCGCTCGGCGTGCTCGGGGGCCACGAAGAGCACCACGCGGCCCTCGCACGCGACGTAGAGCGGATCGAGGCCGAGCAGCTCGCACGCGTCGCTCACGGCGGAACGCACCGGCACGCTCGGCTCCTCCAGCACGATGCTCACGCCGGCCGTGCGCGCGATCTCGACGAGCACGGTCGCGAGCCCGCCGCGCGTGGGATCGCGGGCGACGTGGAGCGCCACGCCTTCGTCGAGGAGCTCGTGCACGAGCGACGCGATCTCCCCCTGATCGCTCGCGATCTCGGTGCCGAGGCGAACGTCCTCGCGCGCCACGAGCACCGCGATGCCGTGATCGCCCACCGGCCCGCTGACGATCACCACGTCACCGTCTCGCACGTTCCGAGGAGAGAGCGCCCGACGCACGCGGCCGAGGCCCGTGACCGAGACGTACACGCCATCGCCTTTGCCACGCTCGACCACCTTCGTGTCGCCGGCGATCACCCGGGCACCGACCGCGCGCGCGGCCTCCCCCATGGATCGCACGAGGCGCGCGAGGGTCGTGAGCGCAAGGCCCTCTTCGAGCACGAAGCTCACCGTGAGCAGCTCGGGCCGCGCGCCGCAGCACGCGAGATCGTTCACCGTGCCGTGGACCGCGAGCGCGCCGAGATCGCCACCCGGAAAGAAGAGCGGGCGCACCGTGAAGCCATCGGTCGTGATGGCCACCGGCCCCTCGAGCGACACGATGGCGCCATCGTGATCCTCGCGGAGCTCGGGCGAGTCGAGCGCCGCGCGGAAGAGCGACTCCACGAGCGAGCGCGTCGCGCGCCCTCCCCCACCGTGCGCGAGCACGACGCGATCGTACTGCGAGAAAGGCACCGGGCAGCCGAGGCCTGCGTCGTCGTCCGTGTCGCTCACCGCGGGAGCTCCTTTCGTGCGCGATGGCGGTGGTAGGCCGCACACGCGCCCTCGCTCGAGACCATCGGCGCGCCGAGCGGATGCTCGGGCGTGCAGCCCTTGCCGAGCTCGGGACAGTCGAGCGGGCGCAGGAGGCCACGCAGCACCTCGCCCGCGCGACATCGCGTGTCGGGCTCGGCGCTCGCGACCTCCACCGCGATCCGCCGCGTGGCGTCGAAGCGCGCGAAGCGATCGCGCAGCACGAGCCCTCCGGCCGGCACCTCGCCGAGCCCACGAAACGGGCGATCTGCGACCTCGAAGACGCGCTCGATCGCGCCACGCGCGCCCGCGCTGCCCTCGGGACGCACGGCGCGCGCGTACTGGATCTCGACCTCGCTCCGACCCGCTTCGAGCTGCTCGATCGTGCGCGCGATGCCCTCGAGCAGGTCGATCGGCTCGAAGCCCGTGACCACGATGGGCAGCCGATGACGCGCCGCGATCGGCGCGTACTCGCCCGTGCCCATCACCGTGCACACGTGACCTGCTGCGAGGAGGCCGTCGATGCGCGTGCGCGGATCGCCGAGCAAGACCTCGAGCACCGGCGGCACGCGCACGTGCGCGGCGAGCACCGAGAAGCGCTCGAGGCCGAGGGCCTCGGCGAGCTCCACCGCGGCGGCCGCCGCGGGCGCGGTGGTCTCGAAGCCCACCGAGAAGAACACGTGTTCGCGCGAGGGATCGAGGCGGGCAGCCTCCACGGCCTCGAGCGGCGAGAGCACCACGCGCACGTCTGCGCCGCGGCTGCGCGCGGCGAGCAGATCGCCGTGCGACGCGGGCACGCGGAGCATGTCGCCGTAGGTGTGGAGCACGACGCCGGCCGTGCACGCGATCGCGACGGCGCGATCGATCACCGCCGCGGGCGTGACGCACACGGGGCAGCCCGGACCGTGCACGATCGTGATGCCCTCGGGCAGGAGCTCCTCGAGGCCATAGCGCGCGAGCGTGTGCGTCTGGCCTCCGCAGACCTCCATGATCGTCCACGGCCGCGTGGTCGCCGCGCGGATGCGTGAAGAGAGGGCATGCGCGAGCTTCGGATCGCGGAGCTCGTCGACGTACCTCACGACGCGCCCTCGGGCTTCGCGCCGCCCGTGGCACGCGAATTCGCGTCTTCCGAGGGCGATTTCGTCGCGGGCGCGGCCGCGAGCGCGAGCGTGCGCTCGGCCTCGACGGTGTCGAGGCGCTGGATCGCGAAGCCCACGTGCACGATGACGTAGTCGCCCACGGCCGCGTCCGGCACGAACGAGAGGCACACGTCCTGCGTGATCGCTCCGAAGCGCACACGCGCGAACGGAAGGCCATTCGGCCCGTCCATCCGCGCTTCGATCCGTCCCGGCAACGCGAGGCACATGGCGTCTCCTCGATCCTTCTCGTGGCCAGCCCGATCCTTCTCGTGGCCAGCCCGATCCTTCTCGTGGCCATCCCGAAGCTTCTCGTGGCCAGCCCGAAGCTTCTCGTGGCCGAGCCCGATGCGTCGTGGCCGAGCCCGGGTCGTTCTACCACTCGCGCGCCTCGCAGGCGCGCGGCGCACGACCGCGATGCGCGCACGCGTAGGGATCCGCAAGCTCGGGGACGCACCGGCTCACCGACGGCTCGACCCGCGGCTCGCGACCCAGGCCTGTCCGAGCGCGAGGCCGCCATCTCCCGCGGGCACCTGCTCGTTCGCGCGCACCTCGTGGCCGCGCTCCGAGAGCGCCTCGATCGCGCCCTCGAGGAGGCGTCGGTTCGCGAAGACGCCGCCGCTCAGCACGACCGGGCGCGGTGGAGCTCCCGACACGCGACGCGCCTCCGCGTGTGTTCGCTGTTCCGCGTGCGTCACCTGCGCCACGAGCATCGCCACGAGCGTCTCGTGCAGGCGGGCGCTCGCGCGCGCGGGATCGGCCCGATCCGCGAGGAATTCGCGCATCGTGGGGCGCCAGTCGATCACGGCGTCGCCCGTGATCTCGAAGCGATAGCGGCCCCGCTCGTGCGGATCGGCGCAGGCCTCGAGCTCGCTCGGCGCCTGGCCCTCGTAGCTCTGCGTCTCGCACACGCCGAGCGCGCACGCGGCCGCGTCGAGCAGGCGTCCGACACTGCTCGTCTGCGGAGAGATCGAAGGCACGCTCGCGATCGAGGCGAAGCGCGCGAGGCCCTCGGGCATGGGCAGCCCGCACGCCACGAGGATCGACGCCAGCGCACGCCGCGTGTCGCGCGAGGCCGCATCGCCCCCCGGCAGCGCGAACGTGCGGAGGTGACCGAGCCAGCGTGCGCCCTCTGCGTCGACGTCGATCAGCTCCCCGCCCGCCACCCGCAGGGCTCCGCGCGATCCGGCCCGTTCGTCGGGCGCGAGGCCCGTCCCGTCCCACACCACGCCGAGCGCGTGCTCGAGATCATGCTCCGCGAGCACCGACGCGACGTGCGCGTGGTGGTGATGGACGCGGACGAGCGGGAGATCCTCGCGTCGTGCGCGCGCCTCGCCGAGGATCGTCGAGACGTAGTCGGGGTGCGCGTCGCAGACGAGGCGCGAGGGCCGCGTGTGGAGGAGCGCCTCCATCGACGCGATCGCGGCCTCGAGCGCGTGACGTGCGCGCGGCCCGTCGAGATCGCCCACGTGCGGAACGAGCACCGCGTCCGCGCCCGTCACGAGCACCGGCGCGCTGCGCCACTGCCCGCCCAGCG
>JAIBCE010000091.1 GCA_019694315.1 Sandaracinaceae bacterium
AACGTACGCGCGTCGTCGGTCTCGCGGATCACGCGCGCGACCTCGAAGGCGTGCGGCGTCGGCGCCGCGATGCTCGCCGCTTCCCACGCGTCATAGCGCGAGCGGGCCGCAGCCGCGCGACGCGGACGCGGCGCGGGCGCGCGGTGTCCACGAAGCTCGCCGGCCACCATGGCGACGTCGCGCCGCACCGTCGCGTAGCGCTCGGCCAGCCTGCGGGGGAGCACGGCCTCGAGCGGATCGATCTCGCGCAGGGAAGAGGGCGAGGTGATGGGGGCGCTCGGGGTGGAGTAGACGGCGGGCCCCTCTCCGCGAAGGCCGTCGACGACCGTGCGGAGATCCAGCCGGGCCTGCTCGACCAGCGGCGCCACCCGCCGCGGGACGAGGCGAACGAGCGCAGAGGCCGCGACGTCGATCGCTCCGGGTCGCTTGGTTCGGGCGCGGGCGGTGGCAGCCATGGCCGGAACATGACTCTGTCGAGTGTTGTGTGTCAAGTGAAACTGTACACGATGCAGCTCGCCCGGGCTGATGAGAGACCGAGAAAGAATCGACGCCGCCGGGGACGCCACGCGGCGGGGTTGCGCAGCAACCCCAGGAGCGCGCGAGAAAGCGAGGCTTGGGGAGCGTCGAGCAGGGGGGAATGGGGGGGAGTTGCCGACTCCCCCCGACCGCGCCGAAGGCGCGAACAAACGGAGGGAATTCGGGACCGGCGTGAAACTGGACTTCCGTGCTGCGTCGGATTGTTGTGCGCCCCATGCGACCTCTGGTGATCGGTCTCTGCGCGGCGCTCGTGGGCTGCGTGTCGCGAGGCATGGCCCAGGAGGCGCCCCCGCCACCACCGACGTCGACGTCGACGCAGACCACGACGACGTCGTCCTCGAGCACCCCCACCGCGCCGCCTGTCACCTCGACCCCCAGCGCGCCGCCGCGCTTCCGTCACGCGCGGCCCTCGCGTTCCACGTCGATCGGCGGTCCGAACAACGGCTCGCTCGAGGGCGGCGTCGCGCTGCCCGAGCGCGCGACCGGACTCGTGTCGAACCCGCGCCGTCCCAACGCGACCGCGTTCTACGGCACCGCGGAGCTCATCAACGCGATCGCCGATGCCGCGGCCGTCGTCGATCGCGCGCTGCCGGGGGGCACGCTCACGGTCAACGACATCGGCTTCCAGCGCGGCGGTCCGATCGATCACCACGGCTCCCATCAGGCGGGGCGCGACGCCGACGTGCTCTTCTACCTCCTCGACGCGCAGGGCCAGCCGCACCCGTCGGTGGGCGTGCCGATCGATCCCGAGGGCAACGGCACCGACTACCGCGACCTGATGGATCCGAGCGACGACGTGCCGCTCCGCATCGATCTGCCACGCACGTGGCGCTTCGTGCAGGCCCTGCTCGAGAACGAGCACGCGCTCGTGCAGCGCATCTTCGTCGTGGAGCACCTGCGCACGATGCTGCTCGACGAGGCACGACGTCAGCGCGCGCCGCGCGCCGTGGTGCAGCGCTTCTCCGAGGTCACGTGTCAGCCGGCGTACGCGCACGACGATCACCTGCACGTGCGCCTCTTCTGCAGCGACGAGGATCTCGGCGCGGGCTGCGCCGACGCCTCACCCATGTACCCCTGGCGTCTCGCGCAGATCGAGGCTGCGGGCCTGGCGCCCGTCGCCGAGACGCGCGCGCGCCGACGGAGCCGCGTCGTCACCGAGGCCGAGGCCCGCGCGAGCGCACCGCCGATGCACGAGTCGGTGCGCGCGTTCCTCGATCGCCGCGAGAGCTGGATCGTCCAGCCCCATCCCGGTCGTCGCTACTGTCGCTGATCGCGACGGCGCGGACCGATCACGTCCGAGACGCGGGAACGCTCCCGGAGCGGCGGTGTCCGTGGTGTCGTGCGCTCTGCTAGCTTTCCGGACGTGATCGATGAGCGAGGCGTGATGGAGCTCGACGCGGCCAGCGCCCGCGCGTTTCGTCTCCTGCCGTCCGAGCGCGTGCTCTGGGTGGGGCGACCCGTGCTCGGCGTGCCGCGACCGCTCGGCTACACGGTGGTCTTGCTCGCGTCGGGGGCCGTCGCCACGTCGTCCCTCCTCTTCGCGGCCCTGCTCCGCGTGTCCGATCTCCCGGGCGTCCAGGTCTGCGTGGCGGTCGCGCTCTACGCGATGGTGTTCGCGATCGGGGCCTTCCTCGTGCCTCGCTACACGCTGGATCCCTGCGAATTCGCGCTCACCCAGCGCCGGGTGTTGCTGCGTCGCGGCGCGAGCGTCCGCTCGATCGATCGCAACGCGATCTCCTTCGCGCGCATCCGTTGGCACCGCACCTCGCGCGGCATCGGGACGCTCGAGCTGATCCGCGCCGTGCCGTTCGGACCGCTCATGCGCCAGGAGCGCTTGGTCCTGCACGATCTGCGCGGGCCCGACGTGGTGCTGGGCCTCCTGCGCGGCGTGTCGCGCGCACCGCACGACGAGGACGATCCCCAGCTCGTCGAGATGCTCGATCCCGACGAGAAGGTGCTCTGGGGCGCCGGCCCCGGCGGACCGCTCCTCGGGTGGCGAGAGGTCGCCACCGCAGTGCTCGGGGCGGTCGTCGTGGGCCTGGCGCTCCGCTACGGCGTCGTGACCTTCGGTGCGCTGCGATCGCTCGAAGAAGTGGGCCTCCCCGTCGGCTCGGAGATCTGGTCGCTCTTCTTCGGGGCGTGCCTCGTGAGCTTCGCGTTCGTGCTGGCGGTGGGCGCGGGTCTCGTGTGGTGGGGCCTCGTCCGCTCCCGCGCGGAGGGCCGGAACACCGAGTATCTCGTGACGGATCGACGGGTCCTCATCCGTCGCGGCCTCACGGAGCTGTCTCTCGATCGGAGCCGCGTGTTCGACGTCGCCGAGGTCAAGACGCTCGGCGGGCGCAAGCACGTCTTCTTCATCCTCGATGGGCCCGAGGGCCGCGCGCTCGGCGACAGCGGTGCGCTGACGGGCCTCCTGCCCGCTCGCGATCTCGTGCCCCCGGTCCTCTACGACGTCGAGGACGTGGGCGCGCTGCGCACCCTCTTCGGCCGCGAGGAGCGCGACAGCCTGGCGTGAGCGAAGGCCCGCGGCCGACGTGAATCGGGGAGGGTGCGCGCCCGTCTCGCGTATGCTCCGCCATCCGTCCGCGATCTCGCGAACCCCCTGGAGGTCTCGATGCGCTCCTCTTCGCTCCTCTCTCTCGGCGTCGCCGCCCTCGCGACCGTCTCGCTGGCGTCGACCGCCGGCTGCGTGCGTCGGGCCCGCACCGTGGTGACCACCGAGCAGGTCCGTCAGGACGTCCCGGCCCAGACGGTCCAGGCCCCGCAGGTGCAGGTCCAAGTGCAGGCGGGGGTGAGCACGGTCGGTGTCCAGTGCGTCCAGGGCTCCGCCGAGCAGTGCAACGGCCTCGACGACAACTGCAACGGCGCCATCGACGAGGGCTGCGGTTGGCAGAGCGGCGCCATCCAGATCACGCTCGCCTGGCAGACCGGCGCGGACATCGATCTCTACGTGACCGATCCGTCGGGGTTCACGATCAGCTATCAAGATCGTCAGTCGCCCACGGGTGGCGTGCTGGATCACGACGCGCGCGGAGCGTGCGTCCCGGGCTCCGATACGATCGAGAACGTCTACTGGAACACCCCGCAGCCGCCGAGCGGGCAGTACATGATCGAGCTCCACTACTGGGGCGACTGCGGCGTCGCAGGCGTCACGCCGGCCCAGGTCTCGATCTCCGTCGGCGGGCGCGTCGTGGGCACCTACAACGTCACGCTCTCGCCCGGCCAGCGCCTGCCCGTGGCCATGCTCCCGATCTGATCGGGCTGGACACCGCTCGCCGATCACGGTAGTTCCGGGGCGCTCGCTGGAGGCCTGACGTGGACGACAAGCAATTCGAAGATCGCCTCAAGAAGGACGACGAGACCTGGGATGGTCCGCGTCTCATCACCCTCTTGCTCGGCACGCTCGCCGTCGCCCTCACCGTCATCTTCGTGATCTCGTCGCTCAAGTCGGGCGACTACACGTGGCACCCCTTCGCGCACGACAACGCGCACGAGCTCGCCCCCTCCGACTGGTGAGCCCACGCTGTTTGAGGCGGGCGTAGGCTCGATCGCCCCGAAGGCCCTCGCGGAGACGCGGGGGCCTTTTTCGTGGGCGACGCGCGGAGGAGCTCAGGGGCCGAGTCGCGGCAGCTCAGTCGAGGATGTCGAGGTAGCCCTCGCCGAGCTCGCCGGGCGCGCGGCCGCCGGGGGACCAGCGCATGAAGACCACGCCCACGCAGTTGTGGTGCGCGAGGGGGCCGAGGGCGCGGCTGTCTCCCCCGATCCAGGTCCGGTTGTCGCTGAGGAGATAGAAGCCCGTGGAGCGCTCCACGGGCCGCATCGTGATCGCGCGCTCCGGGCGCTCCCAGAAGAGGTGGTGCACCTCGCCCAGCGCCTCGTAGCCCCACGCGTACGTCGACATGTTGTGGTTCTGCTGATCCTCGAAGCGGAGCTCGCCCTGGAAGTCGCGATCGACGCGCTGGTTGTTGATGACCAGCTGCTCGCGATCGATCCGCACGGCCATGCCGGGTCGGCCGATGATGCGGCCGATCACCCACGCGCCCTGCTGCCGCGGGTGGCGACAGAGGATCACGTCGCCGTGATCGAAGTCGGTCGTGCGCCACACGAGGACGCTGTCGCCGCCGAAGATCGTGGGGGCCATCGCGTCGTCGTTCACCGTCACCACGTCGACGTACGTGTAACGGAGGATGGCGCCGACGATCACCAGGAGGAGAACGACGACACCGAAGAGCTTGAGCAGCTGGCCGCGAAGACTGTCACCCATGAGTGGTCCGAGCTTATCAGGAACCCGCGCGATGGTCTCGTTCCCCACGCACGATCAGCGCGCGAAGCTCCGCGAGGCCGCGCGCCCCATCGGCCGCGCTCGCCATCGGCGCACGAAACGCGACGCCGTGGCAGCCGAGGTCGAGCGCCCTCTGGACCTCGCGCGCGTGGCGAATGCCCCCGAGCGCGAAGACGGGCATCGACCCGAGCGCGCCCACGATGTCCCGCACACGCTCGTCGGTGAGCGGGGCTCCCTTGCCGGCAACGGCGCCGAACGGCGCGAGCACGAGGAGATCCGCGCCTTCGTCGGCGCGACGCCTCGCGCCCTCGAGGTCATGGACCGAGGCACCGATCACGCGTGTCCCTGTGATCGAGCGTACGCCGCTCACGCTCGGCCCTCGCTCCGGGAGGTGCACACCGGCGCCGAGCCTCGCAGCGAGCTCCACGCGCGCGAGCGTCGCGCAGGCGAGGAGGATCGGCGTGCCGCGGGACGCACGCTGGAAGCGCTCCAGGCTCCGCGCGAGCGAGGCGTCGTCGGCCTCGTGATCGCGCACGATCAGGGCCCAGCCCGCGATCTCGCAGGCAAGCGCCTCGAGGTACGGCGCGAGCCCTCGCGGCGCCGAGGGATCGGTGACGACGATCAGATCGAACGCGAGCTCCTGCACGACGGGCCGCACGACGACTCGCGCTTCGCTCACGCGCTCGCGGCTCGGAGACGATCGCTCACTGCTTGGAGCCGATCACCCCGGCGAGCGGGCTCGAGGCGGTCGCGTAGAGGCGCTTCTCGATGCGGCCCGCGAGGTAGGCCTCACGCCCGGCCTCCACGGCCTTCTTCATCGCGCTCGCCATGAGCACGGGCTCCTTCGCGCCCGCGATCGCGGTGTTCATGAGCACCGCGTCGCAGCCCAGCTCCATGGCGATCGCCGCATCGGACGCCGTGCCCACGCCTGCGTCGACGACGATCGGCACCTTCGCATGCGCGCGGATGATCTCGAGGTTGTACGGGTTGCGGACGCCGAGGCCGCTGCCGATCGGCGCCGCGAGCGGCATCACGGCCGCGCAGCCGAGCTCCTCGAGCTTGCGGGCGGTGATCGGGTCGTCGGTGGTGTACGCGAGCACCGTGAAGCCCTCGGCGACGAGGATCTTCGTGGCCTCGAGCGTCTGCACGACGTCGGGGAAGAGCGTCTTCGGGTCGCCGATCACCTCGAGCTTGAGCAGCGAGGTCCCGAGCATCTCGCGCGCGAGGCGCGCCGTGCGCACGGTCTCGTCGGTCGTGTAGCAGCCCGCCGTGTTCGGGAGGATCGCGTACTTCTTCTCGGTGAGGTAGCGACCGAGACGCTTGCCCTCGTCGCTCGCGAAGTCCACGCGGCGCACCGCCACGGTGACCACCTCGGCGCCCGAGGCCTCGAGCGCGGCGCAGCTCTCCTCGAAGCTCTTGTACTTGCCCGTGCCCACGAAGAGGCGCGAGCGGAACGTGTGGCCGCCGATCGTCAGGAGATCGCTCATACGCGGCTTCGTACCCGCGAACCCCGTCGCTCGCCAGAGCCGCGCTTGCGTGAGCGCAAGCGCGGGTGCCCAGAAACGTAGGCGCCCCAGAAACGGGCGTGCCCGCGACCTCGACGAGGCGCGGGCACGCAGCGCGAGGCTGGTCGATGGATCAGACGGTCGCGAAGCCGTCGGTCGGGATGTCCATCGGGCTCTTGTCGCCGCCCGCGAGGATCTTCGACTTCGCGATCACCTCGGGCAGCACCGCGTGGGCGAAGTAGATCGCCGCCTGCTTCTTGCCCTCGTAGAACGACCACTCCTTGCTGCCCTTGTCGTGCTTGGCCTGCGCCTCGTGCGCGACGGCCGCGCCCTCGAGGAGGAGCCAGCCCACGGCCGTCTCGCTCATCATCTCGAGGAAGCGGTTCGCGTTGAGCGGCACCTTCTCCATCTCGCCGCCCTTGAACCAGCCGAGGAACTGGAAGGCCGCGCCGCCCACGGCCTCCTGCGCCTTGCCGAGCGACTTCACGGCGTTGCCGAGCACGGGGTGCTCGGAGTTCGCCGCGAGGAACTTGCCGAGGTCGCCGAAGAAGTCCTGCGTGTTCTTGCCGCCGCCCTGACCGAGCTTGCGACCCACGAGGTCGAGCGCCTGGATGTGGTTGGTGCCCTCGTAGATCGAGAAGATCTTCGAGTCGCGGAGGTACTGCTCCACGGGGTAGTCCTGGCAGTAGCCCGCGCCGCCGTGCACCTGCACCGCGAGCTCGCACACGCGGAACGCCTGGTCCGAGGAGTACGCCTTCACGAGCGGCGTGAGCAGCTCGACCTGGCCGTGGTGGTACGCCGCGAGCTCGTCGTTCTTGCCCGCGAGCGCCGTCGCGCGGTCCTGGTGCATCGAGAGCTTCACGATGAGCGCGCGGATGCCCTCCACCTTGGCCTTCATCTCGAGGAGCATGCGGCGCACGTCCGGGTGCTCGATGATCGCCACGCGCGGCGCGTTCGGATCCTTCCACGCCGCGATGGAGCTGCCCTGCTTGCGGTCCTTGGCGTAGTCGAGCGCCGAGAGGTACGCGGCGCTCGCGAGCGCGATGCCCTGCAGGCCCACGCCGATGCGCGCGTAGTTCATCATCTGGAACATCTGGCGCATGCCCTGGTGCTCCGCGTTGCCGCAGAGGTAGCCGAGGCACTTGTCGTCCTCGCCGAACTGCATCACGCAGGTCGCCGAGCCGTTGATGCCCATCTTGTGCTCGATGCTCGCGACCTTGACGTCGTTGAGCTCGCCGAGGCTGCCGTCGGCGTTCGCGCGGATGCGTGGCACGACGAAGAGCGAGAGGCCCTTCGTGCCCGCCTCGGCGCCCTCGATGCGCGCGAGCACGAGGTGCACGATGTTCTCCGCGCAGTCGTGATCACCGCCGGAGATGAAGATCTTCGTGCCCTTGATGGCGTAGGTGCCGTCGCCGTTGCGCTTGGCCGTCGTCGTGGCCGCGCCGACGTCCGAGCCCGCGTTGGGCTCGGTGAGGCACATGGTCCCGCCCCACTGACCCGCGTGCATGCGCGCTGCGTACAGCTTCTTGAGCTCGGGCGTGCCGAAGGCGTCGATGAGGTGTGCGGCGCCGATCGCGAGGCCCGGGTACATCATGAACGCGCAGTTCGCACCGCTGAACAGCTCCTCGACGATGGCCTGGAGCGTGTGCGGGGCGCCCTGACCACCGAGCTCCTCGCTCTCGCTCAGCCGACGCCAGCCCGCCTCGTAGAGCTTCTTCCACGCGTCCTTGAAGCCCGGCGGCGTGATCACGCGGCCGTTCTCGAGCTTGCAGCCCACGCGATCCCCTACGGCGTTGAGCGGCCCGAGCACGGTCGTGGCGAACTCGTAGCTGCCCTCGAGCACCATCTTCACTTCTTCGGGGCCCCACGCCTGGAACGGCTCCTTCGAGAGGAGCTCGCCCATCTTGAACTGCTCGAAGAGCAGGAACTCGAGCTCGCGGAGGTCGGCCTTGTAGCGGTTCTGGGGCTGGGACATCGGATACCTCTTCGGTCGGGGTGCACGTCGTCGACGGAGGGCGTCGTCGTTCGCGCCCCTCGGTGGGTCGGAGCCGAGCGCGAAAAATGAATCGCGCTTCAGTCGGGAAGGTGTGTGCCTCAACGCGACGCGTCAAGTGGATCCGGGCACAGGCCGGGCAAGCGGATCCGGGAACAGGTCGGGCAAGCGGATCTGGGCACAGGCCGGGCAAGTGGATGCGGACCCAGGGTCCCCGAGATCTCGCTTCGGCTCTCGAAGCGATGGCCTCTCGGTCCTCGAGTCAGCGAAAGGCGCCGCGCGACAAAGGTGCCGCCAGGCCCTCCAGAAAGTGGGCCCCTGCGCGGAGGCGGGCCGCGTCCGGGCCGTCGCTCCACTCGAGCTCGGCCCCGCGCCCCGCCGTGATGCGGAGGCGCGCGGAGCCCGCCGAGGCGAGCATGGGCAGCGCCGTCGCGTCGACCACGCTGCTCGGCAAGGGTGGGCTCATGCCTCGCGCCGTCTGCTCCCCTGCGAAGTCCGACGCCGCCGGGTAGTGCACCGCGGCGACCACGCGCACACGCGGCGGCTCGCCGACGAACGAGAAGCGAAAGAGCACACGCCCCATGCGCACGCCCGGCACCACCGCATCGAGGTCCTGATCGAGCAGCAGGAGCTCGGCGCCGAGCGAGGCCGCGACGCTCCGCGCACGAGGCAGGCCCATGCGTGCCAGGCTCGCCGCGGCCGTGATCATGGGCTCCGCGATCGGCCCGAGGTCTTCGTGCATTGCCTCGCCGTACGGGTGCGTGATCTCCACGCTCTCCCCGTCGAAGCGAAACGTGGGCACACGGAGCACCGCGTCGGTGACGTTCTCGAGGGCCTCTCGCATGGGGGCCCGGAGCGCCGCGTCGTCGCCGGTCCACGCATAGCGCGTGAGCACGCGCGCGCCGAGGCTGCGGACAGCGTCGACGCCCCACACGCTCGGCTCGAGCAGCGCGGACTCGAGCAGTGGCGGCGCGGCTGTGCCCACGGGGCCGCGCCCCATCACGAAGCGTGCGCTCGCGCGCACCAACACGTCGCCATCGCGCGCCACGATCTCGAGCAGAACAGGCACCCCGTCTTGGCGGACGATCACGCGGTGGCCCTCGCTCGGTCCGAGCCGCTGCGTGCCCGCGTCGAGGAAGCGTCCGCGTCGCGTCCGCGCGAGCTTCACCAGCGCACCGCGTCGCATGTCGAGACGTGCGCGTACGCCGTGCGCACCCGCAGCGAGCGCGACGAGGAACGCAGCGCCCGCGAGGATGGCCAGCGCGATGCCGCTCACGGGGCCTCGGCTGCGCGTGACAACGTCTCCTCGGTCGCAGAAGGCCGCGCGAGCGCGTCGAGGAGCGCATCGGTGAGCGCCGCGCCGAGTCGTCGGTACCCGAGCTCCGTGAAGTGGATCATGTCCTCGCGCGCGAGCGGCGGATCGGCGCTGCGAAGGCGCCGCATCGAGCCGGGGCCACCCTGCCAGCCCATCACGTCGAAGAACGCACAGCCCTGCGCGAGCGCGATCTCGCGCTGCGCCGTTCGCAGCAGCACGAGCAGCGGTGGGGTCGACAGCGCGCCCTCCGCATCGGGCAGAAGGCGATCGGCAGGGCCGAGCACCAAGCACGAAGCCTCGGGCACGTGCGCGCGCAGGCGCGTCAGCATCTGCTCGAAGTGCGCGACGTGCTCCGCGTCAGTGAGGTGATGGTCGTCGGTCTCGTTGTTGCCGTACGACACGATCACGAGATCGGGATGCCGCGACGTGAGCAGCGCGCTCCACACGCCTTCGTCCCAGAGCAGCTGGTGGCGCGCCTTGGCTCCGGCCAGCCCGAGCTGATCGAGCACCACGCCCGTGCCCTCGCGATCGAGCGCCACGCCGTAGAGTCGAACGGGCCCGTCGCCCAGCGATTCGATCGCCACGTGGTGCGCCCCGTCGAACGTGCCGAGGGTCGCGCTGCTCGCCAGCACCCGCTCCGAGGCTGTCGAGACCTCCGAGGCCCAGCCGTCGATCGTGATGCGCAGCGTTCCTCCGCCGGGCTGCGCGAGGAACAGGACCTCGATGCGCGAGGCGCTCGTGTCGTCGGTCTCGAGCTCCGCGATCGCCGGCCCCTCGGCGTCGAAGGCCATGCCAGCGATCCCGTAGGTGTCGGGCTCCATGTGCTTGAGCGACGGCTCGACGGAGGCCCAGCCCTCGCTCGGCATCACACGCACGCCGGCCTGCCAGTAGCTCTCGAACGGAGGCACCGGCATCACGAAGCCGTGTCCGAGATCACCGAAGCCCTCCTGCAGGCCGTGTCGCACGACGCCGGTGTAGAGGTCGGCTGCCGTGTGTGAGCCGCCGTACACGACGACGTGCGCTACGCCTTCGCGGCGCGCCGCGCGATCGAGGGCTTCGCGCGCTCGATCGAGCGCATGCCCCGACGGATCCTCGATCTCCGTCGCGTGAAGCAGCACCTCTTCGCCGCGCCACGGCGCGACGGCGTCTCTCGCCCGCTCCACCGCGTCTGCGAGGGCATGGTCCGGATCCGGAGGCACCTCGTCACACGAAGCGCACGACGCGCAGGTGCTCAGTACCGTTCCCCAGAAGGCCGTGAGCAGTCTTCGGTGGACGGCACTTCGCCGCGTCTTGCCGAGGGTCCGTCCCAGACCGTCTCCCGCCGGAGTCAATCCGTCGGGGCGCCCTCCCCATCGAGTCCTGCGCTCCGCAAGCTCGGAGCGGGTCACGAGCTTGCGGGGCGCCGTATTCGGCGTGACGAGCGCGAGCCATGCGGCACGGCGCCCCGCGGGTGCGGTCACGGGCATGGATCAGAGCCTCGCGCTCCGCTGCCTGAGCGAGTGATCCGCGAGGACGATCGCGACCATCGCCTCGGCCATCGGCGCAAAGCGCGGCAAGAGACATGGGTCGTGGCGGCCGATGACGGTGAGGCTCGCCTGGTGTCCCTCCCGATCGAAGGTCGGCTGGCTGCGAGGGATGCTGGACGTCGGCTTCACCGCAGCGCGCATCACGATCGGCATCCCGCTGGAGATGCCGCCGAGCATCCCGCCGTGACGGTTCGTGCGCGTCGTGAGCGCTGGCGGGGGCGCGCCCCGCGTGTGCTCGGAGAGATCGTCGTGACGCGTGTGCTCGAAGAGATCGTTGTGCTCGCTGCCACGCATCGCGGCGCAGGCGAAGCCGCTGCCGACCTCCACGCCCATCACTGCCGGGAGCGAGAAGAGCGCCTTCGCGAGGTCGGCCTTGAGCTTGTCGAACACGGGCTCGCCGAGGCCGCGGGGGACGTGTGTGGCCACGATCTCGGCGACGCCTCCGACCGAGTCGCGATCCTTGCGAATCGCCTCGATCAGCGCGCGCATCTCTCGTGCGGCCGCTGGATCGGGGCAGCGCACGTCGTTGGGGGTGCCGTCCTCGAGCGTCTCGATCGCGGCGCGGTGCACGCGCTCGGGGGCGTCGATCGCGGCGCGCACGTGGCCGATCTGGACGACGTACGCGAGCACCTCGGTGCCGTGCAGCGTGTGGAGGAGCTTCTTGGCGATCGCGCCCGCGCATACACGTGCCACCGTCTCTCTCGCGCTCGCGCGACCGCCGCCGCGTGGGTCGCGAACGCCGTGCTTGGCCTCGTACGTGTAGTCCGCGTGGCCCGGCCGGTAGAGCGCTGCGATCGCCTCGTAGTCCTTGCTGCGCGCGTCGTCGTTCCTGACCACGATCGCGATCGAGGTCCCCGTCGTGATCCCTTCGTGTACGCCGGACACGATCTCGGGGACGTCGCTCTCCTTGCGCTGCGAGACGAGGCTCGACTGGCCGGTCGCGCGGCGCGCGAGGTCCGGCAGGAGATCGTCGACCGAGAGCGGCAGGCCTGCGGGACAGCCGTCGACGATCACGACGTTGGCCGGGCCGTGCGACTCGCCGGCGGTGGTGACGCGGAACGCCTGACCGATGCTCGAGCCCGGCATGAGGGCCAGAAGATAGCGTGACGAGGCCGCGCCGCCCGTGCTTTGGATCGCGGCGATGTCGGAACCTCGAAGCGCCTCTCGCGTCGTGCACCACGGCGATGGCCTCGCGTGGCTCGCGGCTGCGCGCGGGGAGGGCGCGCTCCGCGGCGTCTCGATCATCACGTCGCTGCCCGACGTCTCGGAGCTGCCGACGCTGGGCGCCGAGGGCTGGGAGCGGTGGTTCGTGGACGCGGCGCGTGCGTGCTGCGAGGCCCTCGACGACGACGCGCTGGCGATCTTCTTCCAGAGCGACGTGAAGCACACGCGCCCTGGCGAGGGCGCGCACTGGATCGACAAGGGCGCGCTCGTCACGCGCGGAGCGAGCGAGGCAGGGCTCGGTATGGTCTTCCACCGCATCGTGCTCCGCGTGCCTGCGGGCACCGTCACGCACGGCCGCGCCGCGTACTCGCACCTCCTCGGCTTCTCGCGTCGCGCCCGCCTCGATCTCTCGCGCCCGGGGGCAGACGTGATCCCCGACGCGGGGCCCACCACGTGGACACGAGGCATGGGCCTCCACGCGTGCCGCGCCGCTTGCGAGGCCGTGATCGCCTTCACGCCCACGCGGGTCGTGCTCGATCCGTTCTGCGGTCACGGCACGGTGCTCGCCGTCGCGAACGAGCTCGGCCTCGACGCGATCGGCGTCGAGCTCGGAGGCAAGCGCGCACGCAAGGCTCGCGCGCTGACGGTCGCGTCGCTACTCGAGCGCCGAGACGACGACGCGGACGAGTGATCGGTCGCGCGCGGAGCGGCCTCGGTGTCGCGCGGGCGAGGCCTGCGTGGTAGGCGTCGCGCATGAGAATCGAGCGGTACTTCGACGATCTCGCGCAGCAGGCGATCGAGAGCGCGCTCGGCGTGAAGGCGCCGGCCATCCTCAAGCCCACGCAGGACGCCAAGCACGGCGACTACCAGGTCAACGGCGCGATGGCGCTCGCCAAGCAGCGCAAAGAGAACCCGCGCGACCTCGCCGGCAAGATCGCCGCCGAGCTCGTGAAGCACCCCGCGGTCGCGGGCGCCGAGGTCGCGGGGCCTGGCTTCGTGAACCTCCGCTTGAACGACGCGTGGATCGGCGCCGAGCTCGCGAAGAACCTCGACGACCCGCGTGACGGTGTGCCGAGCGTCGAGAAGGCGGAGCGCATCGTCGTCGACTACTCGAGCCCGAACATCGCCAAGCAGATGCACGTGGGTCACCTGCGCTCGACCATCCTCGGTCACGCGCTCGTCTCGATGCTGCGCTTCGTCGGTCACCACGTGATCGGCGACAACCACATCGGCGACTGGGGCACGCAGTTCGGCCTCCTCATCGCGGGCCTGCGCACGTTCCGCGGTGGCGATCCCGCCGGCCTCGACATCGCGGGCCTCGAGGCCGTGTACAAGCAGGCGAGCAAGCGCGCCGAGGAAGATCCGTCGTTCGCGGACGCCGCGCGTGCGGAGCTCGCGAAGCTCCAGTCGGGCGACGCCGAGAGCCGCGCGCTCTGGCAGCAGTTCGTCGACATCACCCGCGCCGAGCTCGACAAGATCTACGCGCGCATGGGCGTGACGTTCGACGAGTGGCTCGGCGAGAGCTTCTACGACCCGATGCTGCCGCGCGTGATCGAGGCGGTCACCGCTGCCAACCTCGCGCGCGAGGATCAGGGCGCTCTCTGCATCTTCTTCCACGAGTGGGCCGAGTCGGGGGCGCCCGCGCCGGGCCGCCTCGCGAAGCAGAAGGAGCCCTTCATCGTCCGCAAGAAGGACGGTGCGTTCCTCTACTCCACGACCGACATCGCGACCGTCATGCACCGCCACGAGGTGCTGCACGCGAGCCGCGCCATCTACGTGGTCGACGTGCGGCAGGCGCTGCACTTCGAGCAGCTCTTCGCGGTCGCGGCGCGCCTCGGCTTCGCGATGCGCCTCGAGCACGTGGGCTTCGGCACCGTGCTCGACGAGAGCGGCAAGCCCCTCAAGACGCGCGAGGGCAAGGCGATCACGCTCGCCTCGCTGCTCGACGAGGCGGAGGCGCGTGCGCTCGAGGTGATGAAGAACGAGAAGGTCGTCGACCTGCCCGAGGACGAGCTCGTGCGCGTCGCGCGGGCCGTGGGCATCGGCGCCGTGAAGTACGCCGATCTCCGGCAGAACCGCCTCTCGGACTACCAGTTCGACTTCGCCAAGCTCATCGAATTCCGGGGCAATTCCGGCCCCTACATGCAGTACGCCGCGGCGCGCGTGGGCTCGATCTTCCGCAAGGGCGAGATCGACGAGGCTGGCTTCCGCGTGCCCGAGGTGCACCTCGAGGCCCCCGAGGAGAAGGCTCTCGCGCGCACGCTGCTCAAGTTCGCAGACGTGGTGCACACCGCGGCGGAGACCTGTCAGCCGCACCTCCTCACGGACCATCTGTTCGCGCTCGCGCGCGACTACAGCGGCTTCTTCGAGGCGTGCCCGGTGCTCAAGAGCGAGGGCACGACGCGCACGAGCCGCCTCGCGCTCTGCGCGCTCACCGGCCGGCAGCTGCGGCGCGGCCTCGTCCTGCTCGGGATCGAGCCCGTCGAGCGCATGTGAGCGACGTCTTCGTCACGGCGCTCCGCGGCACCGAGGTCGCGCTCCGCGACGAGCTCCGCGAGATGGGCTTCCGCGGCGCGAAGGCCGATCGCGGTGGCGCCCGCGTGCCCGTGCACGACGGACGTGAGCACGAGGTCGCGCTCCAGATCTGTCTCTGGACACGCATCGGCGTGCGGGTGCTCGTGCCCGTCGCCGACGAATTCGAGGCGGCGAGTCCCGAGGCGCTCTACGAGGGCGTGCGCTCGATCCCGTGGGAGCGCTGGCTCGACGACACGACCACGCTCGCGGTGTCGTCGGTGTCGCGCGAGAGCGCGCAGGCCAACGAGCGCTTCGTGTCCCTCAAGACGAAGGACGCGATCGTCGATCGGCTGCGCGACGTGATCGGCGCCCGCCCGAGCGTCGATCGAGACGACCCGGCGGCGCCGGTCTTCGTGCACCTCAAGCGCGATCGTGCGCGCGTGTTCCTCGATGCCTCGGGCGATGCGCTTCACAAGCGCGGCTATCGTCTCGCGCATGGCGAGGCGCCTCTCAAGGAGACGCTCGCGGCCGCGGTGCTCCGGCTCTCGGGCTGGGATCGCGAGAGCCCGCTCGTCGATCCGACCTGTGGCTCGGGCACGCTCGCGATCGAGGCCGATCTCTGGGCGCGCGATGTCGCGCCGGGCCTCTTGCGGTCACGCTTCGCGATCGAGCGGTGGCGCTCGATGGACGACACGCTCCGGGCGCGCTTCGCCGAGCAGCGCGACAAGGCGCGCTCGTTTGCGCGACGCGAAGGACCCGATGTCTTCGCTTCGGACGCGAGCACCGCGATCGTCGAGAGCGCGAAGGCGAACGCGAAGCGCATCGGCGCCGCGGTTCGCTTCTCGGTCGCGCGTCTCGGCAGCCTGGAGCCGACACGCCCCTCAGGCACCGTGGTCGCGAACCTCCCGTACGGCGAGCGCATCGCGATCGATCCGTCGCTCTGGGACGAGCTCGGAGACGTGATGCGACGAGGTGCGCGCATGCGGTGGGCGTTGCTGCTCGGAGGCGCGCCACCCGAGGGCGCACTGCCCCCGCCCGACGCGCTGATCCCCTTGTGGAACGGCCCGATCGAGTGCCGCCTCGCGATCGTCGGTCGACGATGATCAGTAGCGCCGGAACGGGGGGCGCTCGTGCGCATCCCACTTCACGATCGCCGGTCGCGTGAGCTGCATCTCGACGTAGTGCGCGAGCGGCGCCGGGAGATCGTCGTGCAGGACGCGACGCAGCATGATCGCGAGGTCGACGTCGGCGATGCACCAGTGCTCGAAGAGCTGCGTGCGATCGCCCAGCCAGGTGCTCGCGGCGCGCGCCAGCGTGTCCCGCGCCGCGATCCCGTCCTCCGACAGCGGCGCGCGGGGGATGCCATACCAGAAGGTGGGCGTCGATCGCTCCTCCCGTAGCGGCATGAGGTCGCTGCGGAGCCACGCCTGGATCTGTCGGGCGATGGCGCGCTCGACGCGGTCCTCGGGATAGAGGCGCGGATGCGCGGGTGGCGGGAAGAGCTCGGCGAGGTACTCGTCGATCGCCTGCGACTCGGCGAGCCACAGGTCGGCGCCGCCGGGCGCCGCGCCACGATGCACGAGCGCGGGGATCCTGCCCGTCAGCGCCGCGTACGAAGGGAGGCGATGCTCGCCGTCGGCCAGCGAGACCTCGACGAGCTCGTAGGGCACGCCGAGCTCCTCGAGCGCGGCGAACGCGGACAGCGCGTAGGGACTCGTCCGGAACGCGTCGATGTAGAGGGCCAGGTCGCTCATGCGCGCGAGGGTAGTCGCAGACTGCGACCTCGTGGAGCGCGATGGCCGCGGCCATGGACGCGCGGTGGTCACTCTCGATAGGAATGGAGCATGCGTTCGAGCTCACGACGGGATCTGCTCCGAGGCTGTGTGGGCACCGCGGTCACCCTCGCCACGACGGCCGTCGGTGCATGCGGACGCGCGGCGGCCGAGCGGGCCGTGCCGGCGACCTCTCCGACGCCTCTCGCACCCCCGGTCACTCCTCCGCGTCCGATGGCGTTCGAGCCGTCGCGGACCTGGCTGCTCTCGGTCGGCGTCCTGACCTTCGCGCGCGCCGATCTCTTCGAGTCGTTTCCGCCCGAAGGACGTCAGGACGACGTGCTCTGCGACGCGCTGATCGCGCGTGGTGTGCCTTCCGCGCAGGTGATCCGCGTGCGTGATGGTGCGGCCACGAGGGCCGAGATCGTACGGCAGCTCGAGTCGATCGCGTCACGCGTCTCGCCGGACGACGATCTCCTCGTCTACTACGCCGGCCACGGCGTCCAAGACGACGATGGGACCACGTACTTCACCGCGACCGACTCGGGCGACGACACCCGCACGGGCTATGTCTCGCACGCCGCGGTCCTCGACACCCTCGATGCCCGTTTCCGTGGTCGCGTCGCGCTGCTCTTCGCAGACTGTTGCTACTCGGGGGCGCTGCCGATGCTGCTCGCGCGTCGCGCCGCGCAGCGTCCGTATGCGGGCCTCGCGTCCTCGCTCGCGAGCGAGATCTCCACGGGGCACTGGACCTTCACCGAGGCGCTGATCGCGGCGTTCGCGGGCGAGCCACGTGTGGATCGCGGCCACGACGGGCTCCTCACGCTCGAGGATCTCGCGCGCTTCGCGGAGGACGAGATGGCCTTCGCCGAAGGGCAGCTCGCGCCGTTCGCAACAGGCACCGTCCCCACTTCGTTCTCGCTCGGTCCCGCGCGAGCGCTCCCGTTTCCGCGCTACGGCGAGCGCGTCATGGCGCGCTGGAGCGACGGCTCGCTCTATCCCGCACACGTGACGGGGCAGGGCGCCGATGGCCTCGAGATCCAGTACGTGGGCGAGGACGTGAGCGCGCGCGTGATCCAGCCGCTCTCCACGATCCACCCGTATCGCGTCGAGGAACACCCGGTGGGCGCGGAGGTCGAGGTGCGGTGGAACGGGCGCTGGTATCCCGCGACCGTGCGCGAGGCGCGCCTGGGGGTGCACCGCATCCACTACGAAGGCTTCGAGGACGCGTGGGACGAGTGGGTGTCGCGCGAGCGGATCCGGCCCCGTCGGGGCCACGCCGCGTCGCGTCGCGCTCGTCAGCGGTGAGGCTCGGGAGGAGACGATGCCCCGCGAGAGCCTGAGGGCTCGGAGCGGCGCGCTCGTGCTCCCCGCCCACGCTTCCGCACGTTCGGGCGACTCGCTCCGTTACCATCACCGCCCATGAGCCAGTCCCGCCTGCTCTCGGAGCGCCGCTTCGCCCCCTTCTTCCTCGCTCAGTTCACGGGGGCCTTCAACGACAACGCGCTGAAGCAGGCGATCATCATCCTCTTCACGCTCACGATGAGCCACGAGGAGGCAGAGCAGGTCAGCCAGCTCGCGACGGCGCTCTTCATCGCCCCCTACTTCTTCTTCTCGGCCACGGCGGGTCAGCTCGCGGAGAAGATGGAGAAGGGGCGCCTCATCCAGCTCACCAAGCTCTTCGAGATCGCGATCATCGCGGTCGCCACGATCGGATTCTTCCTGCACTCGCTGCCGTTCTTGCTCACCGCGCTCACCATGCTGGGCCTGCAGGCGACGCTCTTCGGCCCCGTGAAGTACGCGATCCTCCCGCAGGTCCTGCGGCCCGACGAGCTCGTCGGCGGCAACGGCCTCGTGGAGATGGGCACCTACGTCGCCATCCTCGTCGGCGAGATCGCGGGGGCGCAGCTCGTGGCCATCGAGGACCGCGGTCCCTTCCTCGTGTCCGGGCTCATGCTCTTCGTCGCCATCGCCGGCTACTTCTCCGCGCGCGCCATCCCGCCGGTTCCCTCTCGCGTGCCCGATCTCGAGGTGAGCTGGAACATCTTCGCCGAGACATGGCGCGCGATGCGCTTCGCCGGCGAGGTGCGCTCGGTGTGGCTCGCGATCCTCGGGATCTCGTGGTTCTGGCTCTTCGGCGCGCTCCTCATGATCCAGCTCCCGATCTTCGTGACGACGGTGATCGGCGGCGCCACCAGCGTGTTCACGCTGTGCCTCGTCATCTTCTCGCTCGGCGTCGGCGTGGGCTCTCTGCTCTGCGAGCGCCTCTCGCGCGGGCAGATCGAGCTCGGGCTCGTCCCCTTCGGCGCCATCGGCCTCACGCTCTTCGGGATCGATCTCTACCTCTCCACCGCGACGCACGTGCCGCGGGGCGTCGACCTCGGCTGGGCCGCCGTGATCAGCGACGGGGCGCACTGGCGCATGCTGCTCGACTTCGGCCTCATCGGCGTCTTCGGAGGCTTCTACTCGGTGCCGCTCTTCGCGCTCATGCAGTCGCGCTCCGATCCGGCCAAGCGCTCGCGCATCATCGCCGCGAACAACGTCCTCAACTCGCTCTTCATCGTGGGCGCGGCCGCGCTCTCGTACGTGGGCCGCAGCCTCCTCGACCTCACCATCCCCGAGGTCTTCCTCGCCGCAGCGCTGCTCAACGCCCTCGTGGCCACGTACATCTTCACGCTCCTTCCGGAGTTCCTGCTCCGCTTCCTCACGTGGCTCGCGATGAGCGTGATGTACCGGCTCACGATCACCGGCGTGGAGAAGGTGCCCGAGGACGGACCAGGCCTCGTCGTGGCCAACCACGTGAGCTTCGTCGACGGCTTCCTCGTGGGCGCGGCGGTGCGTCGGCCGATCCGCTTCGTGATGTACTACAAGATCTACCAGCTCCCCTTCTTGAACTGGCTCTTCCGCTGGGGGCGCGCGATCCCGATCGCGGGCCGCAAAGAGGACGAGGCGCTCATGGAGCGGGCCTTCGTCGAGGTGAAGAAGGCGCTCGCCGAGGGCGAGCTCGTCGGCATCTTCCCCGAAGGAATGATCACCTACTCGGGCGAGATGAACGAGTTCAAGCCCGGCGTGGAGCGCATCCTGGAGGAGACGCCCGTGCCGGTGATCCCGATGGCGCTGCGCGGCCTCTGGGGAAGCTGGTTCAGCCGCTCCGACGGGGTCGCGATGGTGAAGCTGCCGAAGCGCTTCTGGTCCAAGGTCGACATCGCCGTCGGTGCGCCCGTGCCGGCCACCGAGGCCACGAGCGAACGGCTCCACGCCGACGTGAAGGCCCTCCGGGGGGACCGGCGCTGACGCCATCGCGGCGTCATGGAGCGGACGTCGACGCATTCACCGATCCGGAGACGCGATGGGCTTGACACCCACGCTGGCCGGCTCCAATAAGTGAGCGGTCACTCAAAAACATGGCCCGTCCCGTCACCATCTCCGACGACTCCCTCCTGCAGGCGGCCCGCGAGGTCTTCCTGGAGCACGGGATTCGTGCGACCTCGGCCGAGGTCGCGAAGCGGGCCGGGGTGTCGGAGGGCACGCTCTTCAAGCGCTTCCACACCAAGGAGCAGCTCTTCCACGCGGCGATGTCCGTGTCGCTCGAGGGCGACTCCGTGGGCTTCGTCGGGTCTCTGCAGGCGCGTGTCGGCAAAGGGACGCTGCGCCATCAGCTCGAGGAGGTCGCGCTGCTCGGCATCGACTTCTTCCGGAAGATCGTGCCGCTCCACATGATGAGCTGGTCGAGCCAGTCGAAGACCCAGGAAACAGGGCCCTACAACGAGAAGGGCGAGCACCGCGCGGTCGAGGGGCGTCGCCTCTTCGAGGCGTACTTCGAGGGGGAGCGGCGGATCGGGCGGCTCAGGAACGTGGACGTCTCCGTCCTCGCGCGCTCGTTCATGGGCGCCCTCTACAACTTCGTGGCGATGGAGGTGCTCGTGGGCGAGGCGGACCCGCTCCCGATGCCCGCGGAGACCTTCGCGAGAGGGCTCGTCGACATCCTCCTCCGCGGGATCGACGGCGAGCACGCCACCCGGCCGAGCCCACCCGCAGCCAAGCCCGCGCGAGCCCCCGCGCGGCGTCGCTGAGTCGAGGCGGACCTGCTGCGCAGTGTCCGCGTGTGAGGAATAGATGAGTATGCGCTCACTCATTCATGCTGTCGTGATGTGGACCGCGCTGTCGAGCGTGCCGTGCTCCGCGCAGGCGCCGCTCGAGGTCTTCCTCGAGGCGGGGCGCGCGCGGGCCCTCGATCTCCGCGAGGCCGAGCTGAACCGCGAGCTCGCGCGCAGCCAGATCGACGAGGCGCGTGCGCGCTGGCTCCCGTCGTTCACCGCGTCGGGCGGCTACACGCGCAACGAGGTCGACGTGGTCGTCACGATCCCGACCGGCGCGACCACCTCGACGCAGGCGACCATCACGCCGCTCGACCAGGCGGATCTCACGCTCCAGGCGAACGTGCCCCTCGTGGACGTGGGCGCGTGGCTGACCTTCTCGGCCAGCGAGGCCACGGCCGATGCCGCCGGGCACCGCGCGCGCGCCGCGGAGGGCGAGACCGATCTCGCGGTGGCCACGGCCTATCATCAGGTGGTCGCGACGCGCGCGCTCCGCGATGCCGCGGTGCGGGCTCGCGAGGCGGCCGAGGCGAACCTCGCGCGGGCGCGCGCACGACAGGAGGCGCAGCTCGCTTCGGAGCTCGAGGTCGCCCGCGCAGAGGCGGAGGTGGCGCGCACCGATCAGCAGATCGCCGATGCCGAGCTCCAGGTCTCCCTCGCCGAGCGCAACCTCGAGGTGCTGACGGGGCTCGCTCCCGGACCCGAGCGCGTGACGCTGCGCGAGGACGCGCTCGAGGAGCCCGAGGCGCTCGATCTCGCGCTCGTCCACGAGCTCGCGGAGCTCCGGGCCAGCGATGAGGACGTGGAGGCTGCGCGTCGCGCGCGCGACGCCTCGTGGGCCGCGCTCGCGCCCACGATCTCGGCCTTCGCGCGAGAGCGGATCACGAACGCGTCGGGCTTCGGGCCGAGCGCGATCTGGGCCGTCGGCGTGCAGGCGAGCTTCACGCTCGACTTCCTCCGGCCCGCGCAGATCGGCACGCGCGAGCGCCAGCTCGAGCTCGCCGAGCTCCGTCGAGAGCGCACGAGTGAGGCGGCGCGCACGCGGGCGATCGAGGCGCGCGCGCGGCTCGTGAGCGCGGTGGCGAGGGCGCGAGCCACCCGTGCACAGGAGCGCTCCGCGCGCAGGGCCCGAGACGTCGCGGTGTCCAGGCTCGAGAGCCAGCTCGGCACGCAGCTCGACGTGCTCACCGCGGAGCGCGATCTCGTGCAGGCCGAGGGCTCGCGCATCCAGTCCGAGGGAGATCTCGCGGTGGCTCGGCTCGCCTACCTCGTGCGCACCACGGGCAGCATCGCGGGAGGTGCGCGATGAGCGCGCAGGGCGTGAGCGGCGGCTCCTCGCGTCGTACGGCGATCCGCGGCGGGGGAGGGCGACTGCGCCTCATGGCGCTCCTCGGCTGGCGGATGATGTTCCACGACCGCGCGAAGCTCGTGGGCACGCTCCTCGGCGTGATCTTCGCGACCGTGCTGATCAACCAGCAGCTCGGGATCCTGATGGGTCTCCTCCAGAAGAACACGATGTTCGTCGACAACGCGGCGGCGGACGTGTGGATCGCGCCCCCGTCGACGGAGCAGTTCCAGCCCGGGCGTCGCATCTCGATCTACGCGCTCCAGCAGGCGCGTGTCGTCGAGGGCGTGGCGTGGGCGGAGCCCCTCCTCGTGGGCGGAACGACCATGCAGCTGCCCACCGGTGGCGGAGAAGCCGTGACGTTGATCGGAACCCGCGCCCCCCGCTTCGCGGGTGGCCCGTGGAACATGGTGGCGGGCGATCCGCGCTCGATCGCACAGGCCGACACGGTCGTCTTCGAGGACTCACAACGCCACGATCTCGGCGGGATCAACCTCGGCTCCGTACGCGAGCTCGGTGGGCACCGCGTGGTCGCGGGTGGCTTCACGTGGGGCCTCGGTCCGTTTGGTCCACCGTACGCGTTCGGGGAGTACGACACGGCGCGCGAGATCCTCCACGTCGGACCCGACGAGGCGAGCTTCATCCTGGTGGGCGTGCGCCCGGGGGCCTCGCCGGCCACGGTGGCCACGCGCCTCGCAGCCATCCTCCCCGGCACGCGCGTCATGACGCGCGACGAGTTCTCGGGGACCATCGTCCGAGCGCTGCTGCGCGATCAGCTCGGCATCTCGTTCGCCACCTCCACGTTCTTCGGTGTGATCGTGGGCTTCGTCATCGTGGCGCTCTCGATGTTCTCGGCGGTCGTCGACAACATCCGCGAGTTCGGGACGCTCAAGGCCATGGGGGCGACCAGCTTCGATCTCGCGAAGCTCCTCTTCGTGCAGGCGGTGGCCTACGCGAGCGTCGGGTGCGTGATCGGGCTGTTCCTGGTGACGCGGATGGCCGAGGGCATGCGCAGCGCGAACCTCGTCCTGATCCTGCCGTGGTGGATGTTCGCGGGGACCTTCGGCTTCATGGTGCTGCTCTGCATGGTGGCCTCGTCGCTCGCGCTGTTCCGCGTGCGATCCGTCGAGCCGGGGATGGTGTTCCGATGACCAGCGCGGCCCAGCTCGCGCACGACGAGGAGACGACGATCTTCGCGCGCAACGTCACCAAGACCTACGGCAGCGGTGCCGTCGCGTACCAGGCGCTGCGCGGCGTGGACTTCGAGGCGCGTGCGGGCGAATTCGTGATGCTCAACGGCCCGTCGGGCAGCGGCAAGACGACGTTGCTCTCGATCCTCGGCTGCGTGCTCACGCCGACGAGCGGCGACGTGCGCCTCTTCGGTGAGCCGATCTCGGGACAACCAGAGCGCGCACTGCCGCGCCTGCGCCTCGCCTACATCGGCTTCATCTTCCAGGGGCACAACCTCATCGCCTCGCTCGACGTGCGCGACAACGTGTCGCTCCCCATGCGCATGCGAGGGCACTCGGTGCGCGACGCCAACCGCGAGGCCGAGCGGCTGCTCGTGCGCGTGGGCCTCGGTGACAAGCTCGAGCGCCTCCCGCGTGATCTCTCCGGTGGGCAACGGCAACGCGTCGCGATCGCGCGCGCACTCGCAGGGAGCCCGCCGATCATCTTGGCGGACGAGCCGACGGCGAGCCTCGACGCCGAGACCGGCGCCTCCGTCACGCACCTGCTCAAGGAGATGGCGCGCGAGGGCGGGCACACCGTCGTCGTCGTCACGCACGACAACCGCATCTTTCACCTGGCCGATCGCATCGTGCACATCGAGGACGGCCACATCGTCGATCACCCCGTGTGACACCGGAGACGCGCATGTCCTCTCTCAAGAAGAACGCTGGCTCGTTCGTCCTCGTCCTCGTCGTGCTCGGGCTGGCAGCCGCGGTCACACGCACCGCGATCGCCGGGCCGCAGACGACTCCGCGCGAGCGAGATCGCGCTGCGGCCGAGCGTGTGGAGAACCCTCCCGGGCAGAACCCCGACACGCGCATCGATCGGCCCGAAGGCGAGCTCGTCGGAGGTCTCGGCGTCATCGAGCCTCGCGAGCCCGAGGTGCGACTGTCGGCGGGCCTCGCAGGGCGGATCGCGGTGATCCACGTGGCCGAGGGTGATGTCGTGGAGGCAGGCGCGGTCCTCGTGGAGCTCGAGCACGCCAGCGAGGAAGCGCAGCTCGCGGCGGCCGAGGCCGAGGTGGCAGTGGCGCAGGCCACGCTCGTCCGCACGCAGCGCGGGGTTCGTGTCGAGGAGCTCGATGCGATCGGTCGCGAGGCCGATGCGGCGGCCGCGCGCGCGGAGCTGTCGCGGGGCGTGTTGTCCCGGCTCGAGCAGGCGG
>JAIBCE010000483.1 GCA_019694315.1 Sandaracinaceae bacterium
CGGGGCCTGAGGGGGCGGCGCGAACTGCGGCGGCTGGGGAGGCGGCGCGAACTGCGGGGCCTGCGGGGGCGGCGCGAACTGCGGCGCCTGCGGCGGCGGGGCGTACTGCGGCTGCGGCGCGGCCTGGAGCTGCGAGAGCCTGTGCACGTGACCGAGCGCGCCCGCGACGGCGCCCATGGCCTGCTCGGCGGCAGGGTGCGACGTGTCGAGGACCTGGATGCGACCGAGGGCGTCGCGCAGCGCGACGAGAGCGATCTCCGCATGCGGCCGGATCGCGCCCGCGCTGCCGTCGCTGCGCTCGGCCTGCATCAGTGACCCCATGGCCCGCGCGATCGGCTCGGCGGCCTCGAGGAACTGCGGGGGCAGCCCCGGCGTTTGCAACAAGTTGAGCCCTTGCGCCAGCCCTTCGCGGGCGGTGCGCGCATTGATCCTCGGGTCCTGGGTCATGAGCGAACGACATCCTCTCACGAGACCCCCCCGGTCTGCCATCACCTCCGCATCCGTCTCCCGGGAGACGGCGATCTTCGGCGCGGTGCGGCATCGACCCCTCGTGGCACATCACCCTTCCCAGAGAAATCACTCCGACGGGCACGAGCTGGACCTGCTCCGCGCCCGCGTCCGCAACGTCGACGATCTCGCGGGCCTCTCGCACGAGCAGCTCTCCGCCCTGTACGCCGGCGGCCAACCACCCCAGCTCGGCGTCCTCGCCGGGCAGACGCGCGGTCGGCTGCTCTCGATCCCGGCGCTGCTCCCGCTCCGGAGACGTCTGGGGGGCTCGCGCCTGCTCGGGCGGTCCGAACGGCTGTTCGATCGACTGGTCGCGGGGAGGCTCATGCCCTGGCAGGGCAAGACCTTCGCCCCGCCCTCGGAGCCGAAGCGCACGCGCGGCCACAACCGGGTGCTCGGCCGCGAGCTCCTCCCCTTCGAGGCGCACGTCGAGAAGAGCGCGCTCGATCACCAACCCACGCTCCTCATCCGCTACGAGCTCCCCGAGAACCCCACGCCCCTCCGTCGGCTGCGCGACGAGCTCCGCGAGATCACCCGCGGCATCTGGATGGGCCCGGCCTACGTGCAGGGACCGAGCGGCCCACGCGTGCTCCTGTGGTTCGCGCTGCAGAAGGCGTGAGCGCTGCGTTGGCTCGCGGCGGCTGACGGGGCGTCGCTGCGCTCGCTGTGCTCGGGTCCAAAGTGCAAAGTCCAAAGTCCAAAGTGCGAGAGCGAGAGACGAGACGAGACGAGCGCGAGAGAGACGAGACGAGCGCGTGAGCGCTGCGTTGGCTCGCGGCGGCTGACGGGGCGTCGCTGCGCTCGCTGTGCTCGGGTCCAAAGTCCAAAGTCCAAAGTGCGAGAGCGAGAGACGAGACGAGCGTGAGAGACGAGCGCGAGAGACACGAGACGTGCGCGAGAGACACGAGACGTGCGCGAGGAAGTAGGCGACTCGCGGGCTCGCGCTCGCAAGTCGCGATCTCGAATCTCGTCTCTCTCTCTCTCTCTCTCTCGATACTTTGGACTTTGGACTTTGGACTTTGGACTCTTCGCGCGAGCGAAGCGGAGCCGACGACAACGGCGCAGCCGCCGCGAGCAGCGCGACCCTACAACGTGACCTCGTCGACGCTCGGGACCGGGCGGCCCGCTTCGTCGAGGCGGAGGAGCATCTCCACGGCGTCTTCGTCGTCGGAGTAGTAACGCTCGCGCACGCCCATCGCCACGAAGCCGAACGCGCGGTAGAGGCCGATGGCGGCCGCGTTGCTGCGGCGCACCTCGAGCAGCACCAGGCGGACCGCGCGCTCGGCGGCGAACGCGAGCGCGTGCTCGAGGAGCCTCCGCGCGTGTCCGCGGCGACGGTGCTGCGCGTGGGTCGCGACGTTGAGGACGTGGAGCTCGTCGGCGACGTGCCAGGTGGCCACGAAGGCGACGGGCACCTCGCTGCGGCGCGCGACCCACAGATGGGCCCAGTTGCGTCCGAGCTCACCGCGGAGCTGGGCCTCGTCCCACGCGGAGCTCCCCTCGCCGCTGCGATCGATCGCCACGACGTGCGGGACGTCGGCCTCGCGCATGCGATCCACGACCACTTCGGTGACCCCTTCCGTGCTCACGGGTCGGGGCAGCCTAGAGCACCGAGCGGCTCGAATCCTACTGCAAACCGCGGTCTCCGACGATGCTTCATCGACCTTGGCGAGGCGTTGGATTCCCCGGTAGCCTCGGGGCTCCATGTCGGCATCTGCTGCGTCCGCTCGAACCGGCACCGTCCTCGATGGGCGCTACCGGCTCGGTCGTCTGCTCGGCGAAGGCGGGATGGGCGCGGTGTACGAGGCCTCGCCCGTCGATCGACCCGGCGAGCGGGTCGCGGTGAAGATCCTCCACGAGGAGATGGCCGCCAACCCGACCGTGGTCGAGCGGTTCCTCGCCGAGGGCGACGTCTGTCGCAGGCTCGATCACCCCGGCGTCCTCCGCGTGTTCCACGTCGGCCAGATGTCCGGCGTGCCGTACCTCGTGATGGAGCTGCTCGAGGGCCGCGCGCTCATCGACTACACCGAGAGCGGCCAGCGCCTGCCGCTCAACTTCGCGGTCACGGTGTGCGCGGGCGTGCTCCACGCCCTCGACTACGCGCACCACCAGGGCGTCATCCACCGCGATCTCAAGCCCGAGAACGTGTTCCTCGTCCCCGGTCCGGGCGGGCAGTGGCAGACCAAGCTGCTCGACTTCGGCATCGCGCGCGCGATCGACGCGGCGGGCGGCGGGCGGCGTCGCACCGCGACCGGCGTGCTCCTCGGCACGCCCGGGTACATGTCTCCCGAGCAGGTCAAGGCGGCGCGCAACGTCGACCACCGCACCGATCTGTGGGCCATCGGCGTGATGTTCTACGAGATGGTCACCGGCAACCCGGCGTTCCCCTCCGACGGCGACGACCCGAACAACATCTGGGGCCTCATCAGCGCCGTGCTCACCAAGGAGCCGGTCGCGCTCTCGGTCTACGATCCGCACCTCGCGCCGTTCGAGCCGTTCATGCGGAGGGCGCTCTCCAAGGAGCTCGACGGGCGTTATGCGACCGCGCGCGAGATGAGCGAGGACCTCCTGCGCATCGCGCGCGGCGAGGTGCGCACCAGCGATCCGCAATCGCCCAACGCGAGCCCGTTCACCCGCGAGCAGCGCATCGTACCGATCAACTCGCGCGGCGAGCTCCCGGCCATCCCCGCGGTCGACAACCACGCGAGCCCCTCGGCCACCGCCTGGGCGCCTCCGCCCGCGCCGCAGCTCGGCACCATGCCCAGCGGCGCGGGGCGTCCGGCCGGCATCGAGGCGCTCTCCGGCACCGTCCCCATGTCGCCCGGCGGTGCGCCGCCCAGCCGGGAGCACATCACCGTCGACTCGTATCGGGGCGTGAACCTCCCGCACTCGCAAGACGCCGCGGCCATGCAGGCCACCGCGCTCGCGCCGCCGAGCGGGCTCCAGGGCACGATGCTCGCGCCGCAGTCGACGCCTGCGCCCAACGTCGGGCTCCAGGGCACTGTGCTCGCGCCGCCGGGCACGCCCGCTCCGCACGTCCCCAAGCACGGCACCTCGCCGAGCGGCTTCAGGCCGCCGACGCCCCACGTGCCGAGCGGCCCGTCGCCGCTCGATCAGCCGCCCATGCGCGCCGACGACGGCGAAGGCGGCGGCAGCCCGGTGCCGTGGATCCTCCTCGGCGTGGTGCTCATCGCCGCGCTGGTCGGCGCGGTCGTGTGGGCGATGCGCTGAACCGACAAAACGAACGAACGGGCGACGCGGACGCCGCCCGTCTCGCTGCGAGGCGCGCGATTACTTGTTCACGCGCTCGATGTACTCGCCGCTGCGCGTGTCGATCTTGATCCACTCGCCTTCCTTGACGAAGAGCGGAACGTTGACCGTCGCGCCGGTGCTCACCGTGGCGGGCTTGGTCGCGCCCGACGCGGTGTCACCCTTGATGCCGGGCTCGGAGGCCGTGATCTGCAGGACCACGTGCGCGGGGAGCGACACGTTGATCGGTCGACCGTTGAAGAAGACGATGTCGACCTTCTGGCCGTCGCCGATCCACTGGGCGTCTTCGCCGATCTTGCTCTTCTCGATGTAGATCTGGTCGCTGTGCGCGTCGACGAACACGAGCTGATCGCCCTCGTCCCACGAGAAGGTCGCCTCGCGCTCCTCGACGTCGGCCGGCTCGAGCTTCTCGCCCGAGCGCCAGGTGCGCTCCAGGACGTTACCGCTCATCAGGTTCTTGATCTTCACGCGAGTGAAGGCCTGACCCTTGCCCGGCTTGACGAACTGGAATTCGACGACGACGTACGGCTGTCCGTCGATCGTCATCTTGAGGCCCTTGCGGATGTCGCTCGTGTCCATGTGGGGGCGGCGCCTTACCACATGGGGTGAGCCATGTCGAGCGTCACCCGTCCTTGCAGACCTTGAACGAGCCGCCACCCGGGTCGGGGACGCAGGTGGCCTTGGTCGGGGCGGGGCACGCGGCGAGCGGACAGATCGTCGTGCACAGCTTGTCGGACCAGCGCTTCATCAGGGCGATCACGAGCGGCGTCGCCTCCTGCCCCGGGTTGACGAACGTCGTGCACTTGCAGGCATCCCGCCAGACCTCCTTGCTACAGTCGGCGTCGCAGTTGCAGCGCTTCGCGTCGGCGACCGCGGCGGGGAGCTTGGTCTTGATTTCCTCGCACGTCAGCGAGTCGACGCCGCTGGGCATGGAGGTGCTCGGCGGCGCAGGACACGCCGGCCCTCCGTCGAGCGGTCCCGTGTCGAACGAGCCCGTGTCGAGCGAGCCCGTGTCGAGCGAGCCCGTGTCGAGCGAGCCCGTGTCGA
>JAIBCE010000092.1 GCA_019694315.1 Sandaracinaceae bacterium
TCACGCTGAGAGGCGTCGAGGCCCGCGTGGTCGGCCACCTCGTGGATGCGCCGCACACCGCGCTCGACGATCGCGCGTGGCTCGCGAGCCCGGGCGAGCCTGAGGCGCCGCGGCTCGGCGCGTGGGACGACGGCAACCGCGGGGCGATCCTCGATGCGCCGCGCGTGTCGTTCGATCGGCGTTCCTGGCTCCTCGCGGTCAAGGGTGTGGGCGCGCGCGCGCCGCTCTACGGCGACACGCCCGCGGGCTTCGCCCACGCCTTCGAGCTCGGCGCCTCGCTCGACGACGCCGAGCGCGCGCTCCTCGGCGCGATCACGCGCGAGAGCTGGATGGGCGAGGCTCCCTACGGAGGGCAGGGCCTCGCGAACGCGGAGAACGCGCTCCTCCTCTCGTCGCCGGGGCTGCGCGAGGCGCTCGCGCCGGCCGTGCTCTGCCCGGTGATCGCGATCGTCGAGGTGCCCGAGCGCGAGGTTGCCGAGGTCTTCCACTACCGTCGCCATCGCGGCCCGGTCGTGCAGGAACACCGCCTCGTGCCGAGCACCGTCCGCCTCTTTCATCAGTCCGCGCTCGCGCTCGGCAAGGACGTGGAGAAGGCCCTCGAGGCGCTCGGGGTGCGTGACGTCGAGGGCCTCGACGCCTTCGTGGATCGCTATCTCGCGAGCGCGGTCGCGCTGCTCACGGTGGGTGCGCGGAGCGCGCGGGTGCACGGCCATGGCTACGAGCTCCTCGACTACGACGACGCGTGGCTCGACAAGGACGCCTTCGTCGCGCCCGACGGCGCTCTGGCGTTCGCGGATCTCGAGGCGCTCGTGCACGTCGAGGCGGCCGACGTGGCGACGCTCGGCGCGCGCGTGCGACGACAGGTGGATCGCAACGCGTACGAGGTGCTCTACGGCGCCGATGCGTTGCTCCGCGTCGAGGAGCGCTGGCGGGATCGCCCACGCGATCAGGCGATGAGGCGCCGCGCGCTCGCCGATCGCACCGAGCTCGCGCTGCTGGGCGATCCTGCGGTGAAGCTCGAGCGCGGGGCCGAGGGGTGGGACCTGGTGATCCGTCCGAGGGTGGGCGAGCCGGTCGTCGTGCGTTGGCTGGACGAGCGTTGAGGACAAGCGACATGCAGGCATTCGAAGCAGGAACTCTCCTCGGTCGCCTCGCGCGGGGCGGCGACGTCGATCTCGCACCGGGCGAGGAGGCCATGCTCGCGGAGCTCGAGCGAGAGGGGCTCGTCACCAAGGCCCCCGACGTCTCGGCGCAGCGAGCCGAGCTCGAACGTGCGCGCAAGGAGCTCGTCGCGCTGGCGTCCGCCGCGCGCAACGTCGACACCGAGGCGCGCGAGCGTGCGCTCCGGGCGCGGGTGCTCGAGCTCGCGGAGATCACGAGCCGCGCGGAGGGAGCTGCGCGCGTCGTCGGTGGCGGGGCGGGCCCCTATCGCGCAGGGGGCGCAGGCCTCGAGTCGTACGTGGTGACCTACCGGGCCCGGTCGCTGCTGTCCGATCTCGCGCCGCGCCTCGGGCGGGTCGGGCGCATGAGCCTCGCCGAATTCCGTGGGCACATGGACTCGCTGCGCGAGGTGCTCGGCCATCGGGCCCGTCGCGCGCAGTCGGTGCAGGCGCTCCTGCGCGGGTCGCAGCCCGACGTGGTGAGCTCCGTGAGCGAGGGCGCGCTTCGCTCGGCCGCGATCGGTCTCGCGTCGCGCAACGAGCCCGAGCGCGAGCTCGCCGCGACCTGGGGCATGCTGGTCCAGGGGCTGACGCGCGCCGACGCGAGCGACGGTACGGGCGCCCCGGAGTGGACCGCCGATCAAGAGGCCGCCGCCGCCGAGGGCATGATCCTCGCCACACGCGACCTCGGCTCGCTCGGACCCGAGAGCGCCGCCGTGGTCCACCAGCAACGGCTGGCGCTGCTGCGGCGCTACACGTCGGGGCACAGCGAGGACGCGCTCGACGCCGCGATGATCCTCGCCGGCGTGCCCGACGCGATCGGGGAGGCCGAGGAGCTCGCGCGCGCCGCCGCGGCCTATGGCACGCCGCTGCCGCTCTCGGCCGCGCTCGTCCTCCGGGCCAGTCGCGCGACCGATCGGGCTGCGCTCGCCGCGCAGATACGGTCTCGCTTCTCGGAGCTCGGCGAGGGCGCCGACGAGCGCGAGCGCACCTTCGCGGCGGTCCTGCTCGCGATCGTAGGCCAGGATCCCTCCGTGCTCGTGCAGCGCGCGCGCGACCTCCGCGCGTACCTCGCTCGCTTCTCGCCCAGCGGCATGTTGGTCCCGGCCGCGCTCCTCGCGCTCCTGCCGATCGATCTCCCCGAGACGCTCGACTTGCTCCGCATGGTCTCGTCCGAGCTCCAGCGCCATCGCTTCGGCGCGGGCGGCGCGGAGTCGCTCTCCCTCTCGATCAAGCTGCTCCTCGCCACCGCGCTCCTCGCGCGCGGCGACGAGGGCGATCCCGAGGAGCGCGCCGGTTTTCTGCGCTTCGAGCAGCTCGAGGCTGCGCAGCTCGGCCTGGCTGGCCTCGTCTCGCAGGTGCCGCTGAGCTTCGCCGCGCTCACCGCGTTCCATCGCCCCGCGCTGAACGCGACGCAGGAATACCAGCAGGCCTATCAGCCCACGCACTCGCCCTATGTCTTCGGGGGCGGCCGCAGCTGGGGCTGAGCGGTCGGACGTAGTGGATCAGCGCAGGAAGCGCGCGAGCTCGATCGCGAGCTCCGAGGGCTTCTCGTTGGCGATCGCGTAGCCACTTCCCGCGATCACACGCGCGCTCTCGCCCATCTCGTGCGCGAGGCGCTCGACGGCCGCGCGGATGCCCAGGCTCCCGGTGTCGAGCTCGCCCGCGAGGAGCAGCGTGGGCGTCGTGAGCTCCTTCGCGTGCGCGAGCATGCTCGTGCCCACCTGATCGGCCGCGATGCAGAAGTACGCGTCCTGGAACGCGCGCGTGTAGACCTCGCGCCGGTAGCGCATGCCTGCCTGGATCATCGCGTCGCGCTCCGCGAACGTGCTCGCGTACTGCTCGCCGAGCTGCTTCTCCGCCACGGGCCAGAACACGAAGTCGGGCGCGTGCCGGAGCAGCCGCGCGCCGGTCGCGAGCAGCGGCTTGGTCTCTCCCCAGCCTGCGACCGACCACGCGGAAGCCTTGCAAATGCGGCGCTTTCCGCCGTCGAGGCGATCGCGGTACGCGAGACGGAGCGTCAGGTTGCCGCCCAGGCCACCCCCTGCGAGCCGCACGTCGCGCGTGAGGCCGAGCGCGTCGAGCGCCGTCTCGACCACGCCCTCGAGGAGCTCGATCGAGAGCTCACGGTCGGGCTTGTCCGCGTAGCCGCTCCCGAGGAGATCGAGCACGTGCACGTGGAAGTCCCGCGCGAGCATCGTCGCGAGGGACTCGTACTCCTCGATGCGCGACGCGTGGCCGGGGATCAGCACGAGCGCAGGTGCGCTCCGCGGTCCGGCGGTGGCCACGCGGAGCTGCGCGTGGGCGAAGCGCTCGCCGAGCTCGATCTGCCGCTGGGCCATCGAGGTGACCGCCACCCCGATGGGGCGATACGGATCGTGGCCCGCGGTGATCGGCTGCACCGCCTCGAGCGCGTCTCGGAGCAGCGTGCGGGTGACGCCATGCGACCACGTGACCACCCGCCCCACGTCGCTCACGCGGTCCGCGAGGCGCGCCGCGATCTCGGCGTCGGCGGGAGACGCCGCGTCGATGTCGCGCGCGAGCCGCTCGGTGTCCCACTCGTCGTCGGTGATGCGGTAGTGCCCCGCGAGGAGCGCACGAAAGCCTGCGCGCGAGGTCGTGAGCGCGTCGGCCATCACGAGCGCCGCGTGAGCGTTGCCGTGCGCGAGCTGCGTCGCCGCGTCGGCGAGGGCGTGGAGGGCAGGGGAGAGGCTCATCCCGAGAGCCTATCGTTCGCGGGTCAGGTGGGGGATCGCGTGCCGCGGCTCGCCTTCTCGTCGTGTCCCGACACGCCGAAGCGCCGCGCGAGCTCGTCCTCGACGTGGCGAAGGCTCAGGCCGCGCGCGAGGAGCCCGACCATGAGGTGGTAGATCACGTCGGCGCTCTCCTTCACCACGTTCTCGTCCGGCTCGGCCTCGAGCGCGCGCCCGAGCTCGTCGCCCTCTTCGCGCACCTTCGCGGCGATCTTCGGCGGCCCCGCCTCGAGGAGCGATTTCGTGTAGCTCTTGGTGGCCGTGGCGCTCGCACGCGCGGCGAGCGCACGCTCGAGCACGAGGAGCATCGGCGCCGCGCCGCCCTCACGGCTTTCGGGATCGAGGCGCGTGGTGAAGCACGAGTCGGTGCCCGTGTGGCAGCTCGGTCCGTGGGGATCCGCGAGGTACACGACGGCGTCGCGATCGCAGTCGAGCCACACCTCGGCCACGTGGATCGCGTGGCCGCTGGTCTCGCCCTTCACCCACAGCTCGTTGCGTGAGCGAGACCAGAACGTGGCCCGTCGCGTGGCGAGGGTGGCCTCGAGGGCCTCGCGGCTCGCGTGCGCGAGCATCCGGATCTCGCCCGTCATGCGGTCCTGCACGACGACGGTGACGAGCCCCTGGGCGTCGTACTTCAGCGTGTCGAGGTCGAGCGTCGAGAGCGCAGCGCGTTCCATGCGCCGCGTTCGTATCAGGAAAAAGGGATGCGCGGCGTGGACCCGGTCCCCGAGGAGTCCACGCCGCGCGGTGTCACCGCGCGCCCATCGAGCCGCGCAGTGCGATGTCTTCGCTCAGGCCCGCGTCGCTGCCTCCTCGGCACGTCGCTTGGCTTCGAGCACCTGGCCCAGGTGCTGCAGGCCGCGGTCGGCGGTCTGCTCCGCGGACCGCGCGGCGTCTCCCGAGTCGCGCGCCGCGTCGCCCGCACGGGCGGCGAGTTGCTCGTGCGCGGCGGCCGTTGCCGTTGCGTGCTCGGCCTGCGAGGAGAACCAGGCCCCGACGCCTTGCCCACCTGCCGAGGCCATCTTGCCGGCGCTCTCCCAGCTGCCGCCGAGCGCCGTTCCCGCGCTGGACGCGAGCTGAGAGCCCGCGCCGACCAGCCCTGCGATCAGCCTCTGATCGGCGGCCTCGTGCATGCTGGCGACCCGCGCGGCGCTCTCCTGCTGCTGGAGCTGTTGGGCCGCGCGCTGCGACTGCCTGGCGCTCCGCTCGGTCTCCGTCTGGTTCTCGAGAATGGAGCGTGCGGCGAGCTCGGTCGCGTCGGTGACGGGGATGTCGTCGAGCCCCATGTCGGCTTGTTGGGCGTAGCCCGAGGCGGCGCCGGGAGTGGATCGAATGCTGGTCATGGTGGTTCTCTCCTTCATGCGCGCGCCAAGGCGCCGGTGATGCTGGACATGGTCTCCGCGCGTGATTCGCGGATCTCTCGGAGTCGCTCGTTGATGCGGGCCATGGTCTGGAGGAGCCCCGTGAGGCCTTGCGCGCTCGAGTCGGCTGACTGGTTTGCGAGCTCGCGCCGCGCCTCGGCCCCAGTCGCTTCCGCGAAGTGATGTGAGGAGTCGGCGGACTCCATGGCGGCGTGAGCCCGGAACCCCGCTTCCACCGTCGAGACCGTCGCCTGAGTGAGGCGCAGGCTCCACTTCGTGGCTTCGAGAGCGGCCTTCGCCGCTTGGCTCGCGACGCTCGCCGCGCCTCCTGCAGCCCCGGCGCCGAACGACATCGCTGCTCCCACGGCGGCGAATCCGATGCCGAGGCCGAGCGCCACGTCCGAGGGCAGCACCTTCGCCTCGGCGAGCGCGTCGCAGACGAGCGGTCCGACCAGGGCGATGACGAGGCCGACCGCTGCCACGACGCTCGCACCTCCAGTGAAGACGGAGCCCAGCACACCGACGACGACGGAGAGCGCCGCGCCGACGACCTTGAAGACGTTCGCGATGGTCTCCGAGTCCTTGGATTGCTGTGCATCCGTCAGGGATCGGGTGATCTCGTCGGAGCGCAGGGCCTCCTGGATGCGCGCCGCTGCCTGCCGAGTCTCGGTGTCCTGCTGCCGCCCTTCGGTCTGCGCGTCTCGCAGCATCGACTGTGCGATGGTCAGGAGGCTCTCCGGGTCCGAGAGCGTGGACATGAGGCTTGCCAGCCGATCGTCGTCGGAGGCCCGCATGGACTCGCGCCTCTCGGCGCGCGCCGCCCGCTCCGAGGGGCGGACGGCGGTTTGCGCGCCGGGCTCCGGAGGTGTCGAGGACTCATCGAGCGCCGCGACGTCGCTGCCGTCGTCGAGCGTGGCGTGGCCGACCTCGATCCTGATGTGTTGAATCGTGGTCACTTGAACATCCCTTCCACTGCCAGGGCGCAGCGCGTCATCTGGTCTGCGAGGTGCCCGTCTCCGAGCTTCGCGTAGCAGCGAGCCAGGCCCCGCCAGAGCTCTGCGTCTCCTGGCTCGAGCACGGCACCGATTCGATACGCATCGAGGGCGTGCCCCCACTCCTCGCGCGCCTCGTCGGCCATGGCACGACGCCGAATGGCCGCGATGTCCGCGTCGACGACACCCGCGTAGCGGGCGAAGAGTCCACGTTTGGTCTTTCGACCTGCTTCTTCGATCAGCTCGGTGGTCATGGTCAATCTCAGCGGCCGATGTGATCCAAGGGGATCTGGAGGGTCTGGTTGTTGACGTTCAGCATGTTGGAGGTGAGCTCCACACACTGCTTTCGCTGGTCCATCAGCGTCTGCATCTTGATCATCAGCAGCTCATTGCCCCGATTGCAGTCCTGGAGATCCTGGTTGAGGTTGTCGATCTCGTTGTCACAGCCCTGGCGAGTCGAGAGTCGACTGCTCATGGAGGGCATGCCCTCGGTCGCCGGCATCACGGTGTCGATGGCGCGATCGAGGCGGACGGTCAGCCCGCCATCGGCGGTCGCAGCGGCCCACGCGGCGCGTGCTTCGTCGTCACTCAGTCCGGCCGCACGACAGAGCGCGTAGAAGCCGTCCTGATCGATCGGGTCGTCCATCCGCACCGTTCCATCACTGTTGGTGTGCGGCTGCAGGAATGTCTGGACGTTCCGCATCTCGGAGAGCCGCTCGCCGATCTGCTCGGCGCGCTGTGTGCGCTCGTTGAGGCCGAGCATGATCGTGTTGATCTGGCCGTCCATGTCGCGCATGCGGTTCTGGAGGAGGGCAAGCAGCATCTCGGGGCTGACGCTCGACATGTCGCCGGCGGCGCCCAGGAGGCCGATGAGCCGCTGCTCCATCGCCTCACGCATCTGCGGATCGCGCCGCAGCGTCGCTTCGTGCGCCGCCTCGTCGGCGATCGTTCGGCTCTCATCGGGGCTCGAGGCGTGGGTCGAGCCTACGGTTCTCGGTTCCATGGTGACTCCTCAGGCCCGCACGGCGGCGGGGTGACGGCGCACGGGCGGTGGCGCGGTCGGAACGGGTGGGGGGGCGAGCAGTGCCGCCACGTCCTTGGCGGCTCGCTCGTTCTCGGCCTCGAGCGCCGCGAGCTTCTTGCGGTTGCGCGCGGCTCTCTCGATCTCTCGGCTCAGCTCTTCGTTCCTCATCGGTCTCCTCCGTGGATGCCGAGTTGTCGGAGCGAGCAGCGCCGGGTTTCGTCCGCGACGAAAAAAAGATCCGAGCCCGCGCTGCGTGAGGCGGCGCGGGCTCGGGTCAGGCTCGGATCGCCCTTGGATCAGGGCGAATTCGCGATCGATGGGATCAGAACGTCAGGCCGCCTCGCAGGCGTGCCAGGCCGACCTCGCCCATGCGGACGTCGTTGTCGTCGTCGAACGCGCCGCCGGGGAAGAGCACGCCGCCCTCGATGCCGAGGTCGAGGCGCACGCTCGCGGGCAGCGCGATGTGGCCCGTGACCGACGCGTCCACCTCCACGCCCAGGTCTCGACGCGTGGGATCTCCGCCGCGGTAGTTCGTGGAGTTGCCGAAGGCCCGCTGCCGATACGGATCCACCACGTCGGTCGAGGCCCAGCCGAGCACGCCGCCGAGGCGCACGTCGAGCTCGGGGATCGGCCGGAACGTCGCGTGCGGGAAGAGATAGAACGCGCCCGCCACGCCGCCGTTGGTGGGCAGGAGCTCCGCGCCACGCGAGGGACGACCGAACGTGTCGGCGTTCTGCGCGAGCCACGCCGAGCGGGCGGTCTGCCACGCGATCACCTCGGGGAAGAGCACGAGGCCCACGCGGTGATCGGGGTCGATCGTCGCGCGACGCTCGACGCCGTCCTCCGTGTTCGAGTCGCCGCTCGCGTAGCCGCCCTCGAGGATCACATCGAGATCCGTGGCCACGCGCCCCACCTGGGCCGCGAGGAGCAGCTGCTGCACCTCGGTCTGCGGCCGCGTCGGTGTACGCGTGATCGAGGTCTGTCCCTCCGCGAACATCACCTCGCCGGCGAGGAGGATCCGGCCTCCCGTCGGCTCGTCCACGTGCACCTGCACGAAGGCGTCCGCCACGAACACGTCGAGGAAGTCGTTCAGGTAGTTCTTCTGCGTGCGGTACGCGACGTAGGCGCCGAAGCGATCGTCGCCGTCCTCGTAGAGCCCCGCGAGGACGCCCTGGAAGGCGAGGTCGCTGCACTGACCCTGCCCCGAGGGACACGGGCGCTCGAAGTCGGCGAGCAGATCCCACGCGACCCAGTCGCCCGCGATCGCCAGGGTGAAGGGCGAATTCTCGCCGAGCGGACGCGTCGCGAAGAAGAGCCGCCGCACGAGATCGCCATAACGGTAGTCGCCGAAGACGGGGCGCGTCTCGCCGTCGTTGGCCACGAGGCCGAGGCCCCAGCTGAAGCCCATCTGACCGAGGCGGAAGAGGCCGATCGGCGAGCGCCACTCGAGGTAGAGGTGACGGAGACGAATGCCCGGGTAGCCCGGCTGATCACGCGGCATCGCGGCGGGGCGTGTGCCCACGGCGAGATCACCGAACGCCACGCCGTAGAGGAGATCGGCCTCGCCGACGAGCGAGAGAAATGGCGCGACGCGCTCTGGCCCACCCGGATGATCGACGAGGCCCACGCGCGCGCGCAGACGCAGCCACTGCTCGGCGAAGTAGTTCTGCCCGAGCGAGGCGCCAGGCACGTGGCGCGCGGGATCGGAGCTCGCAGGCGCAGGTGCGAGCGGGATGTCGCTCATCGCGTTGCCGCGGAGCTGGTACTCCCCACCCACGTCGAAGCCCACGCGCAGCCCGGGGGGCTCTTCGGGAGGAGCCGCACGACGCGAGACCGCGGCGCCGTCGGCGTGCGCTCCCGACGTGCTCGCGGAAGCGGCCTCCGCCGCTGGCGTGTCGGACGGTGGGGCCGCAGTCGCCGCGGACGGTGCGGGCTCGGGGGGTGCGGGCTCGCTCGCTGCAGGCTGGTCCGCTGTGGGCGAGTCGACCGGAGCGGATGCGGCCGGTGAGTCGGCCGGAGCCGACGCGGCCGACGCGGCCGGAGCAGACTCGGAGACCGGGGCCTCGAAGGCCTCAGCCGGCGGCGCCGATTCCTGGGCCACCGCCTCGCTCGAGACGAGCCACGCGCTCAGCGCGAGGGAGACACCGCACCGCGATCGCCACGACATCGGAGCGGACCTTACCGCATGCGCCCCGGCGCGCGGGAGTCGAACTCGTCACCCGCGTGCCGAGCCGGTACATGATCGCGCCATGCGGACATGCTCGTCGGTGCTCCAGTTCCTCGGCCTCGCGGGGGTCGTGGGTGTCGTGGGTGTCGCCGGCTGCACGTGCGGAGGCGACACGACCGTGCCTTTCCACGCGGGCGGCGAGCCCGACCTCCGACCCGTCGATCCGGCGCGCTCGCTCGCGCCCTTCGAGGCCGCCGCGCATCCCGACGGCACGCGCGCGCTCGTGCTCGATGCGGGCGCGGTGCACGTGAGCATCGAGGAGGGCTCGATCCGCGCGAGCGGCCTCTTCGACTTCGATCGCGACGGAGACCGCGACGTGCTGCTCGTCGTGCTCGGTGCGCCCGGTGCCGACGCGCGGGTGCTCTACGGCGAGCGCCGCGGCGACGAGCTCGCGCCGCTCGTGTCGCTCGCGAGCCGCGCGTCGAGCAGCTTCGGCGGTGGGGGCCGCGAGGTCGCGTGCACGCCGCAGGCAGCCTCGCTCCTGCCTCTCTCGAATTCGCTCGTGATCGCGGGCGTCGAGGCGCGCTGCGAGGACGATGCGACGCCGCGTCTCTCGATCTCGTGGGCGCTCTCGTCCGACGAGCGGCCTCGCGCCCTCGAGGTCTTCGAGCTCGCGGGGCGCGCCGAAGGGGAGGGCCTCTCCTTCGCCGCCAACGATCGCGATCAAGATCATCACGACGACCTCGAGGTCGCGCTGCGCATCGCGACGCCGTCCGAGCCCATCACCGTGACGCTCGCCTGGATGAGCCGCGCTGCTGGTCTCGCGCGCGAGGGGGAGCAGCCCGAGCCCACGCTCGCGACGCTCGCCACGCAGGCGCGCGATCACGTGCGGCGCCATGCCGAGCAAGCCATCGCCGAGGCCGAGCGCGCGATCGCGCTCCGCGACGCAATCTGTCGCGAGGCCGAGCGGCCGCGGTTCTTCGTGGGCGGAACGCGCGGGATCCCCTGCGGCACGAGCGCGTCGATCGGTCGCGCCTACGCCATGCGGGCCGCGGCGCTCGCGCGTCGCTTGCCGGCCGGCACACCGAGCGACGCGGCCGCGCTCGGCGCTGCGCTCGAGGCCTATGTCGCGCTCGATCACCAGGGCGTGTCGATCCGCGAGGGCGATCGCGCGCTCGTGCGCGAGTCGTGGCTCCGCCTCGCGAGCGTGCCCGCGGATCGCTTCGTGGTGCACCGCGGCGGCGAGGCGATGCCGGTGAGCGCGCGACGCTCGCCGCGCCTCTCCACGCTCGCATTCCTCGACGAGTCGCGTCTTCTCGTGCGCGGCGCGAGCCCGCGCGTGCTGCGCATCGAGGGCGAGTCGTTCGTGCCCGAGTCCGCCCCCGAGCTGCGGCTCGAGGACGCGCGCCTGCTCGATCCCGACGGCGCCCTCGAGCTCGTGGCCCTCGAGCGCAGCTGTGAGGGCACCGTGGCCGTGATCGCGCCTGCCTCCGGCATCGTCGACGCCGTCACGGGCAGCCGACGCGAGGTGCTCGTCGCGCCTCGCCCCGCGCCGGCGGTCGCCACCTGCCCCACGATGCCGGAGGGACATCGCGCCGACGACGACGGCTTCGTCGCGCTGGGGTGGGCACCGAGCGGTCTCGTCCTCGCGCGCGGCAGTGCGATCACGCTGCTTCCACTCGACGCGAGCGGTGCGCCCGCGGGCCCGTCGAGCGTGCTCGATCCCCAGATCCCCGCGCCGGCACCGCTGCCCGCGGGCGCGGCCGTGCCCGACGCGCGTGGGTATGCGCTCGCGCTGCCGATCGGCATCGTGGTGGTCGATCGGGTCGAGCACACGCTCTCGGTCTTCCACGGCGAGGACTTCTCGGTGCCGCAGGGGCTGCCGATCGACGTCGCGCTCTCTCCGTCGCTCGCGCGCGCGGCGTGGCTCTGCGGCGGGGCGATCTGCTGGGCGGAGCTGCGTGCGGCCGAGGGAGCGACTCCGACGCCTCCCGAGATCGTCCCGCCGCCGCAGCTCGCGCAAGAACAGCCCGACACGCCTCCCGCGGTGCCCGCTCCCGAGTGAGCCGCTCGTCCCGACGGCGCGGCAGCTCTCGAGTGGCGTGGGCCGACCGGGCCACGCTCGCAGGATCGCGTGCTCGAGCGGCCGCGTGCTAGCGTGCCGAGCACATGTCCCGCGACGAGGAGAACGTGACGCGGCGTGGTCTCGGCGCCCACCTGGGTGGGGCGATCGCCCTCGCGCTGGGCGCGATCCTCGCGTCGTGCGCGGCGGCCCCCGAGCCGGTCGGTCCGTGCACCACCGACGTGCAGTGCCGGCACGATCGCATCTGTCACGAGGGACGCTGTCGCTTCCACGAAGAGGTCCGCGCCGAGCTCGAGGCCCGCGCGCACGCGCTCGGCACGCAGGGACGAGAGAGCGTCCTCGACGCGGGCAGCGCCGAGCCCGGCGACACCGGGCCTGCGGTGGCCACCGACGCGGGAGCGGCACCGCCGATCGCTGCGCACGCGCGACCCGTGTTCATGGGCGACGCGAGACACACGGGGCGCGCGAGCACGACCGGCCCGCGCGCGCTCGGCGAGCCGCTGCGACTCTTGCGCACGAGCGCGCGCATCTACGCAGCGCCCGTCGAGGGCGCGGACGGAACGCTCTTCGTGGGCTCGCTCGATCACGCCTTCGCCGCCGTCGGTCGCGATGGCGCGCTGCGCTGGCGCTACACGGGGCAGGACCGCTTCTATGCGAGCGGCGTCGTGCTCTCGGACGGTGCGGTGATCGCGGGCAACCACGACGGCACGCTCGTCGCGCTCGATGGGCAGGGCCGCGTGCGCTGGCGTCTCTCGCTCGGAGGTCCGATCGACGCGAGCCCCACGCTCGACGACGACGAGACCCTCTACGTCGCGGCGACCGGCCTGTACGCGATCGACGGCGCCGGTCGGATCCGCTGGCACGTCGCGGCGGCTGGCGAGGTGCGCACGCCGCCGGCGGTGCATCCGCAGGGCCTCGTCCTCTTCGCCACCGTCGATGGCTCGCTCTACGCGGTGCGCCGCGACGGAAGCGTGGCGTGGCAGGCCACGCTGGGCGCGAGCAGCGACTCGGGCCCCTCGATCGCCGACGACGGAACCATCGTGATCGGCGACGATCTCGGGCACGTCACGGCCTTCGATGCGAGCGGTCAGCGCCGCTGGCAGATCACCACGGGCGCCGACGTGCGCGCGACGCCGGCCATCGCGAGCGACGGCACGATCGTCGTCGGCTCCGACGATCGCAACGTCTACGGCATCGCGCCCGACGGCACCGTGCGCTGGCGCTACGCCACCGGGGGCCGCGTACGCTCGTCGGCGCGCATCGACGCCGCCGGGCACGTGTACGTCGGCTCGCAGGACGACTTCGTCTACGTGCTCGCCCTCGATGGCACGCTCGTCTCGCGTCACAACCTCGGGCAGAACGTCGACGCCACCGCGCTCCTCGCCAGCGATGGTCGCCTGATCGTGGGCACCGACGACGGCTCGCTCTACGCGTTCGGCCCCTGACGATCGGGCTGTCCGAGATCCGCGCTCGGCGCGTCGAGAGGGGGCTGCGTGCGCGCGCGGCCCGTCCCGGCTACCCTTGGCGGGATCGAGACGGGGCTCGCGTGGAGCGCTGCAGCGAATGAACGCGCAGCGCGCACGGCGTGAGCGCTCGATCCACGGCGAAGCGTCGAGAACGCTCGCGTGGTCTGGATTGGAAGGTTCGATTTGAGTATCAGCAGAGAGCGCGTCCTATCGGCGCTCAAGTCAGGGGGCGATCGTTCGCTCCACACCATGGAGATCGTCGCGGCCCTCGGGGCGGCACGCGGGGAGGCGCGGAAGCTCGCACCGCAGGTGCGGGAGGCGCTCGAGTCCCTCAAGTCTCTCGGGCTCGCCAAGGAGCTGCCCGGCTCGCGCTGGAAGGCGATCGAGAAGAGCGTCGCCACCAGCAAGTCTCGCGTGAGCGAGAGCCTCGTCATCCGTCGCGCCGAGCGCGCGCAGCAACATGCCGGCGACTCGGGCGAGGGCACGAGGCGAGAGCCGAAGCCCGCGCGCGGCGATGGCCCGACGGCTGTCGATTCCCAAGAAAACCAAGGCGATTCTCCGCGCGAGGTGCGCGCGTGGGGCCGCGACACCAAGGTCGGCTGGCTCGCGATGACGCCGCGCGGCTTCGGCTTCGTCACGCCCGACGAGGGCGGCGAGGTGTTCGTGTCTCCGCGGGGCCTCGGGCTCGCGCTCCACGGCGACCGTGTGCGCGTCAAGACGATCCCGACGATCAAGGGCCTCGAGGGCGAGGTCGTGGAGGTCATCGCACGCGGCCTCGTGCGCGTCGCCGGGACGCTCGTGCGCACGCACGGCCACCTCTACATCCACCCGGGCGACCCGCGGCTGCCGCAGACCTTCATCGTCGAGGGTGCGATGCCCCTCGAGACGCGCCCGGGGCTCGAGGTGGTCGCGCAGGTCACGCGCTGGCCCTCGCGCGAGGGCGAGCTGCCGCACGCGCGCGTGCTCCGCACCATCGGGCCGCGCGGCACGGCCGCCGTCGAGGTGGAGAAGATCCGCATCCGCGACGGCATCTTCGAGGAGTTCCCCGACGACGTGCGCACCGAGGCGCTCTCGTTCCCTGCCGAGGTCGATCCCGCCGAGATCGCGCGCCGCGAGGATCTGCGCGGCATCGCGCTCCTCACGATCGATCCCAAGGACGCGCGCGATCACGACGACGCCGTGTTCGCCGAGCGCACCTCCGACGGCTTCCGCGTGGTCGTGGCGGTGGCGGACGTCTCGCACTACGTGCGCACGGGCACCGCGATCGATCGCGAGGCGCTCGCGCGTGGCTGCTCGATCTATCTGCCGGATCGCGCCATTCCCATGCTCCCACCGGAGCTGAGCTCGAACCTCGCGTCGCTCGTGCCCGACGAAGATCGGCTCATGCTCGGCCTCGAGGCGCACCTCACCAAGACCGGCCTCGTGCGCTCGTATCGCTTCGTCGAGGCGTCCATGCGCAGCCGTGCGCGGCTCACCTACGAGCAGGCCGCGCGCACGCTGGGCCTGACCGAGGCGGGAGAGCGCTCGCCCGAGGCCGAGGCTCACAAGGGCCAGCTCGAGACGCTGCTCGAGATCTCGAAGCTGCTCCGCGCTCGCCGAAACAAGCGGGGCGCGCTCGGGTTCGAGCTGCCGGAGGCGAAGATCCTCCTCGACGACGCCGGCGAGCCACGCGACGTCGTCGAGCAGAAGGGCGATCCAGGCGTCAAGCGCGCCTACGAGCTCATCGAGGATCTCATGCTCCTCGCGAACGAGACGGTCGCCGAGCACCTCGCACGCGAGGGGCTGCCCGCCGTCTACCGCGTCCACGGCAAGCCCGACGCCAGCAAGGTCGCGCAGTTCGCGGCGGTGGCCGAGGCCCTGGGCCTGCGGCTCGAGAACGACGAGGACCCGAGCCCCAAGGAGCTCCAGGCGGTGCTCCATCGCATCGCGGGCACGCCGCTCGAGGGCGTGCTCGGCTACCTGCTCTTGCGCTCGATGCAGCAGGCCACCTACCAGGTGGACGACATCGGTCACTACGCGCTCGCGGCGCGCCACTACCTCCACTTCACCTCGCCCATCCGGCGCTATCCGGATCTCGCGGTGCACCGCATCGTGCGTGCGCTCGTGCGGAGCGAGGCGCTCGAGGGCGATGCCCTCCGGCGACAGCTCGTGCCGCAGGCCGTGCAGTCGAGCCGCATGGAGCGTCGCGCGATGCAGGTCGAGCGCGAGGTGCAGGCGATCTACCGCTGCATCCTCATGAAGAAGCACGTCGGGCAGGAGCTCGAGGGCGAGGTCACGAGCGTCGCGGAGCACGGCGTCGTGGTCAGCCTCGACGCGCCGTTCGTCGAGGTGAAGGTGCCGATCGATCGCATCGGCGAGGACTACTTCGAGCTCGATCGTCTCGGCATCGCGCTCGTCGGCAGCCGCACGGGTCGGCGCATCGCCCTCGCGGATCGCGTCCGTGTGCGCATCGACGAGGCGTCGGTGGATCGCCGCGAGATCACCGCGACGCTGCTCTCGGGCGGTTCGTCGGGGCGGGGCTCGTCAGGCCGGCCTCGCAAGGGACGCGAGCTGACCAAGCCCTCGCGATCGGCGGCGTCTCGCGGCTCGGAGGCCAAGCACGGCAAGCGGACGGGCACGCTCCCTCGCGGCAAGACGTCGCGCGGTGGCGAGGGCCCCGACCGTGGCGGACGGCGTCGCTGAGCGATCTTTCTCGGTAGGGGCGCGAGGACGCCGCGGGATCGGGTATCGTCCCGCGCGTCATGGCCGCCAAGAAGAGCGCCCCCAAGCCCGCCCCCCAGCCCGAGCCCACGAAGGCGCGCAAGCCCGCCAAGACCGGCGAGCCCGCGAGCGCATGGAGCAGCGCGCTCCCCACCGTGCCCGAGCTCATCGCGCGCAAGCGCGACGGAGGCGCCCTCCAGACCGCCGAGATCCAGGCGATCGTCGACGGCTTCGTGAAGGGGCAGATCGCGGACTATCAGATGAGCGCGCTCGCGATGGCCGTGTTCTTCAAGGGAATGACGCCCGAGGAGACCACGGCCCTCACGCTCGCGATGCGCGACTCCGGCCGCGTCGTGGACACGAAGTCGGTGCGCGCGCGCAAGGTGGACAAGCACTCCACGGGCGGCGTCGGGGACAAGGTCTCGCTCTGCCTCGCGCCGCTCGTCGCCGCGTGCGGCGTCGCCGTGCCGATGGTGAGCGGTCGCGGCCTGGGCCACACGGGCGGCACGCTCGACAAGCTCGAGTCGATCCCCGGCTTCTCGGTGTCGATGGGGGTCGAGCAGTTCGTGCAGCAGGTGCGCGACATCGGCTGCGCGCTCATCGGGCAGACGGCCGACATCGCGCCTGCCGACAAGCGCCTCTACGCGCTCCGCGACGTGACGGCGACGGTCGAGTCCATCCCGCTCATCACCGCCAGCATCCTCTCGAAGAAGCTCGCCGAGGGCATCGACGGCCTCGTGCTCGACGTGAAGGTCGGCCGCGGCGCGTTCATGAAGACCGAGGCCGACGCGCGCGCGCTCGCGCAGTCGCTCGTGCGCGTGGGCACGCTCGCCGGCAAGGAGGTCACTGCCTACCTGACCTCCATGGAGGCGCCCCTCGGCCGCACGATCGGCAACGCGCTCGAGGCCCGTGAGGCCATCGAGATCCTGCACGGCAAGGGCCCGCAGGATCTCCGCGAGATCACGCTCGTCCTCGGCGCCGAGATGCTGCTCATGGGTCGCGTGGCCAAGAACGATCGCGACGCGCGTCGCAAGCTCGAGGCGGCCATCCAGGATCGCAGCGGCCTCCGCGTGCTGCGTCAGGTGGTCGACGCGCAGGGCGGCGATCCGCGCTGCGTCGAGGATCCGAGCACGATCCCGCGCGCCTCGCGCATCGTGCCGATCACCACGAGCAAGCGTGGTCACGTCCAGAAGATCGACGCGCTCGCGCTGGGCCAGCTCGGCGTGGCGATGGGCGCGGGGCGCACACGCGCCGATCAGGCGGTCGATCCGCTCGTCGGCATCGTCTTGCACAAGCAGATCGGCGACAAGGTCGCGCCGGGCGAGGCCGTGTGCGAGCTCCATCTCTCGAAGGGGCAGGACGAGAAGCTCTTCGGCGAGCGCGCGCTCGCGGCCTTCACGATCGGCAGCGCCGCCGCGACCCCGCCGCCGCTCGTCATCGACGTCATCCGCAAGTGAGCGACTCGCGCCTCGCGCGACCTCGGTGATGTCGCGCGCACGTCGTCCTTGCGGGGGCGATCGGTCTCCGGTATCCCTCCGCTCTTCACTGCAAAACGCGTTGCAGCGGACCCCATAGCTCAGCTGGATAGAGCGTCGGCCTCCGGAGCCGAAGGTCGCAGGTTCGAATCCTGCTGGGGTCGTCAAGCGAGAATCGCCCACGAAACAGGGCGAATCTACGCGAGTGTGGTAACCACACGCATGATCGTCGATGCGTGGGTGCAGCACCCGACGGGCTCGTTCTTGCGGCATCCGATGTTCGCCACGCTCTTGCGCTGGCGCGGGATGGACGCCTCGCAGCTGCCCGAGTCGATCCCCGTCGACTTCCTCCTCGGCGCGCTCGACGCCGCGAAGATCGATCGCGCGCTCGTCTCGGCGTGGTGGGGGCCCAGCGGCCCGCTGCTCTCGAACGAGCACGTGGCCGACGTCGTCGCGCAGGCGCCCGAGCGCCTCGTGGGCGTGTGCTCGGTGGATCTCGCGCGGCCCGTGGAGGCCGTGCGTGAGCTGCGACGCTGCGTGAAGGAGCGCGGCATGCGCGCGCTGCGGATCCTGCCGTGGCTCTGGGACGCGCCACCCGATGATCGCCGCTACTACCCGCTCTATGCGGAGTGCGTGGAGCTCGGCGTGCCCTTCTGTCTGCAGGTCGGGCACACGGGCCCGCTCGCGCCCTCGGAGCCGGGGCGGCCCATTCCGTACCTCGACCGCGTCGCGCTCGACTTTCCCGAGCTCGTGATCGTGGGCGGTCACATCGGCTATCCGTGGACCGTCGAGATGATCGCGCTCGCGACGAAGTATCCGAACGTCTACATCGACACCTCCGCGTACAAGGCGAGCCGCTACCCGCGAGAGCTCGTCGAGTTCATGCGCGGCCACGGCAAGAAGAAGGTCCTCTTCGGCTCGAACTTCCCGATGCTCACGCCCGCAGAATGCCTGGCCGAGCTCGACACGCTCGACCTCGATGACGCGGCGAAGGCGCTCTTTCTCGGCGGAAACGCGCAGCGCGTGTTCGGGCTGTGATCGCGCTCGCGCGACGCGTGGCCTGCGCCTGCTGTCTCGCGAGCGCGGCGAGCGTGCTCGTGCCGCAGGCCCTCGAGGCACAGCGCAGAGAGCGGGTCAGCACGCTCGAGCTCGCGGTGCCGCGCCTCGCGCCCCCCGCGTCGTCGCCGATCGTCTTTGCACGTCCTCCGTTCGAGCCGCCCGACGAGGCGCTCGTTCCCGACGACGTTGGCCCGCGTCTTCGCGCGTGGCGAGAGGCGACGGCGGCGCTCCGTACAGCGGTGCGCGAGCACGCGGAGCGAGCGCGCCTCGATCGGCTCGACGAGACGGTGACCGCAGCGACCGAGGCGCTCGCGCAGACGCTCGCGGCGCACGACGACCTGGGACGCGAGGGCTGGGCGCTTCGAGGCGAGATCGAGCGGGCGCGCGAGGACACGCGGGAGATGCGTGCGCTCGAGGCGCTCGAGGCCTGCCTCGCGAGCCCGGGGCCTCGGTCTGCTCCGTGTCCCGAGCCGCCTCGTGAGCACGCGGCGTCGATCGCGGCGTGGGAGCACGTCACGGGAGGCGATGCGATCGCACAAGACGCGCGCCTCCAGATCGCGTGGGCCCTGGCCGACGAGGGGCACAGCGAGCGCGCGCTCGTCGTCGCACGCGAGACGCTCGCGTGGCCTTCGCTCGAGCCCGTCGTCGAGGTGCACCTGCTGCGGCTCGCGGCGTCGAGCGAGGATCTCGAGGTCGTGTCGCCCGCCCGTGCCGCCGAGCGCGAGGACCGCATCCTCGCCGACCTCCGACGGGCCTCGACGCTCGGCGTGCCTCTCGTGTCGGCCGCGACCGCGCTCCTCGGCGCAGACCGTGCGGTGCGGCTCGGTCGCTGGCCCCTGGCGATCGAGCTCGGGCTGCGCGCGCATCTCGAGCCCTCCTTCGTGGCGTCGAGTGAGGCGATCGTCGGCTACGCGGTGGCCCGCCTCCGCGAAGGCGCGCGACGGACGCTCTCGCCGCTCGATCCGGAGACACAGGCCCTCGCGCGCACGCTCGGCGCGCGACGCCTGCGGGAAGAGGCGCGGCCCGATCTCGCCTGCGCGCTCGAGGATCCGAGCGAGGTCGCGCGCGACTGCAGCCCGCCCTCGCTCGAGGTGCAGCTCGCGTGGCGCGTGGCCGACTGCGCCGCGCCGTGGGGCGATGCGCCGCTCGGTGCGGTGCTCGAGGTCGATCGGCGAGGGCGCGTGCGCGCGTCGTCTCGGCCGAGCATGACGCGCGCCACGAGGCAGTGTCTCGAGCGAGCCAGGCCCGCCCTCACGCCCACGCCGACGAGCCCTCTGCGTGCTCGTCTGCGCTCGCCTGCGCCTCCGTGAGCTGACCGCCGTGTCTCGAGGGACCGAGCTCGCGTAGCATCGTCGCTCCATGTCGCGCCCGACGATTCCTGCCCTCGCGATCCTCTCGCTCCTCGTGCCCCTCGCGGTCGTGCCGTCGGCGGGCGTCGCGCGCGCGCAGTCGCCCGAAGACCGCGGAGCGCTCACGCCGAGCGTCTGGGACGCGGGCGATCTCAGCCTCGATGGCACGGCGATCCACGTCCACGTCTACTATCCCGAGAGCGGCGGCCCCTATCCGCTCGTGGGCGTGATCCACGGCGCGAACGCCGACGGCTCGTACCACGTGGAGCTCGCGACCACGCTCGCGTCACGCGGCTTCGTGGCTGTCGTGCCCGACATGCCCTGCGAGCCGTGGGCGTGTGACCACGCCGCCAACCAGCGCCAGATCAGCGCGCTCCTCGCGTGGGCCGTGGCGCAGTCGGGCGACGCGAGCTCGCGCCTCTCGGGCAAGGTCGATGGTGAGCGACGCGGCCTCATCGGCCACAGCTGGGGCGGCCTCTCGTCGCACCTCACCGCGGCGCGCGACCCGAGCATCGACGCGGTCGTGCTCCTCGATCCCAACGACGACGGCGTGATCGGCCTCTCGGCCACGAGCGAGATCACCGTCCCGCACCTCACGCTGCGCGCGTCGCGCGTGAGCGTGTGCGACTCGGCGTGGCAGCCCGCGCGTGTGCGCGACGCGCTGTCCGATCCCCACATGGACGTGGTGATCAGCCGCTCCGGCCACTGCGATCCCGCCGAGGTCGATGGCTACTGCACGCTCGGCTGCGGGGTGGGGGACTCCTCCACCACGCCGCTGTTCCGGCGCTACGCGATCGCGTGGACCGAGTGCGTGCTCACGGGCGATCCGGCCATGGCGAGCTGGCTCGGGGGCCCCGACTTCGACGCCGACGTCGCGGCCGATCGACTCTCGATGACGAATCCGTCGGGTCTCGAGCTCCTTCCCTGTCGGGCCGGCATGCCGAGCACCGATGCGGGCGTGGGGAGCGACGCGGGGACGAGCGAGGCCGACGCGGCCGCGAGCGAGGCCGACGCGCTCGCGAGCGAGCTCGATGGCGGCGGCCGCGACGATGATGCGGGGCTCGCCGCGATGGACGCAGGGGCTCGCGACGCCGGTGCGATCGCCGCACACGACGCAGGTCGCGCGCCGCCGGCAGGCGGCTGCACGTGCCGCGCTGGGACCTCGTCGCGCCACGGCACCGCGTGGGCCCTCGCAGGGCTCGCGGTGCTGCTCGCCCGGCGCGCCCGCCGACGTTCGCTCCGCGAGTCGATTCGGGGCGTCTCCGGTCAGTGCGACGCCGGCGCGGGGCGCGGATCGGGCAGATCGAAGATCCGCATGGCGTTGCGGAAGTAGATCTTCTCCAGCACCTCGCGGGGCAGATCGATCCCGTCGATCGTCCAGTCGCCTTGGATCGGCGAAGGATGCGCGAAGTGTCGGTCGGCGGTCTCGAAGTAGCGGAAGTGCGCCTCGTAGAAGAGCGGCACGCGTGAGGGCGGATCGGGCTCGCGGCCCGCGGAGCCGAGCACGAGGCGACCGTCGCCGCCGATCTGGAAGTCGGTCCCGAAGAGGATGCGATCGGCGAAGCGCACGAAGAGATCGTGCATGTGGTGCGCGTCGTGGCGGCCGATCTCGGGGATGCGCGCGCCCGTCTCGACGACGAGGTTCGGATAGGCCTCGAGCATGCGCGCGACCGTGTCGGGCTCCTCCGGCGCGTTGCCGAAGTGGGCGCCCACGAAGGTCGTGTGGGGATGCCGCGCGACGCGGTGCTCGTACTGATCGAACACGCTCTGCCAGCTGGGCCAGTCGCCCATGCCATCGGGTCGGGGGCCGTAGAAGCTCCACGACGGATGGGCCGCGAGCTCCGCGTGGCGCTCGTTGTCGGGGCCGTCGGGGCGGAAGAACGCCTGCGGATCGCCCGTGTGGATGAGGATCGGGAGCCCGAGCTCTCCGGCGAGATCGAAGGCGTGATCGAGGCGTGGGTCGTCCACCGCCAGCAGCGAGCCGTCCGAGAGCGGGATGCCGAGGCCGAGGCCCTTGAAGATCTTGAGGCCCACGGCGCCCTCGTCGCGACACGCGTGGAGGGTGCGATCCACGTAGGCCTCCCAGTCGGGCTCCTCCACGTTGCGGAAGTCGAGGTTGCAGTACGGGCGCAGCGCGCCGTGCGTGCGCTGCATGATCTCGATGTTCTCCTCGAGCCCGCCGCCATCGGGGTGGCCGCCCGACGCGTTGAGCGCGATCAGCACGCCGCCTTGCTCGCGGAACATCCGGATCGCGCGATCGGCTTGCTCGGGCGGCACGTGCACGTGCACGTCGATGCGCGGAATGTCTGCGTAGTGACGTGCTGCGAGGCGTGGCGTGGGCTCGCGGGGCCAGAAGAGGGCGACCGCCGTGGCGAGCACGGCGAGGCCGATCACGGCGGCGCCGATCACGCTCGTGCGAGAGGGGCTCGTGCGTGTCGTCATGGTCGAACCGTACCTCCGTCCTCGTCGCGCTCGACCCACGCGCGATCGCGGGCGCTGGGACGCGCACACGTCACCTGCGACGGTGACGCGACGTGGACGTCGGCCCGCGATTGCCGCACGCTCGCCGCATGCGTCGGGTGGCCTGCCTCGTTCCGATCCTCACGCTGGCGTGGAGCGCACCGTTGGCCGCGCAGAGCGCGCCCGATCCCACGGCGCCGCTCGTCGCGTCGGGCTGCACCGGCTGTCACTCGCTCGACGGCGCGCCGAACCAGGGCCCCACGTTCCAAGGGCTCTACGGCTCGCACCGCGGCGTCTACCGCGACGGCGAGCGCGTGACGGTCGTGGCCGACGACGACTACCTTCGTCGCTCGATCGCGACGCCGGATCTGGAGATCGCCGACGGCTACGACCCCGGCTTCATGCCCCACGTCTCGCGCGACGACGCCGAGTTCGACGCGCTGGTGGCCGCCCTCGCGGCGGTGCCCTCGAGCACCACGCCGGCGAGCGGCACGTGGTGGCCGCTCTGTCTGGGCCTCTTCCTCTTCGTGTTCGGGCACCTCGCCCTCTCGAGCGCGCCGCTGCGAGGCCCGATCGTCGCGCGCATCGGCGAGAAGGGCTTCTCGGGGCTCTACTCGCTCGTGGCCTTCGCGGGCGTGGGGCTCGTGGTGTGGGGCTATCCCCTCGCGTCGTACTACTTGATCTTCGAGCCACCCACGTGGACGCGCTGGATCCCGAACCTGATCGTGCCCATTGCGTTCGTGCTGATGGTCGCGGGCTTCACCACGCCAGGTCCTACCTCGGTAGGACAGGCTGACCGTGCCGGCGCCGGACCGCGAGGCATCCATCGCATCACGAGGCACCCGGCTCTCTGGGGCTTCGCGCTCTGGGGCCTCGCGCACGTGCCGCCCAACGCAGATCTCAAGTCGTCGCTCCTCTTCCTCGGCGTCGCGTTCCTCGCGTTCGCGGGCATGGTGCACATCGATCTCCGCCGCGCCGCGCGCCCCGACGATCACGCGTGGGAGCAGTACGAGAAGCAGACCTCGGTCTTTCCCTTCGTCGCGATCGCCGCCGGTCGGACCTCGCTCGTGTGGAAGGAGATCGGGATCTGGCGGGTGCTCGCGGGCCTGCTCGCGTGGGCCGCGATGCTGCACCTCCATCGCCTCGTGATCGGTGTGTCCGCGCTGCCCTGAGCGTCGGCGGTCACTCCGTCACGACACGAGCGGCGCGGCCTCGAGCTCACGCAGCGTGATCGCGGTCAGGCCTTGGCCACGATCGATCACGCTGTCGACGTGGAGCTGGGTGCCGGGCGCGAGCACCAGCTCGTCCTCCTGCGCATACGCGGAGAACGGGCGAATGCTGACGGCGCGCCGCGCATGCACCTCGAAGAGCACGCGACGCCCCGCCGCGCCGAGGAATTGGCGAGCGATGTCGAGCTTCGGTGTGCACGACGAGACGCCCCACCAGGTTACCGTCTTGCCCGCGACGTAGTCGGCGCGGAGATCGCGGGCGACGCCGCGGTAGAGGGGTTGGCTCGTCGTGGGCAGCTTGCGGAGCGCGCCGAGGAGCAGGCGGAGGTAGGGCAGATAGAGCGGCACGTCTCGCCGGTCGGTGGCGCGGAGCGCGGCGTTGAGCAGCTTGTAGAACGACGAGCCCAGTGTGTAGAGATGAATCGCCGCGATCTCGTCGTGAGCGAGGCCGGGGGCGCTGGTCTTGGCGGCCACGGCGCGTGTGTGCTCGACGAGCTTGCCCAGGCCTGGGAGGCGCGCCTCGAGCCTCGCGAGGGCGTCGCCGAGCGGCAGCGCGGGGGACGCGAGCACGCCCGTGATCGGTGCGAGATCGGCGAGCACCTCGTCGACCGCGCCCGAGAGTCGCTCGAGGTACTGCTTGTGGAGCTCGCGGGTCTCGGTGATGAAGTCGCCCAGGCGCGCGGCGTCAGCCGCGTCGTGGGCGTCCTTCCAGCCACGGCGAGGCAGCCACGACATCTTGGCGAGCGAGAGCTGGCCGAGCGCGTGATCGATCTCGCCGAAGGGATCGCCGTCGCAGAAGGCGTCGCCCTGCGCGGCCGGGTTCACGTGCTCCACGTGCACCACGCGCACCCCGGGATGTCGGGCTGCGAGGCGCTCGACGTCGCGCCGGAGCGCCTTGGCGTGCGTGCCCCACCACGCGAACACGACGCCCTCGCCGCGCGCGGCGCGAGCTCCGCGGCGCCCGCCGACCACGCCGAGCACGATCGGCTTCCAGAACGCGGCGTGCGAGGCCGTCGAGATCGCGTCGTTCGTGCTCGCCGTGAGCGACGCGTTGAGGAG
>JAIBCE010000484.1 GCA_019694315.1 Sandaracinaceae bacterium
AAGGTGCGCGCGGCCGCCGTGCTGCGCGCCGCCGAGGTGGCCACCACCGCGACCGAGAGCAGCACGCGCGACGAGGCCTACCGCCTGGTCGAGAACGCCGCGCTCGACGGCGGCGACGACCCCGATGGCTCGCTGCGGGTGCGCCTCGCGGCCGCGCGCGCGCTCGCCTCCGATCCGCGCAAAGAGGCCAAGGGCCCGCTCGAGACGCTCCTCTTGTCGCCCGAGCCGCCTCGCAAGATCGTGCCCGTGACGCCGAGCTGGGGTGGCGGCGGTTGGGGTGGTCCGCCGTGGGGCGTGCCGGTGCAGCCCGCGCCGCCGCCCAAGCCGCCCAAGCCCGCGAGCCCCGATCTGGTGCGCTTCGTCCGCGAGACCGCCGCGATGGCGCTCGGCGCGCGCGGCGATCACGAGCTCTTGCTCCTCAAGGCTCGCGCACGCGACAACGTCGAGGCCTCGCGCGCCGCGCTGCTCGCGCTGGCCGCGTACCCGCCGCCCACCCTGAGCGCGATCGTCCCCAAGGGCGAGGGCATCTGGCCGCGCGAGTCGCTCGATCTGCTCGTGCGCCTCGGCGACCCGCGCGGGGCCGAGCCGCTCCTCAAGGCGTGCGCGGGCAACGACGATCTCACGGCGGCCATCGCGCTCGTCGGGCTCTCGCGGTTGGGCGACGGTCGCGCGGTGCCGGTCGCACGCGCCGTGACCAAGGACTCGCGCCCCGAGCTGCGCGTCGCCGCCGCCGAGGCGCTGGCCGAGCTCGGCGAGTCGTACGCCGAGGCCGCCATCCTCGCGCTGCTCGCCGACGAGAAGACCACCTCCGAGGGCAAGCGCCTCGCCCTCCGCCACCCCTCGACGGGGCTCGTGCCCGATCTCGAGAAGCTCGCGCGCGCAGGCGATCCCGCGGCGATCGGCGCGCTCGGTCGTGCGGGCGCGCTCTCGTCGCTCGCCGGCATCGCGCGCGACGACGCCCTGCCCGCGGGCATCGCCGACGTCGCGGCGCACCAGCTCGCCATCGCCGCGCTCGACGGCGGCAAGGCCCTCGCCGAGGTGCTCGACGGCGCGTCGCCCGCGCGTCGCCGCCGCGCGATCCGCGCAGGCGCGGTCTACGCCGCGCGACACGGAGGCAGCGCGCCGTCGGGGCACGCGTCCGTCGCGAAGTCTCTCGCCGCGTCGTCCGCCCCCGAAGACAAGGCCGCCGGCACGCTCTTCCTCTACACGGTCGATCTCGGCCGCGCCGAAGCCGCGCTCGCGCGCGAAGACCTGCTGCTGCGCCGCGCGGGCGTGGCCGGGCTCGGCGCGCACGCGATCGCCGACGCGGCGCGCCTCGCGCGCGCACACCTCGAGGCTCACGGCACGACCGAGCCCGACGATCTCGTGCAGGCCCTCGCGGCCGTGGCCGCGCGCGCGGTCGACGGCAGCGTCGCGCACGACGTCCCGGTGTCGACCGTGGTGCTCTCGCGCTGGCTCTCCGAAGACGGCCCCGCTGCGCCGCTCGCGGCGTACCTGCTCGCCGCGCGCGGCGGCGAGCTCGCCCGCGCCCACGTCGCGCGCGCGCTCGCGTCCGACGGGCTCGACGTGCGCGTCGGCGCGCTGCTCGGGCTCGCGCTCTCGCCCGACGAGAGCGCGATCGGCGAGCTCGCGTCGCGCCTCGTCGACTCGCCCTCCCCGCTGCTGCGCCGCGCGGCGATGCGCGCGCTCTCGGCGCGAGGCGACACCGCGAGCGTCTCGGCCATCACCACGGCGCGCCGCCTCGACGCCGACGCCGAGGTTCGCGCGCTCGCCGCGCACGTCCACGCAGGCATCACGAGCTCGCCGCTCCTGTCCGGTCGCGAGGTCGCCCAGGCCAAGGTCGGCCTCGGCAAGGGCATGACCGCGACCGCGACCTTCGCCGCCGTCGACGGCCTCGTGCTCCCCACGCTCGTCGACCCCGAGGGCTTCGTCGTGGCGTTCCGTGTCGCGAGCGGGCCGGTTCGCCTCGACGTCCGCCCGCTTGTGCCCACCGCGCCTCCGGGCAAGGCTCCTGCGCCGTGAGCGAGCCGGAGCAGAGCTTCGAAGAGACCATCCGCAAGCTGGGCGAGATCGTCCAGCGACTCGAGGAGGGCGATCTCACCCTCGAGCAGTCGCTCACCGCCTTCGAGCAGGGCGTCTCCCTGGTGCGTGCGGCACAATCCCGCCTCGACACCGCCCAATCGCGCGTCGACGAGCTCCTCGGCGTCGACGATCAGGGCCGCCCCTCGACGCGCCCGCTCTGAGTCAGGTCGCGCGGTCGACCTTCAGCACCGAGACTTCGTGCATCGCCACCCGATGCCCGGCGTAGAGCCACGCCCCGCTCGCGGTCTTCGTCACCACCGCGAAGCCCCGCGCACCGCCGCGATACGTGCCGACCAGCAGCTCGCCCGCCGGCGCGAGCGCGCTCGCCCCCTCCGCGCTCGGCGCCGCGTCGAGCTCAGCGAGCGAGGTGCGCCGCGCGATCAGCGTCAGGCAGGTGGGCGCGCCGTCGACCTCCACCTCGATCGTGCTGGGCAGCCGGGTCGCGAGCTTCAAGTCGCGTGGCGAAAGGACGGCGAACGAGCTCGGCTCGTTCGGGTCCCACGCGAGGATCGCGCGCGCGGCCTCGGGGCCGTCGGCCTCGAACAGCACGAGCCACGGCGGAGCACCGGCCTCGCACAGCGCGAGCTCGCGCGCGACCCACAGCTCGCCGCCGCGCCCCTCGTCGAGGACGATGACGTCGCCGAGGGCGATGGGGCCGCGCTCCTTCGGCTCTCGCTCGGGCTTCGGCTCCTCGCCCTGCTTCTTGCGCACGCGACCGTAGACGAACGTGCCCCCTGCCGCGCCCGCGAGCGCCGCGGAGGCGAGGAGGATGGCGAGGCTGATCACGCGGCCTCGAACGCGCGCGCGCGGCGCTCGATTTCGGGAAGATCGGGCGCGCCGTCGCGCACCGCGCAGAGATCGGAGATCACCGCGACCCACCTCGCGCCCGCGGCGTGCACGCGCGCGAGGCTCTCGCGATCGATGCCGCCGATGACGACCAGCGGTCGCCCTTCGACGAGCCTCACCGCCTCGGCCACCCCCTCGACCCCCACGGTGGGGTCGGGGCGCTCCTTGCTGCGCGTGCCGAAGACGGGCCCGTAGGCGAGGTAGTCGGGCGCCTGCGCCGCCGCGATGGAGAGCTGCACCGGATCGTGGGTCGACACGCCGACCAGCAGCGAGCGCGAGATCCGACGCACGTCCTCGAGCGCGAGATCCTCCTGCCCGACGTGCACGCCATCGGCCTCGGCGAGGACCGCCAGATCGACGCGATCGTTGGCGAAGAACGGCACCGCCGCCGAGCGCGCGACGGGCCGGAGCCTCCGCAGGAGCGCGAGGGTGTCGCGCCCGCTCTCGTGCTTGGCCCGGAGCTGCAGCGCCGTCGCGCCGCCCGAGAGCATCGCCTCGGCGATCTGCTCGGCCACCGAGGGCCGCGCGAGATCGACGCCACGGCTACGGAACGCGTCGACGTCGAGGATGGCGTAGAGACCGGTCGTGCGCACGGGGGCGCAGCATAGCGCGTCAGAAGAGGAGCCCGAGCTGCAGCACAGTCACCGTCGGAATCACCTTGCCCACGAGGTAGTCGACCGTGTCGACCGCGGCCGCGGGCGCCTCGATGCCGTTGGGCAGATCCTGCTGGACGCGGTGGCTGAGCGGGACGCGGAACCCGGCGTCGATGCCGGCCGAGAGCCCCCACGAGGACGACCAGCTCAGGCCCATGCGCGGGTTGAGGTACCAGCCGTCGCCCGTGAGCGTGCCGCTCGCCGAGCCGTAGGGACCGAGCGCTTGCGAGACGGTGGCCGTGAGCTTCTGCCGTCCGAGCCGCGCGCCGAAGAAGAACGGCCCCGAAGGCCACGGATAGATGCGCAGATCGCCCGAGTACGTCTGGTAGCCGAGCTGCGTGGCCTCGAGGTTCACCGTCGGCAGGAAACCGTACTCGAACCCGAGCTCCACGGCGCGACCGAACAACAGGCCGCCGCCCACGTTCACCGGCGAGGGGAACCCCGCCGAGCCGTGCACGTCGAGCCGCACGGCGTCCGACGACGAGGCCTTGTGCGAGCCGGTCTCGGGGATGCCGTCGAGCCTGGCGGTGCGGTGGGTGCGAGCTCCGGCGATCGAGGGGACGAGCAACGTGGCGACGAGCGCCAACGCGAGACGAACGGACATGTGGGCACCTCCAGACCCGCGCGCGGCCGAGACCGCGGCGGAGGGGTCACCCAGTGGAACGGACGATTCGAGGAAGGACCTGAGGGACGAATGTCATGACGGACGCGCGAGGCGGCCGACCCCGACCCACATCCCGCGCGCCAGCAGCGCGGCCGCGAGCGCCGCGAGCGGGACGAGGAGGAGGCGCGCGTCCCCCACCTCGGCGCGCTCGAAGGCGCGCAGCACGGTGAGCGCGGTCGCCGGTCCTGCGAGCGCGAGGGCCCAGGCGATCGCGCGGTGGCGTCCCTCGCGGCGCAGGGCCGAGAGCGCTGCGACCCAAGCCGAGACGAGCATCGAGCTCACGATCACCACCGCGCGGAGCCACGGCGGCACCGACGAGGGGGCGCTGAAGGGCACGAGGTGTCGGACCACGACCCGATCGACGTGCAGGTGCGTCGGCGTGGAGGTGGCCAGGAGCACGTCGGCGTCCGTGATGAGGACCGAGGAGAGATCGTCGGCCACCTCGAAGCGCGATGCGAGGAAATCGAGCGAGCCGCCGGTGCCCTCGCCCAGCAGCACCGGCATCTTCGCGGGCCGGCACAGCCACGACGCGCGCACCAGCGGCACGTCGACCACGCGCG
>JAIBCE010000485.1 GCA_019694315.1 Sandaracinaceae bacterium
CGAGCGAGTCGGTCTGCCCCTCGGGCCGCATCACGAGGACGCGCGCGCCGAAGAGCGGGCGCACGTCGAACCAGCGAAGCTTCTCGCGCAGGCGCACGATCTCGCCCACGATCACGAGCGCCGGCGCGCCGAGGCCCGCCTCCGCGGCGCGCGCGGCGATCGTGCCCACGGTGCCGACGACCGTTCGCTGCGTCGGCAGCGACGCGCGCTCCACGACCGCCGCGGGCGCGTCGGCGCTCCGGCCGTGGGCGATCAGCGTCTCCATGAGCCCCCCGAGCCGCCGCAGGCCCATGAAGAAGACGATCGTCTCGGTCGCCGTCGCGAGGCGCGCCCAGTCGTGGCTCTCGCGATCTTTCTCGGCCGACTCGGTGGCCGTGACGTAGGCGATGGAGCTCGACGCGTCGCGGTGCGTGAGCGCGAGCCCGGCGTACGCGGCGGCCGCGAGCGGCGACGGCACGCCCGGCACGACCTCGAACGGAATGCCCCGATTTGCGAGGAATTCGGCCTCTTCGCTGCCTCGGCCGAAGAGATACGGGTCGCCGCCCTTGAGCCGCGCCACGCGCTTTCCCGCGCGCACGGCCTCCTCGATGCGTCGGTGGATCTCGTCCTGGCGCTCCGACACGCGCCCCGCGCGCTTGCCCACGAAGACCTTCTCCGCGTCGTCGCGCGCGAGCCCCAGGAGGTCGGGGTGCACGAGGGCGTCGTAGAGGACCAGATCGACCTCGGCGAGGCGGCGTGCGGCGCGCCGCGTGATGAGCTCCGGATCGCCGGGGCCTGCGCCCAAGAGGAACACGCGCGGCTGCATGAGGGCACCGTACACCACCCACGAACCGGCCTGCGGCCGGTGTCTGTGGTAACGAGGTCGACCCATGCGTCTCCCCGGCCCCTCGCGTGCGCCCCGTGCCCTGCTCCTCGGAGCGATGCTCACCTTCGGCGCCGCCAGCCTCGGGGGCGGGCTCGGGTGCTCGGGACGCGACGGCGACCACGGTGGCACGAGCGAGCGCCCCTCGACGCGAGGCTCCGAGAGCCGAGCGCACACCGAGGATCGCGGCGGGCCGGTGCATCGCGAACCCGGTGCTGGGGACCCTGGCGCGCACGAGGATCCCGAGTCGCAGCCGTTCGTCGTGCTCGAGCCCGCGGGGGCCTCTCCCGTGCGCGTGCGGGTCGAGGTCGCGCGCACCGCCGCCGAGACGCAGCGAGGCCTGATGTTCCGGCGTCACATGGATCCCGACGCAGGAATGATCTTCCTCTTCGCGCGTTCTCGGCAGCTCACGTTCTGGATGCACAACACGTACATCCCTCTCGACATGGTCTTCATCACGAGCGACATGCGGGTCCTCGGCGTGGTCGAGAACGCGCCGCCCGAGAACGACGACCCGCGCGAGGTGCCCGGTGTCTCGCAATTCGTGCTCGAGGTGAACGCGGGCTTCGCGCGCGAGCACGGCATCACGGCGGGCACGCTCGTGCGCTTCGAGAACATCGACGACGTTCCGCCGCCAGCTGCTGCGGCCCAGGAAGACGAAGAGTGGGAGGACGAGGAATGACGGAGCTTCTCGCGTGTCGCTCGATGGATCGCCGCCTCGCGACCTTGGTGCTCGTGTCCGGTCTCGCGTGCGTGGGATGTGGCAACGAGAGCGGTGAGACCTCCACGACGGAGGGCCAGGAGACGCCGCCCGCGACCTCGCAGGGCAGCGGTCCCGAATCGACAGCGCCCGTGGTGCCGCCCAGCGGCGTCGGACAGACCGAAGACGGTCAGACGGTGATCTTCGCCGGCGGACATGGTCCGCAGGCGCAGAGGCCCTCGTACGATCCCGCGCACCTCGTGCGCGAGCCGACCACGCCGGACCCCGAGGCCGGCGACTTCACGCTCGACGAGGCCGTCGCCGGCATGACGACCGACGGTCAGCTGGTGGCCGAGATCGGCACCGACTTCGGCACGCTGCTCTGCGATCTCTACGCCGATCGCGCGCCCCGCACGGTCGCGAATTTCATCGGTCTCGTGCGTGGGACACGCCCTTGGTGGGACGCGCGCGCGGGTCAGTGGGTGACGCGTCCGTACTACCGCGGCGCGCTCTTCCACCGCGTGATCCCGGAGTACATCGTCCAGGGCGGCGACTACCTCGGCGACGGCACGGGCACCATCGGCTACACGATGGCGTACGAGCCGAACGAGACGTTGCGCCACGACCGCGCCGGCGTGCTCGCGCTCGCCACGCTCGATGGACCGAACACGGGCGGCGGGCAGATCTACATCACCGACGGCCCCACGCCTCAGCTCGACGGAACGGCCACGATCTTCGGCCATTGCATGCCGGAGGACCTCGTGTCGCAGATCGCGCGCTTGCCGCAGAGCGGGAGCCCCGACAACCGACCGCTCACGCCCTTCCACATGACGCGTGTCCTCGTCCGGCGCGTGCCGGGTGGTGCAGCCGCCGCGCAAGCGACGCCCCCACGGCTGCCCGAGGGCGAGCCGGAGATGGGCCGCGGCGCCAGCCAGGATCCGTCCGAGGTGCGTGGGCGGCTCCAGGATCTTCCGCCGGCCACGGGTGCTGCCCCGCACTGATTTGAGTTGCCGGAGTCCCCTCGCGCTCAGGTCTCGTCGTCGTTGGGCTCGGGGACGGCGCTCGGTCGACGGTTGCGCGTCTGCTTCGGATCGACCGCCGCCTTCACCTCGGGGGTCACGCCGCCCTTGTCGTTGGGGATGAACCTGATCTCGGTTCGGATCTCGAACGAGAGGCTCGTGAGCGCGCGCTGGAGCTCCTTCGCCAGGTCGGCGCGCTCGAGGAACTCCCGCACCTCGCGGGCCACCACGCCCACCGCGGCGTTCTTGGTGTCGTCGATCTGCGAGAGCACGTAGCTCGCGACCTCCTTCGGCACCTCGTGGCGCTGCCCCACCATGCCGCGGATCGACTCGTTGGCGTTCGTGATCGTGCCGATGCCCGTCTCGATGCCCTTCTCGATCGCGCGCTTGATCACCTCGGGGAGGATCCGCTCGATGCGGCGACGTCTCCGTGGGATGTCGTCTTCGCCCTCGGCGTCGTCGTGCTCGTGCTCCGACTCCTCGAGCGACTCGTCCTCTTCTTCGGGGCTCGACACGTCGTCACGATACCATCGCCCACGCTGCCGTGCTCGGCACTGTGCCGACCCGACCCTCCCTCCGATGAAGCCCGAACGCCCTGCGGTCCTCGTGGTGTCCAAGCCCCTCGGGCCTCCCTGGAACGACGGTTCGAAGAACCTCGCCGGCGAGCTCGCGCGTGCGCTCGTCTCGCTGCCCACTCCGCGCGAAGTGCACGCCTTCGGTCCGAGCCCTCTCGAGGGGATCCTCACGCACCGCGTGCCGAGCGCGCGCCTCGGCCGTCGCACGACGCTCTCGATGATCGCGACGCTCGCGACCGAGCATCGCGCCGCGCTCTGGCACTTCGTCTTCGCCCCCAACGCGCGCACCTCGCGCGCCGCGCGCTCGCTCTCGGCGCTCCGTCGCCGCCCCACGATCCAGACGCTGGCCTCCATGCCCGCGAGCGACGTGCGCCTCGGCGATGTCGTGTTCGGCGATCGCGTCGTGGCGCTCTCTCGCGCGGCGCTCGCGCGGGCTCGTGCGGAGGGCGTCGCGGAGGAGCGCCTCGCGCTCGTGCCCATCGCGATCACGCCTCCGCCCACGCCGAGCCCCGCCGAGGTGGCGCGCGTGATCGAGGCGCACGACCTCGCCTCACGCTTCGTCGTCACGTTCCCGGGCGATCTCGAGCACGGCCGCGGCGCCGACGTGATCGTCGAGGCGTGCGGGGCGATGGCGCACCGCGCCGATGCGATCCTCGTGCTCGCGTGCCGCGACAAGACGCCCCGTGCTCGCGCGCGTCGCGAAGAGCTCGAGGCCCGCGCGCGCCGCGCCTCGATCTCGCTCCGCGTCGTGGGCGAGACGCCCTCGATCCACGCGCTCCTCGCAGCGAGCGATCTGGTGGCGCTCCCCACCGACACCCTCTACGCCAAGGTCGATCACCCGCTCGTGCTCCTCGAGGCGATGCACCTCGGCCGCGCAGTGCTCGTGAGCGAGGGGACCTCGGCGCACGAGCTCGCGGAGGACGGCGCGGCCATCGGCTGCCCGCTCGATCCCGGTGCGATCGCCGCGGCGCTCGATCGCCTCGTGACCGATCGCGCGCTCTCGACGTCGTGGGGAGCGCGTGCGCGCGCCTGCGTTCAAGGCCGCCGCGTGGAGGTCATGGCGCAGCGCTACGACTCGATCTACGACGAGCTCCTCCGATGAGCGCCTCCGACGTCCGCGCGTACTACGACGACTTCAGCCATCACTACGATCGGGGACGTGATCGCGGCTACCACGCCATGATCGACGAGATCGAGGCGGGCGCCGTGATCGAGCTCGCGCACGGTCGCGAGGTGCTCGAGGTGGGCTGCGGCACCGGCCTCGTGCTCGAGCGCGTGGCCCGCGTCGCCGCGCGCGCCGAAGGCGTCGATCTCTCGCCCGGCATGCTCGCCCATGCGCGCGGCCGAGGCCTCTCGGTGCGCGAGGGCGACGCCACCGCGCTGCCCTTCGCGGACGCGAGCTTCGACGTGGTCTACGCGTTCAAGGTGCTCGCGCACGTGCCCGACATCGAGCGCGCGATCGCCGAGATGTTCCGCGTGGTGCGCCCTGGCGGCCACGTGCTCGTCGAGGTCTACAACCGCCGCTCGCTCCGCTTCGTGTCGCGCGCGATCGGTGGTGCGCGACGCATCGGCAACGCGCACGACGAGAGCGACGTCCCCACGCGCTGGGAGACGCTCGAACAGGCGACCGCGCGCCTTCCCC
>JAIBCE010000486.1 GCA_019694315.1 Sandaracinaceae bacterium
TCGAGCGACGGCACGGCTGCCGTCTCGAGCGTCAGGCGCCCTTCGTCGAGCGCGTCTGGCGGGGGCGCAGCGTCGCGCGAAGGCGAGGGCGCAGCCTCGCGCGTAGGCGGGGGCGGCGGCGGGCGGCACGGGCGAGGGCGTGGCGGGGGCGGCGGCTCGACCTCCAGCTCGGCGTCGAGCGTGAGCTCCACCGACGGCATCCGCTGGCGACCGGCCGGCGCCTCACCGGGCGTTGCCGCGGCGCTGGGTGCCGGGCTGGGCGTCGCCGCGGCAGGCGCTGCCTCCAAGCTCGCTCGGATCGGGTCGCGCCCCACCGCCGACTCGCGGCTGTCGCGCGTAGGCGGGCGCGCCACGTCCACGAAGCTCTGCCGCGGCACGTCGTCGACCGGGACACGCAGACCGCGCCGCTTGCGGCCCGAGCGCGGGACGAGGCTCTCGCCCTCGTCCGTCGGCCCGTCGTCGCGGTCGCGCGTGTCGCTCATGCGCGCACCCCCTCCCGCACACGGTAGAGGGCCTGGCCCATCCGCACCGCGCCCCCCACGCCGAGCGCAGGCGTGGCGCGCGCAGCCGAGGTCGTGAGCACGATGGCGGTGGAGCCGAGGAGGAAGCGACCGAGCTCGTCGCCGCGGGCGAGCGTCACGTCGTCATACCGGCGCTCTCCGAGCGCGGTGCCCTGGTTGCTCCGCACGGCAGGATCGAACGCCAGCGCGATGCCGCCCACGACCATCGCCCCCACGAGGATGGTCACCACCTCGCCGTGTCGCTCGCTCCTCTGGTGCACCGCGATGCGCTCGTTCTTGGCGAAGAGGTTCGGCACGTGCTCGAGCCCGATGCGGTTGACCGGAAAGAGGGTGCCGCCGATGTGCCGCGCGTGCGTGACGCGGCCCGCCACGGGCGCATGCACGCGGTGATAGTCGCGCGGCGAGAGATACACCACCGCGAAGCGGCCCCCCGCAAAGCGCCCGGCGTCCGTGGCGCTCCCGAGGAGCTCTCCCACGTCGTAGCGCCGTCCCTTCACGCGGAACGACGCGCCCTCTTCGATCGGGCCCTCGTCCTCGAGCTTCCCGTCGGCGGGGCAGAGCATCGCGTCGGGGTCGGCGTCGAGCGGCCGGGCGCCTTCGCGCAGCGGGCGCGAGAAGAACTCGTTGAAGCTGCGGAAGCCACGCTCGGGCACCTCGCAGTCGCTCAGATCCACGCGATAGGCGCGCACGTAGAGACCGATGGCTCGGTCCAAGATCACGCGCGGCGGCTCGATCGAGGCGACGCGGCCGAGCGCGCGGCTGATCCCCTCGCGGGGCAGCCATCGCAGCGTCTCAGCAGCCATCCGAGTGGACGTCATCTCTCTCGTTGCGACCGAGGTGGAGGGGCGGAGTGGGTGCGAAAACACCGCGCGGCGATGCTACCGAAGCCGTCGATCGCAGGTCAAAAGCAATCCGCAACCGCACCTCGTCCGGAGCGCCCGTTCAGGGCTCACCGTCGCGAGGGGCCAGAGCTGCCGGAGCTCCCTCGACCGGGTCGCTTCAGCGCATGCGGGCGCGGAGGGCCTCGAGGAAGGCGTCGGCCGCCTCGCGAGAGGGCGCGACCAGACGCACCACGCGGCCGCGCGGCAGCACCAGCTCCACGGTCGCCCCACCGCGGGCCGAGCGCGCGAGCACGTCGGCCGCCAGGTCCGCCACGACGCCCAGCACGACGAGCCCCGCCCCCACCGACGCGAGGACCAGCTCGCCGCTCCGCAGCCCGTCGAAGGCGAGGTAGCCGCCCACGAGCACGCCCGCCGCCAGCGCCAGCGCGCCCGCATAGAGCGCCGCGCCCGCGTGCGCGCGCTCGCGACTGACCGAGAGCAACGACTGCACGGGCACCGACGAGGCCCGCTCCGTCGTAGGGCGTCCGAGCACGCCGCCCGACTCGCGGATGTCGACCTCACGCCCGCGCAGCGAGAGGGCCACGCGTCGCTCCCGTCCGAGGAGGCGCGCGACGCCGCGTCCGAGCCCCACGAGCGCGGCCCACCCCGTGATCCACCGCAGCACGGCCCGCGCGCCACGGGCGGTGTCGGGCGCGGCCCTGCCGTCGAGCGCCGGCTCTGCCGTCATCGACACGCGTCCGGCACCGCTCAGCTCGCGCACCGCGACCGCGACCACCGGATCGAGCCCCTCGTGGCGGGCGAGCTCGGCGAGTCGCTCGTCGGCCCGGAGCCTTCGCGCCGAGGCCAGCGCCGCCACGAGCGCCACCGCATACGCACGGTCGCGTGGCTCTCGATGCAGCGTGCCGACGCTCCTGTCGATCACGTGCTGCGCCAGCTCGTCGATAACGCGCTGCGCGAGCGCACCTTCGCTCTCGCTCGCCAGCGCGCGCAGCCAGCCGAGCTCCGTCGCGATCTCGAGCCAGGTCGCGTGCCGCACGGCGCGCTCCACCAACGCCTCGGCCACACCGTCGTCGCGCGCCACCGCGTCCGCGAGCCCCAACACCGCGAGGCTCACCACCACCCGCCGCTCGCGATCCGACTCCGCGCCGCGCTCGAGCAGGTCGAGCACGTTGCAGAGGCTCGTGCCTGCCTTCTCCCGCTCCACGCCCAGATCCGCCGCGCGCTTGCGGACGTGCTCGCGCCCGACGAATTGCGTGCGCCCCTCGGCCTGTCGACCGAGCACGTCGAGCGCCAGCGCCCCGAGCGGTCCGCGGTGCTCGTGGGCTCGCAGCTCCTCGAGGAGCGGGTCCTCGCGCGCGCCGGCGTCGCGGGCGTCGTCGGAGGCGGAGGCGTCGGCGGCGGCCATGGGGGGCCGAGGTATAGCAGCCCCGACCGCTCAGGCCTCCGCGCCCGCCTCGAGGCTCTTGGCGCGCGACTCGCTCTTGCCCACGGTCACGGGCTCGTCGGAGTAGCCCGCGGCCTGCAGCTGGAAGAGGCGCTGGTAGAGGCCCTTCCTCGCCATGAGCTGCTCGTGCGTGCCGGCCTCGTTGATGCGCCCCCGATCGAGCACGAGGATGCGATCGGCGATGCGCACCGAGCCGAAGCGGTGCGAGATGAGGAGCACGCTCTGCTTGCCCCGGATCTCGCGCACGTGCTCGAGGATGCCCTGCTCGGCGTCGGGATCGAGCGCGGCCGTGGGCTCGTCGAGCACCACGATCTGATCCTCCTCGCGCATGAACGCGCGCGAGAGCGCGACCTTCTGCCACTGCCCGCCCGAGAGCTCGGTGCCGCCACGGAACCACTTGCCGAGCTGCGAGTGGTAGCCGTGCGGCATCGCCGCGATGAACTCGTGTGCCAGGCCTCGCTTGCCCGCGCGCTCCCAGCGCTCCTCGTCCATCCACGCGTCCACGTCGCCCGCGCCGATGTTCTCGCCGGCCGTCATCTTGAAGCGCGCGAAGTCCTGGAACACCAGCGCGAAGCGCAGGCGCAGCGCGTCGATGTCCCACTCTCGGATGTCGAGGCCGTCGAGGAGGATTCGCCCCTCGCGCGGCTCGTAGAGGCGCGTGATCAGCTTGAGCAGCGTCGTCTTGCCCGAGCCGTTCTGGCCCACGAGCGCCACCATCTCGCCGGGCTTGATCTGGAAGCTCACGTTGTCGAGCGCCGGCTTGGGCGCGTCGGCGTAGGTGAACGACACGTTCTCGAGCACGAGGCCGGCGTCGGGATCGGGCCCCTCGGTGGCCTTTCCCGCGTACTCGGCGATCGGGAGGCTCAGGAACGACTGGAGGTCGCGCAGGTAGAGCTGATCGTCGAGCATGAGCCCGAGGCTCGCGAGGCCGCTCGTCACGCCGCCCTGCGCCTGCCGGAAGATGGCGATGTACATCGTCATCTCGCCGAGGCTCAGGTGCTCGTTCACCGCGCGGTGCACGATCCACGCGTACGCGCCGTAGAACGCGAGCGTGCCCACCAGGTTGAACACGAAGCCCCACGAATTGCGCCGCAGCGCGATCGAGCGCTCTTCGTTCTCGATCTTCTTCGTGATCTTGCGGAGGCGCTCCATGAACTCGTCGCCGAGCTGGTAGAGCTGCACTTCCTTCGCGTAGTCCTCGCGCGAGACGACCTGCTCGAGGTGCGCCTGCTCGCGCTGCTGGGGCGAGCGCTTGCGCTGCTGATCGAACGCGTGCTGCGAGAAGCGTAGCTCCGCGATGAACACGGGCAGGCCCGCGACGATCACGATCAGCACCGCCCAGCCCGAGAGCGCGGCGAGCACCACGATGCTGGCGAGGAACGTCGTCGCGTTGCGCGCGACGTTGAAGATGCCGACGACGAGGTTGTACGGCCGCGTCCCGGCGTCGCGTCGCGCGCGCATCAGCCGATCGTGGATGTCCGGGTCCTCGTAGTGCTCGAGGCGGAGTGTGAGCGACTTCTGGAGGATGAGATCGGTGACGGTGTTGGTGAGGCGCGCCTTGAGGATCGCCTGCGCCGCCGAGAGCCCGCGCGTGGCGGCGAGGATGATCGAGACGAGCACCGCCTCGAGCCCGATGAGGCCCCAGAGGCGCTCCTTGTAGGTGGCCCAGCCGTCGGGCTCCTCGAGCGCGTGCACGACGGCATCGACGATCGCGCGCCCCACGTTCGCCACCACCGCAGGCAAGACGCCCATGAGGAGCGTGCAGATCGCCATCGTCAGGATCACCCACGGGGCGGCGCGCCATGCCACGCGGAGGAGCCAGAAGCTCTTCTCGAGCGCGTTGCCGTCGAGGCCCTCGGCGTGATCGTGCGTGGGGCTGCCTGCGCCCACGGTGTTCGGCGCGCGGCGCAGTCCCTGGCTCCTCCGCGTGCTCGCGCGTGCCCGAGAGCTCGCGCGGGCCGACGTGCTCGAGGACGCCGTCGCGCTCGA
>JAIBCE010000487.1 GCA_019694315.1 Sandaracinaceae bacterium
GCGCTCGTGGCGGCGCTCGGCCTCGCGCGTCGTCGATCGCGCCGAGCGTCACTCCGCGGAGCGGACAGGCCTCGTCATTCTTCGAGGAAGTCGCAGACACCCGACGGGCACTGGCTGGGCACGTGGATGGTGGGGTGACCGTCCCAGGCGCTCGAGAGGAAGTCCTGGATCTGCTCGATCGCGGCGTGGCCCGAAGGGTGATTCTCCGCCGCGAAGCCGTGCACCGCGCCCAGATCGGTCTGCTCCGCGCGGAACTGCGTGATCGCGCTGTGGTCGACCGCCTGCGTGACCTCGTCGATGCCGTGGATCGGCGAGAGCGCCGCGCCCACCATGTCCGCGCCCGTCACGATCGCGAGGTACTCGGTGCCTGCGTTCGGCACGACGTTGTCGCCCATGCTCTCCTGCACGAGGAACACGTCACCGTCTGCACGCGCCAGCTCCACGAAGCTCGCGCCGTCGAGCGCGTCGATCTCCGTCTGCGCGATCGCGAGCCCGATCGCCGCGCCGATCTCGCCACCGTTCTCGCGTCGCACCCCGAACTGCGCGATCGCATAGAGCACCGAGTCCTCGACCCACTGCGACCAGCCGCACGCGGGCACGTTGAGCACCGCGTGGTGGATGTCCGGGTCCACCGACGTCACCACGAGCCCGGTGATGCCGCCGAGCGAGCCTCCCACCCACGGCACACCGTCGAGCCCCGGACGACGCCCCGCGTGCGGGTTGGGCTCGCCTCCGAGGGTCTCGGCCGCGAGCACGTCGCCGAGCGGGCCCGAGAGCGCGCGCTCGATCACCACCGCCTGCGCGATCGCCTGGAGCAGCTGCGCGACCGCGTGCCGGATGCCGACGAAGAGGCGATCGGCCAGCCCCTCGATCGTCTCGACGAGCACGTCGCCGTGGAAGCCCGTGAGCTCCATGCCGACCTTGCCGATGTCCTCGGCGGCGAGCGCGTCGTCGAAGGTTCCGTCGTTGGCGCTGCCGCCCGCGCCGTGGCCGAAGAGCACCGTGCGGTAGTCGCCCTCGCCGCGTGGGATCATCACGCGGAACGGCGACTCGTCGAGACCCTCGGCCTGCGGAACGCCGTGGGCGTCGAGCGTCAGGTCGAGCGACTCGCCCACGAAATTGGGAAGGCCCGTGATGTGCCCGCGCACGATCGAGGCGATGTCGCCGCTCTCGCGGTGCTCGACGGCGTCGACGACGAACGCGATCTCGCCGCGCTCGAGCGCCGCCAGCGAGGCGTCGCGCACCGCGAGGAGGAGCCGCCGCGGATCGTCTTCGCTGCGCGTCGTGAAGTCCCACGCACGGAGCACGTGCGCGCGGTCGATCCCCACGTCGTCGAGGAGCGCGACCGTGGGCGCGTGGTAGCCGGCCAGCGCGGCCTCGGCCTCGCTCGCGGGCTGCTCGAGGCCGAGCGCGACGCGCGTCTCGCGCGGCACCGTCACGGCCTGTCCGTCGGCCATCCGCACCGCGTCGGTGAGCACCGCGACGTAGTCGGTGGCCGGCTCGAGCATCTCGAGCGGATCGCCTTTGACGAGCGTGTGGGCCACGCCGCGGAACTCGACGATCGACTCGAGCCGCAGCGGCACCTCCTCGCCGTAGTGGGGGTGCTCGGGCGTGGCGACGAAGAGGCGCAGCGCGCCGCCCACGTCGGTCGGCGGCGAGGCGACGCTCTCGGGGTCGACCGCGCCCTCGAGGCCCGTGAGGATGCTCGTCGAGCGCGAGAAGCCATCGGCTCCCCACACGTTCGCGACGTCGTCGGGGTCGAGCGAGGCCGCGCTCACCGCGACGCGGACGCCCGTCGCCGTGTCGGGATCGGCCGTGAGGAAGGTGCTCGAGGGCCACGGCAGGAGGCAGTGCGTGTCGTCGAGCGGATCGCAGTCGCCCGTGAGGGGCGCGCGCACGCCCGCCACGCGGGGCGTGATCACGAACGGGCTCACCGCAGGCGCGCTCGTGCACGACGAGAGGCCCACCGAAGACACCACCACGACCCCGAGCACGATGAAACGGCGCATCGAAGACGAGGATAGACGAATCGCGCCGCGGTTGACATACGAGCGCGTATGTTCCAGAACCGGGGTCACATACGAATCCGTATGTAGCGTCCGACATGGACGCGTCGGCTCGTGCGTAGAGGCGGGCATGCAACGAAGAGGCGAGGCGATGGCCCCGGTCGAGGGCGACCTGATCGGGGCCGACCTGATTGGGACCGAGGTCCGCATGACCGAGTCGAGCGAGCCGGCCGCGGAGCCGCCGCGAGCACGCGAGCGCGAGCTCGCGCGGAACGACGTCGCCGACGCGGCGATGGCCGAGACGGGCACCATCCCGCGGGCGGGCCTCGCGGCCACGCTCCGTCGCGCGGCGGTGGTGGTGGGCATCCTCGTGTGGTTCGGGGTGCGGCGCGTGTGGGCCGCGCTCACCGGCTGGCTCCCGGGCGGCGCGTCGCTCTCGGGCCCCGTGGCGCTGCGCCTCGCGTTCGAGCGCCTGGGCCCCATCTACATCAAGCTCGGGCAGCTCATCGCGTCGGGCGAGGCGCTCTTTCCCGCCGCGTACTCCGAGGAGTTCCGCCGCCTGCTCGATCGCGTGCCCGCGTTCTCGCGCGCCGACGTCGAGCACATCGTCGAGCGAGACCTCGGCAAGCCCGTGCGCGAGCTCTTCGCGAGCTTCGACGACGTGCCGATGGCCGCGGCGTCGATCGCGCAGGTCCACGGCGCGACGCTGCCGGACGGACGCGAGGTCGTCGTGAAGGTGCAGCGACCCGGCCTCGCGGCGCTCGCCTCGGCCGATCTGCGCATCCTGCGCTTCTTCGCGTGGCTCGTGATGAAGGTGTCGCCCCTCGCGCGCGGCTCCAACGTGGGCGCGTTCGTCGACGACTTCGAGGCCAACCTCCGCCAGGAGCTCGACTTCCGCCACGAGGCCGAGGCCATGCGCGAGTTCAACGAGGTCATGCACGTCTTCGGCAACGACCGCACCCGCGCGCCAGTGGTCGAGGACGCGCTCACGCACGCGCGCGTGCTCACGATGGAGCGCTTCCGCGGCTGGCGCATCGACGACATCGAGGGCGTGCGCGGCAGCGGCTACGAGCCCGTCGAGACGCTGCTCCACGGCATCCGCTCGTGGTTCCAGACGCTGATCCTCCGCGGCTTCTTCCACGGCGACGTGCACGCCGGCAACTTCATGCTCCTCTCGGACGGACGCATCGGCTACCTCGACTTCGGCATCGTCGGGCGCTTCGGCGAGGACCACCAGAAGGGCGTGCTCGAGTACGTGCTCGGCTTCCAGCAGCGCGACTTCGGTCGCGTCGCGGACGCGATGATCCTCATGAAGACCGCCGCCGACGCGGAGCGCGTGGATCGCGACGCGCTCGCCCACGATCTCGAGGCCATCTACGCGCCGCTCCTGCGCGCGCCCACCGGCGAGGCGACCGCGGGCGAGGTGGCCGCGGGAGCCGACGACGCGTTCCAGATCAAGGATCTCGTGCCCGGCATGATCCGCACGGGCCGCACCCACGGCCTTCGCATGCCGCGCGAGCTCGTGCTCGTGACCAAGCAGCTCGTCTACCTCGACCGCTACTCGCGCGCGTACGGCGGCGACGACATGAACGTGCTCACCGACACGCGCCTCACGAACACGATCGTGCAGGACTCGTTCGTCGCGATGATGAGCGCGTGAGGGGCCTCGAAGGCGCGCTCAATTCGCGAGCAGCGCCTCGAAGATGCGGCGACCGTCCTCGTTGCCGAGGATCGCCTCGCTCGCGCGCTCGGGGTGCGGCATGAGGCCCATCACGTTGCGGCCCGCGCTGTAGATGCCCGCGATCTCGTTGCGCGAGCCGTTCACGGTGGTGCCGCGCAGGGGCTGGCCGTCGGCGGCGACGTAGCGCACCGCGACGAGGCCCTCGCCCTCGAGACGCGCGAGGGTCTCGTCGTCGCAGTGGTAGCGGCCCTCGGCGTGCGCGATCGGCAGCCGGAGCGTGGTGCCCTGGGCCACGCCGCGCGTGAAGCGGCCCTCGCCCTCGACCTTCACCCACACGTCGCGGCACTCGAAGCGGAGGTTCACGTTGCGCGTGAGCACGCCGGGCACGAGGCCCATCTCCGCGAGGATCTGGAAGCCGTTGCAGATGCCGAGCACCGGAGCGCCGCGGCCCGCGTGCCGCACGATCGCCTCGGAGATGGGCGAGAAGCGCGCGATCGCGCCCGTGCGGAGGTAGTCGCCGTGGGCGAAGCCTCCGGGGAGGATCACGAGCTCGGCGTCGCCGAGATCGGTGTCCTTGTGGAACACGTACCTCGCGTCCCAGCCCATCACGTCGCGCGCGACGTGCAGGGCGTCCCAGTCAGCGTTCGAGCCCGGGAACACGACCACGGCGACCTTCATGGGCGACCTCCGAAAAGCGCGCGGAGGATAGTCGCGACGCCCCGGAAGTCGACTCTCTCGTGCGCCGAGCACGACGGGCTCGCTTTCGTGGCACCATTCGTCGCGCGCGCCGTGAATCGATCTCGCGAGCGCATCGTCTCCCGGTCCTGGAGGTCTCCGTGATCCGCATCTCCCGCTCCGCGTCCGAGGCTCTGGTCGCCCTCGCGCTCGTCCTCGGCGCACCCGCGCTGCTCGCGCCCTCCCCCGCCGACGCGCAGGTCGTCGTGCGACCGGGACGCGGTGGCCGCCGCGGCGCCGTCGTCGTCGATCCCGCGCCCGGCCGCCCTGGCGGCGACGTCGTCGGGCAGCTCGATCCGCACCCGCGCGGTGGCGCCGTCGTCGTCGATCCGGGCCGTCCCGGCGGGGCCGTGGTGGTCG
>JAIBCE010000488.1 GCA_019694315.1 Sandaracinaceae bacterium
TCCGGTCACCGCGACGTCGGCTCGCTCGCCGACCGCGTCGTTCGGCCGCGAGGGCACGCCGTCGCGCTCCGCGCCTCGTGGGTGATCACGCTCCCCTCGGCGGAGCTGGCGGCGGAGCTCAGCGCCCTCCCCGAGCTCCAGCGCTGGCTCGTGTCCCCTCACCCCGAGGGTCCCCTGCTCGTGTTCGACGAGTCGGCCCCGCGCGCCGCCGTGCTCAAGGCGCTCTCACGCGCCGGCCTCTCGGTGGCGTTCCCCGCCCCGTCGCGCCCCTCGTCTCGCCCGCGTCCGATCCGCTGACATCGAACGTTCACCATGTCCTTGACATCGCGCAGGTAGCCAATTCGGACCCCTTGACCGCGGCCCCGCGCCGCTCAAATCTCGCGGTTCTGTCCCACGAGCGGAGGCGCGCGGGGTGCTCTCGAGCGCAGACGTTCCGGGCGGGGGAGGCTGTGATGTCCGAAGAGATCAAGCTGAGCGCGACGAAGCAAGGCACCGTGAAGTGGTTCAACAACGCCAAGGGTTGGGGCTTCATCAAGCAGGACGATGGTCCCGACGTCTTCGTGCACTACTCGCAGATCGGCGGCGACGGATTCCGCACGCTGCGCGAGGGTGAGCCTGTCGAGTTCTCGCTCAAGGACGGCCCCCGCGGCCCTCTCGCCGAGAAGGTCTTCCGGAAGAACTAGAGCAGGCGCGGTCACCGCCTGACCCAGAGGCCGCGCGTTTGCCGACGCGCGGCCTCTCGCGCTTCCGTCTCCGGCGTCGAGCGTGGCGCGCTCCCCATGGCCCCTCTCGCAATGGTCGGGCGCCCGTGCTAGCTCAGCGGCCGATCATGCAGCGTCGCCTCCTGATCCTCGTCGTCTTGTCGATCATCGGCTGCATCGCCGTCGCCTGCTCGGGCGATGACGAAGCGCCCTCGACCTCGGGCCCCGGCGCCACGACCGACGAGGCGCCGCGAACGCACGGCCTCACCGAAGAAGAGGCAGGACAGGTGCTCGCGACCATCGGCGATCGCGAGATCACCGTGGGCGAGTTCGCCGAGTCGATCGCGTCGAAGGGCCCCTTCCTCCGCGCTCGCTACAACTCGCCCGAGCGCCGCCGCGAGCTGCTCGATCAGATGGTTCGCTTCGAGCTCTTCGCGCAGGAGGCCGACCGCCGCGGCCTCGACGACCTCCCCGAGGTGCAGCGCACGCGCAAGCAGGTGCTCATCCGTCGCTTCCTCAAGCAGGAGTACGAGGATCGCATCCAGCTCTCGGACGTGACCGACGCCGACGTGCAGGCCTACTTCGACTCGCACCAGGACGAGTTCAACAAGCCCGAGCAGGTGCGCGCCAGCCACATCGTCTTCTCGAGCCAGGCCACCGCGCAGCGCGTGCTCCACCAGCTCACCGCGAGCCCGAGCGACATGCGCCTCTTCCGCCAGCTCGCCGAGGTCCACAACACCGATCCCGCCACGCGCGATCGCTTCGGCGACATCGGCTTCTTCTCGCGTCCGGCGGAGCGTCAGGCCGACGAGCCGGAGCTGCCGCCCGAGGTCGCCGAGGCCGCGTTTTCGATGGACACGATCGGCACGATCTATCCGGAGCTGGTCCACACGAGCCAGGGCTGGCACATCGTGAAGATCACCGGTCGCCGCGCGCCGCTGCACCGCACCCTCGAGGAGGCCTCCCGCCCCATCCGCCATCGCCTCTGGCGCGAGCGACGTGAGCAGGCGGTCGAGGATCTCGTCGCGCGGCTCCGCAGCGAGGCCGACGTGCACGAAGATCTCGCGCTGCTCGATCAGGTGCACATCGACATCCCGGAGGGGAACTTCCCCACCGTCGAGGCCGAGGTCGGCGCGCCCGGGGCCACGCCGTCCGGCGCCGCGCCCGGTGGCGGACCTGCTCCGTCTCCGTCACCGTCGGGCGCTGCGCCGCCGGCCACGCCTCCTGCGCACACGGGCATGCAGTGACCACCGCGCCGCGTACGAGGCCCGCGCCCACACGCACGCTTCGCCGTGCGCCCCGCGTCGTCGAGCTCGCGCTCGCCTCGGCGCTGGCGTCGATCGCGGCCGTGGCGGCCTTCGCAGGCGCGGCGCCGAGCCCCGCGCGCGGCGACGTCATCGAGCGCGTCGTGGCCGTGGTGAACGACGAGGCGATCTTTCTCTCGGAGCTCCGCGCCAAGGCCGCGCCCCGCATGCCCGCGGCGCTGTCGTCCGCGCGCGGCGAGGCCGAGCGTCTCGCCGCGATCCGCCACGTCTACGACGAGGAGCTCACGCACCTCATCGACGAGCAGCTGATCGTGCAGGCGGCAGCCGCGGAGTCGATCACCGTCTCGGCCTCCGACGTCGAGAACGCGATCAACAACGTGCGCGCCCAGACGCGCCTGCCGATCGATCAGTTCTGGACCCTCGTCCGCGAGCAGGGCTTCACCGAAGAGGAGTACCGCCGTGACATCCGCCAGCAGCTGCTCCGCTACAAGGTGCTGAACCAGCGCGTGCGCGGGCGCGTGAACATCACCGAGGAAGACGTGCGTCGGCGCTTCGACGAGGTCGTGGCGCAGGCCCGCCGCCGCAGCCGGTACAACGCCGCGTTCGTGCTCATCACGGTGCCCGACGGCGCCTCGGCCACCGAGGTCGCCGCGCTCTCGCGTCGCGCCGAAGAGGCGCGTGCCAGCATCGAGGACGTCGAGACCTTCGAGGAGGCCATGGACGACTACGGCGGCGGCGAGCTCGGCTGGCTGTCGGAGGGCGACCTCGAGGCCGAGCTCGAGAGCGCCCTCGCAGCGCTCGACGTGAGCGAGGTGTCCGAGCCCGTGCGCGGCGCGAGCGGCTTCTTCATCTTCCTCCTCCGCGAGCGCGACACCGAGTCCGGCGCGCTGCCGCGCTACGAGGACGTGCGCATGGACATCTACCGCCAGATGCTCCAGGACGCGATGACACGCCAGGAGCGCGCCTTCGTCGAAGAGCTGCGTCGCTCGGCGACCATCGAGCGCCGCCTCGAGCTCTGACGCCGGCCGCGATCACCGGTCAAGAATCACTGGGCCGCGATCACGGGGCGGCGATCACGGGGCCTCGGGCCGAGCCACAGCGCGACGTCCCCGTGCCTCACGGACGCACCGTCGGAGGCGCGAGCCAGTCCGTTCCTGCTCCCCATCGAGCAAGGACATGGAGGTACGCGCCGTGACGGAGGCTCGCGTGAGCCTCGGCATCGTCGCGTATGCTCTGCCCCTCGCAATCGCAGAGCGCGACCTCCCCGTGCCTCACGGGCGCACCGTCGGAGGCGCGAGCCAGTCCGTTCTTGCTCCAAATCGAACAAGGACATGGAGGTACGCGCCGTGACGGAGGCTCGCGTGAGCCTCGGCATCGTCGCGTATGCTCTGGCCCTCGCAATCGCAGAGTGCGACCTCCCCGTGCCTCACGGACGCACCGTCGAAGGCGCGAGCCAGTCCGTTTCTGCTCCCCATCGCGCAAGGACATGGAGGTACGCGCCGTGACGGAGGCTCGCGTGAGCCTCGGCATCGTCGCGTCTGCTCTGCCCCTCGCAATCGCAGAGCGCGACCTCCCCGTGCCTCACGGGCGCACCGTCGGAGGCGCGAGCCAGTCCGTTTCTGCTCCCCATCCAGCAAGGACATGGAGGTACGCGCCGTGACGGAGGCTCGCGTGAGCCTCGGCATCGTCGCGTATGCTCTGCCCCTCGCAATCGCAGAGCGCGACCTCGCCGTGCCTCACGGGCGCACCGTCGAAGGCGCGAGCCAGTCCGTTCCTGCTCCCCATCGAGCAAGGACATGGAGGTACGCGCCGTGACGGAGGCTCGCGTGAGCCTCGGCATCGTCGCGTATGCTCTGCCCCTCGCAATCGCAGAGCGCGACCTCCCCGTGCCTCACGGGCGCACCGTCGGAGGCGCGAGCCAGTCCGTTCTTGCTCCAAATCGAACAGGGACATGGAGGTACGCGCCGTGACGGAGGCTCGCGTGAGCCTCGGCATCGTCGCGTCTGATCGGGCTCTCGGATCGCAATCAGCCGAGGCGAAGGCGCCAGACCATGCCGATCGCCTCGACGAAGATCTTGCGGCTCATCTTGCTCTGACCGGCCTTGCGATCGACGAAGGTGATCGGCACCTCGGTCACGCGGAAGCCCCGCTGGGCGGCTCGGTAGGTCGTCTCGATCTGGAACGAGTAGCCCTCCGAGCGCAGCGTGCCGAGGTCGATCGTGCGCAGGACCTGCGCGCGAAACGCCTTGTAGCCACTCGTGAGATCGCGGATGGGCAGACCGAGGATCGTGCGCGAGTAGAGGCTGCCCCCCTTGGAGAGGAAGTGACGGCCCGCGCCCCAGCCCACCACGCCGCCACCCGGGATGTTCCGCGAGCCGATGACGAGATCGGCGCCCTTCGCGAACGCGTCGAAGAACGCGGGCAGGTGGAGCGGGTCATGGCTCATGTCCGCGTCCATCTCGAAGAAGAGCTCGTAGCCCTCCGCGAGCCCCTTCTCGAAGGCCTGCACGTACGCCGTGCCCAGGCCCTGCTTGCCCGCGCGGTGCATCACGCGCACCCGCGGATCGGCGGCCGCCAGCCGGTCGGCGATCGCGCCCGTCCCGTCGGGGGAGTTGTCGTCGACGATCAGCACGTCCACGTCCGGCACCACGCGAAGGACGCTCGTCACGAAGTGCTCGAGGTTGTCCTTCTCGTTGTAGGTCGGCGTGACGATCAGCGTTCGGGGCCGCGCAGCGGTCTTGTCGCTCGTCTTGTCGGACATGGGGGCGCGCGACCTTATCCCACCGCTCACCGCGCGCCACTCACCGGGCGCCAG
>JAIBCE010000093.1 GCA_019694315.1 Sandaracinaceae bacterium
TCTCGAGCGCGCGATCGATCGTCGGCCGGGCATCCTTGCCCAGCCCCTTCCAACGGGCCGTCCGCACGGCGGATCGAGCGGCAAATCTAGTTGTCGCTGACCGGCAGCTCTAGTTGTCGCTGATCAGACTGGTGTCGTGGCCAGCGACCAACCGTGGGGAGGCGACGCAGCGGGCTCGCTCGACCAGCTGCTCGCACGCTCTTCGAAGCGACGCGCCAAGGAGAGAGGCCGGAGCGCCGCGACCAGCGTGGAGATCCTCTCGGCCTCGCGAGCTCGCGCGCGCCTCGTCGCGATGATCGCGCACCTCGAGGTCACGCGGCCCGGCGCCGTGTGCCTCGAGGAGCCGACGATCGAGGCACCCGACGACGGGCGGAGCTCGTACCGCGAGGTGCCGCAGCGCACCGTGCTCGGACGAGGGCGACTGCGCGTTCGCTTGGCGGCCTCGCCTCGACCTCGATGGGTGTATGGCGCGCTCGGGGCGCTCGGCGTCGCGTCCGCGTGTGTGGCGCTCTCGCTGCCGCTCCAGCTCGATCAGCTGCTCACGGCGCTCCTCGGAACGCTGGCGCTGCTCACGAGCCTCGGCGCGATGGCGTGGCGCATCCGCGTACCGACCGAGCTCGTGCTCGACGGTGCGGACCTGGCGATCCGGTTCGGCGTGCCACCGCTCTGCACGAGGCTGCGGACGCTGCGCGCGATCACCGACGTCGAGCTCTCGGACGAGTCGCTCGACGGAGCGTGTGACCTTGTGCTGCGTGGGCGCGACGACACGCTCCGAGTCGCGGTGCCCAAGAACGACGCGCTGAGCCGCTTCCTGCCCCTGCTCGCGACGGCGTACGGCGCGTACGTGTGCTCGTGCGTCGACGACGCGCGCCCGGAAATCGCCCAGGAATGAGGGCGATCTCGCGTGTCGAGCCTCAGGCGCGGGCGGCGACGAGCTTCGGATCGGCCTCGCGCAGCGCGGCCTCCGAGAGCGCGTGTCGGCTCGCCCAGAGATCGACGCGACGCACCGTGCGCGGCTGATCGCGGAGCATCTCGAGCGTGGTCACCACGCTCTTCGGATCGGACTCGGGCAGGTCGGGGATCTCTTCCGTGGTCTCGACGTGGAGGCACACCACGACGAGGCCGGCGCTCTCGGGCGTCGCGGGCTTGGGGTAGCGGCCGCGCGCGCCATCGGACCACGAGAAGAAGAGCTCCGCCGCGGCGGTCTCGGGCAGCGGCTTGGTCGTCTCGAGGCCCACGAGGCGATAGTCGAGCTGTGCCTCGACGAGGCGCGACGTCACGGCGCGCAGCCGATCGGCGTCGCTGCCGCGCGCGCCGCCGAGGTCGCGCAGGATCTTGGCCGCCGCGGGGGCCTCGAACGCGAAGCGCAGCGCGACCACGTCGGCCTGCGGGCTCGTGGCCTGGTGCGCAGCCTCCTCCTCACGCGCGCGCTTGTTCTCGCGCCAGAGCCACGCGATCAGCGCGAGCGCCGCGAGGCTCACGGCGCCGACGATCGCGAAGCGCTCGATCCGAGCGAAGTCGATCGCGTAGAGCGTCCTCTCGAGGCCCGCGCTCAGCGCCGCGAAGAAGAGGACGATCGCCGCGAAGGCGTTCCCGACCGGACCACTCCGACGACTGGCGCCCCAGCGATGGTGGTGTCGCACGGCTCACTCCGTGACGAGGCCGGCTTCCTTCGCGATCTCGAGCACCGTCGGCGCGACGGCGTCGAAGCCCTTGCGGTTGCACGCGAGGATGCCCCGCTTGTTCTTGAGCTCGGTGCCCGAGTACTCGAGCGAGCGGCCCGCGAGGTCCACGAACACGCCGCCCGCCGCGCGCAGGATCGCGTCGGGCGCGCAGGCGTCCCACGCGCTCGTCTTGTCCGAGAGGTGCACGTAGAGGTCGGCCTTGCGCTCGGCGAGCAGGCCCACCTTGAGGCCCACCGAGCCGCTCGGGAATTCCTTGGTGATGCCGAGCTTCTCGACGAGCTTCGTCGTGCTCTCCGAGCGATGCGAGCGGCTGACCACGAGGCGCATGTCCTTGGGGTCCTTCACGTCCGAGACCTTGAGCACCCAGGTCTTGTCGCCGTGCTCGTAGAACGCGCCGTCGCCCACGACGCCGCGGTAGAGCTTGCCCTCGGTGGGCTGGTACACGACGCCGAGGCGCGCCTCGCCATCGACCGCGAGGCCGATCATCACGGAGAACTCGCCGTTCTTCGCGATGAACTCCTTCGTGCCGTCGAGCGGGTCGATGTACCAGCAGCGGTTGGACGTGGCGCGGCTGTTCGAGGCGGCCGTCTCCTCCGCGATGATGCTGTCGGCGGGGAACGACTCGCGGATGCGTCCCACGAGGAACGAGTTGACGCGCGTGTCAGCCTCGGTGACGGGATCCTGCTCGCCCTTGTAGCGGACGTTGAAGTCCGAGCCGTACACGTCGAGGAGGATCGCCCCCGCTTCGCGCGCGAGCTTGACGGCTTCGACGAGCTCTCGGTCCAGCATCGAGGTGGACCGTAGCGCGATCCGGGGGCCCGTGGCGAGATCCGTGTCGTGGCCGCGTCGTGTCGCCGACTGCTCGTGTCGCCCCGTCGGTGGGCCTCAGGCCTGCGCCCCGCTGCGGACCACCACCGCGAGGTGCCCCGGCGGCAGGAAGCGGCTCTCGACGGAACGCTCGGGCCCAGGGCTCGCCAGCGCGCCGCAGCGCGCGAGGAGGCCCAGCTCCTCGGGCGCGAAGAACTTCCGCAGCGACACCCACGAGTCGTGCGCGAAGGGGAGATCGCGGTACCGCACGATGCCGAGGAGCGGGATGAGCGCGGCGTTCGTCTTGCTGCGGGCGCCGTCGATCAGCACGACCGCGCGCGACGCGATGCGCAGCGCCTCGTGCGTGAGCACCGCGACGAGCCCGGGTGGGAAGTGGTGCAGCGATTGGGTGCACACGACGAGGTCGTAGGCGCCTGGCGCGAGGTTCGTGGTGTCGAGGGCGTCCTGTACGACGAAGGTCACGGGCAGGCCGCGCTCTTCCGCGTGACGACGACCGATCGCGAGGTACTCGTCGGCGATGTCGGAGGCCACGAGCTCGAGGGCCAGGCCCTCGCGCTGCGCGATCGCGGCGACCTCGAGGAGAAAGCCCCCGTGCCCTGCCGCGAGATCGAGCACGCGCGTCGCCCGACCTCTCACGAGAAATGGTCGCAGCACGTCGAGGAACGCGGCGTAGGCGCCGATCGTGACGTTCATCTCGTCGAGGTGCGTCATGAGGCGCACGCGCTTGCGCTCGTCGAAGTCGACACGATCGATGAGCTCGACGGTGCTCGTCTCGCGCCAGCGCCGATCGAGGCGCGCGATCGGCGCGCGAGGACCCGCGGCCGCGCGCTCCACGTCGTCGCGCATCGCGACGAGTGCCTCGGCAGCAAGGCGCGAGAGCGTGTTCTTGGCCTCGGTGATGCCGGGCGTGTCGGGCTGCTCGTCGCGGAAGAGCTCCGCGAGGCCCGTGAGCGTCGCTCGGCGCGAGGCCACCGCGCGCTCCGCGGCCTCCTCGCGCAGGAGCGAGAGCGAGGCCGTGGTGGGCGAGGCGCGACCGAGGGTCGCGATCACCCGCGCCGTCGCGGAGACAGCGCGGTCGAGCACTCGATCGACGACGTGAGGAGCGCCCTGGTCGCGCATGTCACGCGGTGGGCGTGTTGGCCTGGTAGCGGAGGACGGGCTTGCGCGCGGCGCGCGTCTCGTCGAGGCGGCGAAGGCGCGTGTGGTGCGGGGCGCCCTTGACCTTGTCGGGGCTCTCGAAGGCCTCCTTCGAGATCGCCTCGAGCGTGTCGACGAACGCGTCGAGCGTCTCCTTGGTCTCGGTCTCGGTCGGCTCGATGAGCATCGCGTTCTTCACGACGAGCGGGAAGTACACGGTGGGCGCGTGGAAGCCGTGATCGAGCAGGCGCTTGGCCACGTCCATCGTGGCGACGCCCGTGTCCTTGAGGTGGCGATCGTTGATGATCACCTCGTGCATGCACACGTGGTCGTAGGCCACGTGCCAGGTCTTGCCGAGGCGCGCGCGGAGGTAGTTCGCGTTGAGCACGGCCATGTCGGTCGCGCCCTTGAGGCCCTCGGGGCCCATCTCGCGGATGTACGTGTAGGCGCGGACCATCATGCCGAAGTTGCCGAAGAAGCTGCGCAGGCGCCCCACCGACAGCTTGCGGTCGTAGTCGAGGTAGTAGTGGCCCTGCGCGTTCTTCTCGACCGTGGGCGCGGGCAGGAAGGGCTCGAGCGCCTTCTTCACCGCGACGGGGCCCGAGCCAGGACCGCCACCGCCGTGCGGCGTGGTGAAGGTCTTGTGCAGGTTGAACTGCATCACGTCGATGCCGAGGTCGCCTGGGCGCGCGCGGCCGAGGAGCGCGTTGAGGTTCGCGCCGTCGCCGTACACGAGCGCGCCCTTGTCGTGGAGCATCTTGGCCACCACGGGCAGCTCACGCTCGAACAGGCCCACCGTGTTCGGGTTCGTGATCATCACGGCCGCCACGTCGTCGTTCAGCAGCGGCGCCACCTTCGAGGGATCGATCACGCCGTCGTCGCCCGCGTCGAAGGGCACGATCGAGAGGCCGTTGAACGAGCAGCTCGCGGCGTTGGTGCCGTGCGCGGTGACGGGCACGAGCACCTTCTTGGGGCTCCTGCCCTGCGCCTCGTGGTAGGCGCGGATCATCATGAGGCCGGCGAGCTCGCCGTGCGCGCCGGCGGCCGGCTGGAGCGTCACGCGGTCCATGCCGACGATCTCGGCGAGGCTCTTCTCGAGCCGGTACATGAGCTCGAGCGCGCCCTGGATCGTGTGCTCGGGCGCGAGCGGGTGCAGGCGCGCGAAGCCCGGCAGGCGCGCGGCCCACTCGTTGACCTTGGGGTTGTACTTCATCGTGCACGACCCGAGCGGGTAGAAGGCCGTGTCGATCGACATGTTCTGCTGCGAGAGGCGCACGTAGTGACGGAACGCCTCGGGCTCGGAGACCTCGGGGAGCCCGGCGGCCTCGGTGCGCGCGGCGCTTCCGTAGAGCGCGGATGGATCGACGTCCGGCACGTCGAGGGCCGCGAGCGAGCCGCCATGACGACCGGGCGTGCCCCGCTCGAAGATCAACGGCTCGACGAACGAAAGACCCGACGTGGCTTGTCCCGGCATCGCGCAAAACCTCCGATCGCGCGCGAGCCTAGGAGCCTCGCCCTGCGCACGCAATCGCGACGGCAGTCTGGTGCCGCGACGGACAACGAAAAGGCCCCGTCTCCGGGGCCTTCTGGGGTCATCGGGAGAGCGAGACGGATCTCACCAGCCCGCGCCGCCCTGCTCGGGGTCGCCGCCACCGCCGCTCGGAGGCGGAGGCTGGTAGCCGCCGCCCTGCGGGACGACGGCGCCACCGCCGCCACCGCCGCCACCAGGCGCGTCCATGCCCTCCATCTCGTCGAAGTAGTACATGAAGCCGATGCCGCCCCAGCCCGTGACACTGCCGATCTGCATCGTGAACGGGAGCGGCTCGTTCTCGCGTGGCGCGATGCCGACCGAGATGCCGACCTGGCCGTTCACCGAGAAGTGACGATCGAACCAGTGCTCGACGCGCAGCGGGATCTCGAGGCCGAGGACGCCCACGCTGTTGTCGTTGCTCGTGAGGATCGCGCCGAGGCTGATGCGGCCACCGAGCTCGAGGGCCGTGTTGTCGCCGCGCGCGATGACGCCGAAGAGGCCCGCACCGAAGCCGAGCTGCGTGACGAGGTCGCCGCCGTTGGGGGCGAGGAACGCAGCGTTGAGGATGAAGTCGAGGGCGAGGCTGTCGCCGAGCCAGTACATCAGGCTCACGCCGCCCACGCCCAGGTTGGCCGCAGTGGTGCCGAGCCCACCGCCGACGTTCATCTGGCCCGATGCGAGCGCCACGTCGGCGCCGAGGCCCAGGCCTCGCGGACGAACCTGTGCCTCCGCGCTGCTCGTTGCAGAGAACAGCACCATCGCTCCGAGGAGCGCGGCACAGAGGCTTACCTTCTTCAGCATGACGAGATCTCCTCCATCCGAGCGCCCGAGACGGGCCTCTCGACGCGAATGGTCGTAGGGGCCTCCAGGCGTGTCCAAGAATCGACAGCCGCTGATACGCCGCGATGCGCGCGCAATTCCCCGACGCACCGCGCCGACGTCCCCGAACCGTGAGCGTCCGCGTGGCGACGGAGACATCCTCGCGCGATGAGCTTCCGCGACGAGCGAGACGCGCAGCGCGAGCGCATCGAGGGGCTCGAGCGCGCGCTCGCCGAGGCCGAGCGGGCGCGTGATCAGGCGCTGAAGGAGCGCGACGAGGCCCGTGCAGACCTCGGCAAGAGCGACGCCGAGCGACACGCGGCGCTCGTGGCGAGGTCGCGGTTCGCGCGCGGCGCGAAGGTGCTCGTCGAGTGGGGCGGCAAGTGGTGGAAGAGCACCGTGATCGAGGTCGTCGCGGGCGATCGATGGCGCATCCACTACGACGGCTGGAGCGACCGGTGGGACGAGACCGTGGACGCGAGCCGGATCGCGCCCGCCGACGCGCCCGCGCCGGGACCGGTCGCGAGCTCCGGCATCACGGTGCTCTGGGCGCTCGTCGCCACGATCGTCGTCGTCGGCTTGGCGGTGCTCCTCGCCGCGCTCCTCCGGTGAGGGCCTGCGCGCGCGGCGAGTTGCGTGTGCCGCGCTTCTTGCCCAGAAGAGGCGGCTCCATGTCCAGCACCGACCTCGAGAACCTCCCGATGGACCGCGCGATCAGCGCCGTGACGCACGACGGCTCGTTCCGCGTGCTCGCCGTGCGCAGCACCCGCACGACGCGCGGCATCGCCAAGAGCCAGCGTGCCAGCGGTCCCACGGTGGAGAACCTCGCCGATCTCGCATCGGGCACCCTCCTCGTGCGCCTCACGATGGCTCCGAATTACAGGGTGCAGGGCATCATCCAGGGCGCGGGCGGCCAAGGCACGCTCGTCGCCGACAGCTGGCCCGACGGAGGCACGCGCGGCCTCGTGCGCGCGAGCGGACCCGTCGTCTTCGGTGAGGGCGCGCGCATGCAGCTCATGCGCTCGCTGCCCAACGGCGCGATGCACCAGGGCATCGTCGAGGTGAGCCGCGAGCACCGCGTGAGCGGCGCGGTGATGAACTATCTCCTCGAGTCCGAGCAGGTCACGAGCGCGCTCGGCGTCGCGAGCGTGGTGAGTGAAGAGGGCGAGATCCTCCTCTCGGGTGGCTACGTCGTGCAGCTCCTTCCCGAGTGCACCGAGCCACCGCTCGCCGTGATGTACGAGCGCCTGCGCCACGACTTCGCGGATCTGAGCCGCGTGCTCGCCGAGCACGATGGCGACCCCGACAAGCTCGTGGCCGAGATCCTCTCGGGCATGGAGTACACGCGCACCCTCGAGTTCGACCTCGACTTCCGTTGCCGCTGCTCCTCGGAGCGCGTGCTCGCGAGCCTCGCGACCGTGGGCAAGCACGAGCTCGAGGACATGATCCGCAAGGCCGAGCCGCTGGCGATCACCTGCGACTACTGCCGGCAGGAGTATCAAGTCCAGACCGAGATGCTCCGCGGGCTCCTGACGACCAGCTGAACGGCCCACGATGTCGGACGTCGAGCTCCTCCAGTTCCTGCGCTCGCCCTACAACGAGAAGGCGCGCTGGGCCCTCGCACACCACGGTGTCGCGCACCGTCGGCGCAGCGTGCTCCCGGGGCCGCACATGCTGCTCATGCCGTTCTGGACGGGCCAGGCGCAGACGCCGGTGCTCCGTCGTGGGAAGGAGCTCGTGATCGGCAGCGGCGCGATCGTGCGCGCGCTCGACGTGGGCGCGGCCGACCCGCTCGTGCCGCGTGATCCCGCGCTCGCCGCGGAGGTCGACGCGCTCGAGGCCCGCTTCGATGCGGGGCTCACACCTCGCATGCGCGTGACGGTGCTCCATGCGCTCCTGGCCGAGCCGAGCGCGTGGGTCGCGGTGTTCGCCGAGGAAGAGAGCCCTGCCTCGCAATCGTTCTACCGCGCGATGCTCGGCGTGGTCGGTCGCGGCGTGCGCGCGAAGTATGGCCTGCGACCCGACGCGGCGGCCGACGGACGGCTCGCCGTGCGCGAGGCGCTCGAGCTCGTGGCCACGCGCTCGCGCGAGACCGGCTACCTCGTGGGCGACCACTTCACGCTCGCCGATCTCACCGCGGCCTCGAGCCTCGCGATGATCTTCGGCGCGGCCCACCCCGACATGACGATGCCTCCGCGCCCTGCGGCCCTCCAGTCGCTCGTCGACGAGCTCTCCGCCCACCCCGGACGACGCTGGCTCGACACCGTCTACGAGCGACACCGGCGCGGACCGGCGCTCTGAGGGCCTCCTTCGTCGCGCCGATCAGGGCAGCTCGCGAGGGATCACGTGCCGTGCACCCCAGCGCGAGAGCGCGTGGAGCGCGAGCGTGATCGGCAGGGGCAAGAGCACCGCGAGGCTCGCGACGGGGACGACCACGATCGCGAGCGCGAGCGCCCAGATCGCCATGGGCAGGAGCGAGAGGAAGATCGCCAGGCTCGGCAGGCCGAGGATGCTCTCCTCGTCGATGGGATCGCGGTAGCGGCCCATGCGCCGCGGGGCGATCGCGGCGAGCACGCGCGCGCCGTCGTTCGACGCGCTCGGATGGGTGAAGCTGCACACGACGTCCTCGGAGCCATCGGCGAAGCGGATCGCGAGCACGTGCCACACCTCCTCCTCGCCGCTCGCGATCGTGTAGACCGTGCTGACGAAGCGTCGCACCCAGGTCGGCGTCTCGAGCGCCAGGCGCGCGCAGAGCGCCGCGCGGCCGCCGGCGTCGAGGGGTGGCGGCAGCGTCGCGAGCCGCAGGAGCTCGAAGGAGTCCTTCAGGATCGTGGCGGGCACGATCCATGGGCTCAGCGCGACGAAGAGCCAGAGCATCGCGTGCTCGAGGAGCGGCGTGGGCGGCAAGGGCGCCGCGCGGCGAGGGGCGAGGTCGCGGTAGGGCATGCCTCGAGGGTGGATCGCGGGCTATCGGCGGCTACGATGAATGGACGATGAGGTATCGGCGATGGCGATGACCGGCACGACGCTCCTTCCCTCCGTGGTGCTCGACGGCGAGCTGCTCCGCGCGTTCGTCGCGTTCGCGGAGGAGCTCCACTTCACGCGGGCGGCGGCGCGGGTGGGGCTCTCGCAGCCGGCGCTCTTCGAGCGCGTGCAACGCCTCGGCGCGCTCCTCGACGCCGAGCTCTACGTGCGCGTCGGCCGCGGGGTCGCGCTGACGGATCGGGGGCGTGCCCTCGAGGCCTACGCACGCGAGACGCTCGCGGCGGCGCAGGCGTTCGAGGCGCGCTTTCGCGGGCAGCTCGCGAAGGAGGCCGTGACGCTCGCGGCGGGTGAGGGGAGCTATCTCCACCTCTTGCCCGACGTCGTGCGCGCGTTCCGCGCCGGCGGGAGCCCGCTCGAGCTGCTCACGCTCGGGGCGCGTGACGCGATGGCCGCGGTGGAGACGGGCCGCGCCGATCTGGCCGTGGTGGTGATCGACCTCGTGCCGCGTGCGCTCGAGGGCGTGTTGCTCTTCGAGTCTCCGCTCAGCTTCGTGCTCGCGTCGTCGCATCCGCTCGCGCACAAGGCGCGCCTCGGACTGCGCGACGTGGCAGAGGGCGACGTGATCCTCCCACCCGAGGGGCGCCCTCATCGCGACTTCGTCGTGCGCGCGATCGCCAAGCAGGGCCTGAGCCTGCCCAAGGTCGTCGACGCCGATGGCTGGCCGCTCGCCCTCTCGTTCGCCTCGATGGGCCTCGGCGTGGCGATCGTGAACGACGTGGTGGTGCGTGGCCCGCACGCGGCGCCGACCGAGGGCCTGGTCTTGCGGCGTGCGAGCGAGCTCGGGACGGTCCCCTATCGGCTCGTCTGGCGGCGCGGCCGCGCGCTGCCCGCAGCGGTCGAGGTCCTCGCGCAGAAGATCCGCGCCGCGCGTTCGTCGAAATCTCGCGCCTGAACAAGTCCGCGGTACTGTTCGTCCGTTCTCACGACTGGATCTCCACGATGACCCATCGCGTTCCGTCCTCGCTCTCGGCCATCGCAGCGGCGCTCGCGCTCGCGCTCGCGTTCCTCGCTCCGCTCGGTCAGGGCGCCTCGTCGCAGGAGTCGACGGGGCCCGTCGAGCAAGGTCGCACCCTCGAGGCGCCGCCGCCGGAGGTCGCCGTGCCGCAGGGCGAGGAGCTCCCCGGCAACACGGTCGTCATCGACGTCGATGCGCCCGAGCGCGCGCTCTATCGCATCGCGGTGCCGGCGATCCGCGGCGACGAGGGCATGGGCAGCGAGGGCGCGGAGGTGCTCCGCAACGACTTCCGCCTGATCTCCCTCTTCGACGTGCTCGATCCGCGCGGCTTCACGGCGGACCTCGAGGCCGAGGATCTCGGCATCACGCCCGCGTCGTGGCAGACGGTCGGCGCGCAGGGCGTCATCAAGGGTCGCATCGTGCGCGAGGGCGGCCGCATCCGCGTGGAGATGCGCCTCTACGAGCTCTCGCACGGCACGAGCGCGACCCTCACGCGCACCTACGCGGGCGGCGCCGGCGAGCTGCGCGGCTTCATGCACGACTTCGCGAACGAGGTGGTCCGCGTGCTCACGGGTCGCGCGGCCGCGTTCGGCACGCGCATCACGTTCGCGCGCCGCGTGCGCGAGGGTCGCAAGGACGTCTACGTCGCGAGCTTCGACGGCCACAACGTGGCGCGCGTGTCGTCGGGCCGCGGCGTCGCGATGCTGCCGGCGTTCGGCCCTGGCGGCATCTGGTACTCGGTGCTCACCGAGACGGGCATGTTCATCACGCGCACCGGCCAGGAGGAGCGCGCGATCATCGACGCGCCCGAGTCGATCAACATGGGCGCCTCGTTCTGCGGCGGCCGCATCTACTTCACCTCCACGCGCGACGGAAACGCCGAGATCTACAGCTCGAACGCCGACGGCACCGATCTCCGTCGCCTCACCGACAACCCCGGCATCGACGTGTCCCCCGCATGCGGCGGGCCCGGCGGTACGATCGCGTTCGTCTCGAACCGTCACGGCAGCCCGCAGATCTTCGGCATGAACGCGCAGGGCGGCAACGTGCGTCGCCTGACCTACCGCGGCAGCTACAACCAGACGCCTGCGTGGTGCCCCGACGGCGAGCAGAACCTCCTGGCGTTCACCGGTCGCGCGGGCGGCCTCGACGTGTTCACGGTGAACATCCAGAGCCAGCAGTACACGCGCATCACGCAGGGCCAGGGCGTGAACAAGGATCCCGCGTTCAGCCCCGACTGCCGCATGCTCGCGTTCTACTCCACGCGCGGCGGCATCTTCATCGCGAACCCCGAGGGCCTCAACCAGCAGCTCGTGATCCCCGGCGTGGCCGAGACGCTGCGCTGGAGTCGGTGAGTGCCTTCCGCGAATCGAGAGCCCGCATGAGCCGCATCCTCCTCCTCTCGCTTCTCGCCATGCAGCTCCTCGGCTGCGTTCGTCGTGAGCAGACGACGATCGAGTATGTCGTCACCCAGCCGGCGCCCTCGGTCTCCACCCAGGCCCCGGCGGGGGGCGGCAGTGTGCAGGTCGCGCCCGGAACGGGCGCGGCGCAGGTGGTGCCGCCCGGAGCGGGTGCTGGGTACGTGCTCGTGGGGGCCGACGATCAGAGCGATGCGTACGCGGGCGACACCCCCACGAGCGCGATGCTGCCCGTGCTCTGTCTCCACCCTGCGGGCCTGCCGGATCCCGGGCTCACGGAGATTACGCGGACCCCGGGCGGATCGCTCCGGCGGCGTTGGTCGGGCGCGGAGGTCTCCTTGACCGAGCCGATCGTGGGCAGCGTGCTCACGAGCCGGGGCGTGGCCGACGACGTGTGTGCGAGCCGCTTCGGTGACGGCTGGCGCATGGCCGAGTTCCACGACGGTGGGCATCGCGCGGGCTTCGATTTCTGGGCACGCGCAGCCCAGGGCGACTTCGCGGCGAGTCGCTTCTGGGTGGCGATCGACGATCAGCCCGCGTGCCCGTGGAGCGGAGCGCGCGCGATGACCTGGCGGCTCCTCGGCTCGAGCTGATCAGGCTCTGCTCGCAGCGACGAGGATCGAGGAGCCCTCGCGCGGCACGAGCAGGCGCGGCGTATCGCGGAGGCTCGCGAGCGTCGCGCGCACGTCGTCGGGCACGTCGTCTTGCGAGAGCTCGACGAGCTCACCGCTCACGCGCACGCGCTCGCCCGCGTCCAGCCGATGGAAGTGGCTCCCTGCGCGCTCGCCGAGGCTCGACTCGAAGTGCACGTCGGTGCCATCGACGTAGAGGGCCTCGTGCGCTCCACGCACGAGGAATCGGCCCGTTCCGCGGTCTTCGGCGCGGTAGCGCCCTCCGGCGCGGGAGCACGGTCGCGTGCAAGCGCAGGCCTCGCAGCGGTGCACCACGTGATCGAACGCGAGGCACGGGCCTTCTTGCGAGAGCACGCTGGCGAGCGGCACGGCGAGCCCCTCCACCGCGCGCTGCTTGCGCAAGGAGCGCACGAGCCGCTCCTCGGACAACGCGCTCGTGAGCCGCCACTTCTTTCGGACCGCCGCGACGGTCGCTCCGCCGAGCAGGAGGCCCGCCGTGCCGAGCAGCACGGGCGGCACCACGAGCCCGACGAGGCCGGTCGCATAGAGCGCTGCCGTGTACGCGAGCGTCCACGCGGGCACGTCGTTTCCCGCTTCGTCGGTCGTGTCGCGAGGGTGGTTCTGGTCCTTCGTGTCGTCGTCCATGGCGTGTCATCGGTCCCCGCGCGCCGGAGGTGCGGGCAGACGATCGTGTTCCTCGATAGGAAACTCGTTCGCGGTGCGGTCGACAACGGGCACTCAGGAGGAACCCATGACTGATCCCGTTCGTTTCCGTTCACCCGCCGAGATCGACAGCGCCTACCGCACCATCGTCGGTGCCCACTCTCACGAGGCAAGCCTCCAGGGTCCACCCGAGGAGCACGCCTCCACCGGCATGGCGGTCGCGGTGGGGATCGAGGGCGCGCACGCCGGCGTCGATCTGGCCGAAGGTGTCGGCCTCACGCACCTGGCCGGGGCGGCGGGAGACGCTGCCATCGGGCTCGGGGCGACCGTCACGGCGCCGTTCATCCAGCTCGGAGTCGGTCTCGCGGAGATCAACCATGCCTGGGAGGAGCACGATCGGCGCGGCACGGAGGTGGATCATCACCAGATGCGCGGCGCGCTGCTCTACGTGCTCGGGCGGATCCCCAACCCGGACCGCGCCGAGGTGGCCGAGCAATTCGGGACCCACGAGCGCGACGGCGCCCGTGACGCCGCACGGTGGGAGCGCACGCGTCCCGCTGCGTTCGAGGCCCTGCGCGAACGGACCGTCGCCAGCTTCGAGGCAGGTCGAACCGCGGCGCTCCTCGGAACGCTGCGGGGCGCGGCGCTCGAGACCGCGATGCAGGATCCGGTGTTCCGGCTCGGATACGAAGAGACGCAGGGGCTGCGCGCGAGCGATCCCGCGGCCTTCGCGGCCCAGGCACGCGAGGCGCGCTCGCTCTCGCAAGCGGTCGAGCTCGGGCGCGCGGCCGCACCTCTGCCCGGCTGATCAGGCCGCCCGGCGCGATCGTGTCGCGAGGTCGCGCGACACGATCGCCGCGCAGTCGCGGCCCTCTCGGATCGCCCACACGACGAGCGACTGCCCACGTCGCGCGTCGCCGCACACGTACACGTTCGGCAGCGAGGTGAGGTGCTCGGTCGCGGCCACGTTGCCGCGCGCGTCCATCGTCACACCGAGGTGGCTCGCGTTCGCGCCCGTGAAGCCCATCGCGAGGAGCACGAGGTCGCCCTCGAAGACCACGGGCGCTGCGCCCTCGACGGGCACGAGCTTGCGCGCGCCGCGCTCGTCCACCTCGAGGGCCACGCGTCTCGCCTCGAGACCGCGCACGCGGCCGTGTGCGTCGCCGAGGATCCGCGTCGTCTCGAGCGCGAAGCGGCGCACCTCGCCGCCGTACGTGTGTGCGGCCTCCTCGTGCGAGCTCGAGGTGCGCAGGATCGCCGGCCAGCTCGGCCACGCTATCTCGCCCGTGCGTCCGTCGCGATCGCGCGGCGGCTCGGGGAAGAGCTCGAGGTTCAGCACGCTCGCCGCGCCCTGACGCACGGCCGTGCCGATGCAGTCCGAGCCGGTGTCGCCGCCGCCGATCACGATCACGCGCTTGCCCCTCGCGTCCAGCGTGGTCGCCGAGCCGCTCGCCACGCTGCGGTTCTGCGCGGCCAGGAACGTCATGGCCGGGTAGAGACCCTCGAGCTCCGCCCCGGGCACGCGCAGCGTCCGCGGTATTTCGGCACCGAGTGCCAGGATCACCGCGTCGTGATCCTGCGCGAGCGCCTCGAGCGTCACGTCTCGGCCCACCTCGACGCCCGTGCGGAACACGACGCCCTCGGCCTCCAGCTGCGCCACGCGGCGATCGATCCACACCTTGTCGAGCTTGAAGTCGGGGATGCCGAAGCGGAGCAGGCCTCCCACGCGCTCGTTCTTCTCGAGGACGGTCACCTCGTGGCCGTCGCGCGCGAGCTCTTGCGCGGCGGCGAGGCCTGCGGGCCCCGAGCCCACGATCGCGACGCGACGGCCCGTGCGTGATGCGGCGGGCGAGGGGACGAAGCGGCCGTGCGCGTCGAAGTCCTCGTCGGCGACGGTGCGCTCGATCGCCTCGATCGTCACGGCCTCTGCCGAGAGCGCGAGCACGCACGAGGCCTCGCAGGGCGCGGGGCACACACGCCCCGTGAATTCGGGGAAATTGTTCGTGCGGGCGAGCGTGCGTGCGGCCTGGGCGAGGCGCCCTCGGTAGACGTGCTCGTTGAGCTCGGGGATCACGTTGCCGAGCGGACAGCCGGCGCCCGCCATCCCGGTGCCCGCGAGCGCGGCCTGCGAGTGACAGAACGGGACGCCGCAGGCCATGCAGCGGCTCGCCTGCGCGCGCGCGTCGAGGAGCGGCAGGCGCACCGCGACCTCGCGGGAGTCCTTCACGCGCTCCTCGATCGGTCGCTCGCTCGGCTCGACGCGGTCGAGCTCCAGGAACCCGGTGGGCTTTCCCATCAGCGCTTCCTCTCCAGGAGGACGTTCGACGTCGGGCTGAGCGATACGCGCGAGGGCGGTGCGCCCGTGGGCGCGAGGCTCGTCCTCGACGCGAGCACCTTCTTGTACTCGGTGGGCATCACCTTCACGAAGCGACGCGACTGCTGCTTCCAGCCCGAGAGCACGCGCCACGCGAGCGGGCTCATCGTGCGCTGGTGGTGGCGGTGCACGAGCTGGCGAACGAGCTGGAGATCCTCGGCGAGCATCGGCTCGATCTCGACGGTGTCGCGGTTCAAGAGGCGCTCCACCGAGCCATGCACGCTCTCCTCGAGCACGTACGCGATGCCGCCGCTCATGCCCGCGGCGAAGTTGCGACCGATCGGTCCGAGCACCACCACGCGCCCACCGGTCATGTACTCGCAGCCGTGATCGCCGACGCCCTCCACGACCGCGGTCGCGCCCGAATTGCGCACCGCGAAGCGCTCGCCCGCCTGACCGCGCAAGAACATCTCGCCGCTGGTCGCGCCGTACAGCGCCACGTTGCCCACGATGACGTTCTGCTCTGCGACGTAGTCGGGGATCTCCGGCGGGAGGATCACGATGCGGCCACCCGAGAGGCCCTTGCCCACGCCGTCGTTCGCGTCGCCGACGAGCGTCACGTCGAGTCCCCTCGCGAGGAACGCGCCGAAGCTCTGGCCCGCGGAGCCCTCGAAGCGCACGCGGATCGTCGCGTCGGGCAGGCCCTCGTCGCCGTAGCGCTTGGCGATCTCGTGGCTGAGCATCGTGCACGTCGTGCGGTGCACGTTGCGGATCGGCATCTCGAGCTCCACGGCCTCGCCGCGCTCGAGGGCCGGGCGCGCCTGCTCGAGCAACACCGTGTCGAGCGCGAGCTCGAGCTCGTGATCCTGGAGCGAGGTGCGGTGTCGCGGCGTCTCCGTGGCCGCGCTCGCGGCGTGGAGCAGGCGCGAGACGTCGAGCCTGGGGGCCTTGTCGCCTGCGAGATCCGCCCTCTTCTTCAGGCGATCCACGCGTCCGACCATCTCGTCGAAGGTGCGCAGGCCGAGGCTCGCCATGAGCTCGCGCACCTCCTCCGCGAGGAACGCGAAGTAGTTGATGACGTGCTCGGGCTCGCCGTGGAAGCGCGCGCGGAGGCGCGGGTCCTGCGTGGCCACGCCCACGGGGCAGGTGTTGAGGTGACAGACGCGCATGAGCACGCAGCCCATGGTGACGAGCGCGATCGTGCCGAAGCCGAATTCCTCGGCGCCGAGGAGCGCGGCCATCACCACGTCGCGCCCCGTCTTGAGCTGACCGTCGGTCTCGAGGCGCACGCGATCGCGCAGCCCGTTGAGCACGAGGACCTGCTGCGTCTCCGCGAGGCCGATCTCCCAGGGAATTCCCGCGTGCTTGATCGAGGTGAGCGGCGAGGCGCCCGTGCCGCCCGCGTCGCCCGAGACGAGGATGTGATCGGCCTTGGCCTTGGCCACGCCCGCGGCCACCGTGCCCACGCCCGCCTCCGCGACGAGCTTCACGCTCACGCGCGCGGTGGGGTTCGCGTTCTTGAGGTCGTAGACGAGCTGCGCGAGATCCTCGATCGAGTAGATGTCGTGGTGCGGCGGCGGTGAGACCAGGCCCACGCCCGCCGTCGAGTGACGCGTCTTGGCGATGTGTGCGTCGACCTTGTGGCCCGGGAGCTGTCCGCCCTCGCCCGGCTTGGCGCCCTGCGCGATCTTGATCTGCAGCTCGTCGGCCTGCGTGAGGTACTCGATGGTCACGCCGAAGCGTCCGCTCGCGATCTGCTTCACCGCGGAGCGTCGCGTGTCGCCGTGCTCGTCGACGGTCCAGCGCGACGCGTCCTCGCCGCCCTCGCCTGTGTTCGAGGCACCGCCGAGGCGGTTCATCGCGATCGCGAGCGTCTCGTGCGCCTCCTTGGAGATCGATCCGAAGCTCATCGCGCCCGTGCGGAAGCGGCGGACGATCTCGTGCGCAGGCTCGACCTCGTCCAGAGGGATCGGCTGTGCGGCGGGCACGAGCTCGAGCAGGCCGCGCACGAGAGCGCGATCGGCGTCGGCGTTCGCGCGTGCCGTGAACGCCTTGAACGTCGCGTAGTCGCCCGAGCGCACCGCGTGCTGGAGCAGGCCGATGCTGGCCGCGCCCCACGCGTGCTTCTCGCCGCGCTCGCGCACCGAGAAGCGCCCCCTGCCCTCGAGCATGGGCATCGGGCTCTCGAGCACGGGCAGCGCGACGGGTCCGTCGCTCGACGCGAGGGGGCGCGCGGAGGGGACGAGGATCGCGCGGTGTCTCCGGGTCGCCTCGCGCAGGATGTCGGTGAGGCCCAGGCCCGCGAGGTGCGTCGCGACGCCACCGAAGTAGCGTCGGACGAGCTCCTCGGAGAGACCGATCGCCTCGAAGATGCGGGCGCCGCGGTACGACTGCACCGTCGAGATGCCCATCTTCGACATGATCTTGAGGAGGCTCTTCTCGAGCGCCTTCTTGTAGTGCGCGGCGGCCTCGTCGTAGGGCAGCGCGAGCTCTCCGCGCGCGCAGGCCGCGCGCAGCGTCTCGAAGCCGAGGTAGGGATGCACCGCGCCTGCGCCGAAGCCCACGAGGAGGGCCACGTGATGGGGCTCGCGGGCCTCGCACGTGTCCACGACGAGGCCGCAGGCTTGACGCAGCCCACGCGACACGAGGTGCGCGTGCACCACGCCGAGCGCGAGCAGCATCGGCACCGCCATGATCGTGTCGCTCACGCCGCGGTCCGAGAGCACGAGCAGGCTCGCCCCTCGACGCACCGCGGCCTCGGCGCGCGCGGCGACCTCGTCGAGCACGAGCTCGAGCACGGCCTCGGGCTCCTCGCCGGCGAGGCCTCCCGAGGCGAGGGCGGCCTCGATGCGCGCGAGGCTCACGGTGCACGCGATCGTCTCCACCGCGAGATCGCCCTCGGCCTGCGCGAGCGTCTGGATGCGGACGAGGTCGTCCTCGCTGAGGACGGGGCTCTCGACCTCGAGCTTGTGCGCGTGCGCGGGGCTCTCGGAGAAGAGGTTCGTCTCGGGCCCGAGGCGCTGCACGAGCGACATGACGAGCGCCTCGCGCAGCGGATCGATCGGCGGGTTGGTGACCTGCGCGAAGAGCTGTCGGAAGTAGGCGTAGAGCAGCTGCGGCTCGTCCGAGAGGCACGCGAGGGCCTCGTCGTTGCCCATCGAGCCGATCGCCTCTTCGCCGTTCGTCGCCATGGGGAAGAGGACCCTCTCGAGCTCCTCCTCCGTGTAGCCGAAGGCGCGCTGCCACCGCGAGAGCGTGATGGGATCGAGCGGCGGCGGACGCGAGCCCGGCGGCGCGCTGAGCTCCGAGAGCCTCACGAGGTTCTGCGTGACCCAGCGGCCGTAGGGTCGTCGCGCGGCGATCTTCGCCTTGAGCTCCGCGTCGTCGACGATGCGGCCCGCGGAGGTGTCGACGACGAACATGCGACCCGGTCGCAGGCGTCCGCGATCCACGATCTCGCTCGCCTCGAGCACGCCTTGTCCGATCGGCAACACGCCCGACTCCGACGCGAGCACGACGAGGCCGTCCTTGGTGGTGAGGTAGCGCGCGGGCCGCAGGCCATTGCGATCCAGCGTCGCGCCGACGAGACGACCATCGGAGAACACGATGCATGCGGGCCCGTCCCACGGCTCCATGAGGCACGCGTGGTAGGCGTAGAAGTCCCGCTTGTCGGCGGGCATCGCGGCGTCCTTCTCCCACGCCTCGGGGATCATCATCATGAGCGCGTGCGGGAGCGAGCGACCCGTGTGCACGAGGAGCTCGAGCACGTCGTCGAACTGCGCCGAGTCCGAGCCGCTCGTGTCGATGACGGGCAGGAGCTTCTGCACGTCCTCACCGAAGAGCGGCGCCTGGAGCACGGGCTCTCGGCCCGCCATCCACGCGACGTTGCCGCGCAGCGTGTTGATCTCGCCGTTGTGCGCGACGCGTCGGTACGGGTGCGCGCGCGTCCAGCTCGGGAACGTGTTCGTGGAGAAGCGCTGGTGCACCACGGCGTGCGTGGTGACGGCGCGCGGGTCGGCGAGGTCGAGGTAGTAGCGGCTCAGCTGCTCGGGCGTGAGCAGGCCCTTGTAGACGAGCGTGCGCGTGGAGAGAGACGCGAAGTACGGATAGTCGCCGCGCGAGAGGCCGGCGGCCTTCACCTCGCGCTCGATGCGCTTGCGGACGACGTAGAGCTTGCGATCGAGGGCGAAGTCGTCGGCGGGCAGCGTGCCCGGGCCGATGAAGACCTGCACCACGGAGGGCTCTTCCTGGCGCGCGGAGAGGCCCGCGACCGCGTGCTGGATGGGCACGGGGCGCACGCCGAGGAGGAACTGACCCTCTTCGTCGACGAGGCGCTCGACGAGCGCGAGGATCGCGGTGCGCGCGGCCTCCTCCTTCGGGAGGAAGAGCATGCCGACGCCGTAGGTGTTGGGCGCGCCGATCGCGAAGCCGAGCTTCTCGCAGTCTTCGGCGAGGAGCTGGTGCGGGATCTGGATGAGGATGCCGGCGCCGTCGCCCGTGGTCGGATCGCTCGCTTGCGCGCCGCGATGCTCGAGGTTCTCGAGCACCGAGAGTGCGAGCGTGATGATGCGGTGCGAGCGCTCGCCCCGCGCGCTGGCCACGAAGCCCACGCCGCACGCGTCCCTCTCGGTGTCGGGGCGGTAGAGGCCCTCGCGTGCTGCGCGGAGACGAGCCTCGCGCGAGGAGGCTCGGTCACGTCCGATCGTCAACTGCGTCTCCTCTTGGCGTGCTTGTCGTCGGCGGCGGGGATGGGCAGCGTCGTGCGCTCCATCTGCGTCGCGAGGACGATCATCGTCTCGGTGCGCGCGACGCCGGGGAGCTCGCGCAGCTGCTGGATGAGGCGGTGCAGCGACTCGGTGTCCTCGGTGCGCACCTTGAGCATCAGCGTGTGGCGGCCGGTCACGTGGTGGCACTCGAGCACGTCGGGGATCTGCGCGAGCTCCTTCTCGAAGGCCGCGATGCGCTTGGGGTGATCGATGCCCACGCCGATGAAGGCGCCGATGTCGAGGCCGAGCTTCCGACCGTCGAGGTGCGCGTGGTAGCCGCGCACGAGGCCGGCCTCCTCGAGCTTGCGCATGCGCTCGAGCACCGAGGGCGCCGAGAGGCCCACCTGCTGGCCGAGCTCCGCGAGGGACTGCTTGCAGTCGTTCTGGATGGCGTCGAGCAGCGTGCGGTCGGCCGCGTCGAGCTTGAGGTCGTCGTGCTTGTCCTTGGTCATGCGCGCTCGCGTCGACCGGTTTGTAGAGGGCGATGACGCGGTGCGCAAGAATGAAGTTCGTGGAAACGCGAAAATCTCAGTAAGAGATTCTGAATCGGCGTGCGGCGCCGAATATTCTTCGGAGAGGAGCGCTCCGCGCGACATGCGTCATCGCGAGCCGCCTCACGGGCTGCGAGGGCGAGGCACCATGCAACTTTGCAGGACCGTCCCGGTTTGGGCGGGAAGGAGCGTGTTTTTCCTGGCAATTCGCGCGGCGGGACGGAATGCAATTCTGCAGGACCGTCCCGGTCTGGGCGGCGGGACGGAATGCAACTTTGCAGGACCGTCCCGGTTTGGGCGGGAAGGAGCGCGTTTTCCCTGGCGATTCGCGCGGCGGGACGGAATGCAATTCTACAGGACCGTCCCGGTTTGGGCCGGTCAGCGGAGGTAGCGCTCGCCGCCGTCGCAGAGGATGGTGACGACGCGGGCGCCGGGCTTGAAGCGCTTGGCGATCTCGACGGCCGCGTGGACGTTGGCGCCCGCGCTCGTGCCGACGAAGAGGCCCTCTTCCTTGGCGAGGCGGCGCTGCGCGCGCTCGGCCGCCACGTCGTTGACGGTGACGACCTCGTCGAGCAGCGCGCGGTCGAGCACCTCGGGGACGAAGCCGGCGCCCAGGCCCTGGATGCCGTGGAGCCCCGGCTTTCCACCCGAGAGCACGGCCGAGCCGCGCGGCTCGACGCCCACCACGTGCAGCTCCGGCCTGCGCTGCTTGAGCACGCGAGCGACGCCGGTGATCGTGCCGCCCGTGCCCACGCCGGCCACGAACGCGTCGATCGCGCCGCCGGTCGCGCGCCAGATCTCCTCGGCCGTGGTCTTGGCGTGCGCCTCGGGGTTCGAGCGGTTCGTGAATTGCCGCGGCATGACCGCGTTCTTCGTCTCCGCGAGGAGCGCCTCGGCGCGCTCGACGGCGCCGGCCATGCCCTCTTCGGGCGGCGTGAGCACGACCTCGGCGCCGTAGGCCTGGAGGATCTGCCTGCGCGCGACGCTCATGTCCTCGGGCATCACGAGCACGCACTGGTAGCCGCGCACGGCGGCGATCATCGCGAGCGAGATGCCCGTGTTGCCGCTCGTGGCCTCGATGATCGTGGCGCCCTCGCCGATCTCTCCGCGCGCCTCGGCGTCGAGGATCATCTGGAGCGCAGGTCGATCCTTCACGCTGCCCGCGGGGTTCAGGTTCTCGAGCTTGCCCACGACCTCCGCGCCCTTGCTGGGCGAGAGGCGCGAGAGGCGCACGAGGGGCGTGCGGCCGATGAGATCGAGCACCGAGTCGTAGATGCGGTCGTCCATGGCGGAGGCGCGACTGTAAACAGAATCGAGGGTGGGGACCACGCGCGCGCCGTCGCACGAGCCGCTGGTTTGTGAGGGTCGCGTTGTGGCACCCTCGTTCCGATGCGACCGCGTGCGTGGCGGGCTCTGGCCCTGGCGATGGGTTCCGCGTTCCTCTGGGCGCTGCTCGTGCCCCTGCTCCATGCGCCCGTCGAGGGCCAGGATCGCGGAGGACGACGAGGCGGCCGCGACGCCGCGCGCAGCGAGGCCGCGGCCGAGCGGGAGGCCGATCCCGACGCGCCCGACACCTCCGACGACGGCGACGTCGACGCGAGCTCGCGCGAGATCAACGAGGGCGGCGAGAAGGTCAAGGTCATCGAGTTCTCGGGCTTCGACGTGAACGGCCGCCTCAAGTCGCCGCAGCTCCTCTACTTCCTCAACCGTGTGCGCGCCGAGTTCGATCGGCCGCGTCTTCCTCACCGGTCGTTCGTGCCCGAGATGGAGCGCTCGACCAAAGCCGACGGCTTCTGAAGGAGTCCTAGCGCGCCATGGCGGTACGAGCGGAACAGCGACATCTGCGCGTGGCCCTCGTGTGGGCGGGCGCGCTGCACTGGGAGGAGACCTACACGCGGCAGCAGCCGGTCGTGCTGCCCGAGAGCGTGCTCCCGCTCGGCTCGAGCGCGAGCAAGCAGACGCTGCTCTCGCCCACGGGCGCTGGCTATTCGCTCGTTCCGCTCGCGGGCCTCGGCGGCTCGGTGTGGCTCGGCGGCGTGCGCCGCGAGGTGCACGAGCTCGGGGGGCAGCCCACGCCGATCGGTCCCGACGACTACGGCGTGCTCACGCTCGGCGGTGTCGCGTTCTTCTTCCAGATGGTGAAGGCCGCGCCGAGCGGCTCGCATCGTCCCTTCGCGTTCGACGCTGCGTTCCTCGCCACCGCGATGCTCTCGCTCTTCATCCACGCCTCGGTGGCGCTCGTGATGAAGATCGCCCGCGACGAGGCGCCTCCGGCCGATCCGCTCGAGCTGCCCACCGACCTCGTGCGTCGCTTCATGGTCACGCCGCCGCCCGAAGATCTGGTCGAGCCGGAGCATCACGCGGGCGGCACGGGCACCAACGATCCGGGCCTCCAGGATCGCGAGGAGGCTGGCGGTCGTCAGGCCGAGGACGAGGAGGGCCGCGTCGGTCGCGAGGACGCGCAGCAAGAGCAGACCGAGATGGAGGGCGAGATCAACGGCGGCGCTGCGGCGCGCGTGCGATCGATGGGCCTGCTCGGCGTGCTCGCGCAGCCCAACACCGACGGCAGCCCGCTCGCTGCGCTCACCGAGGGCCCGAGCGTCTCGGACATCCTCGGTGGCCTCGGCTCGAGCCGCACCGTCTTCGGTCGCGGCTCGGGTGGCACGGGCCTTCGAGGCTCGGGCTCGGGTGGAGGCGGCACGGGCCCCGGCACGCTCTTCGGTGGCGGCGGCGTGGGCACGGGCGTCGGCGTGGGCAACGGCTCCGGCGGCGGTCGTGGTCGCGGTGGACCGGGCGCGCCCGGACGCGGTCGCGGCGAGGTCGCGGTGCGCGTGCAGACCGAGCGTCCGCGCGTGAGCGGCTACCTCTCGCCCGAGCAGATCATGCGCGTGGTCCGCCAGAATTCCGCGGCGATCCGCTACTGCTACGAGTCCGAGCTGCAGCGTCAGCCGAACCTCCACGGCCGCATCGAGATCGGCTGGCGCATCAACCGCGAGGGTCGCGTCACGACCTCGCGCGTGGCGCGCTCGACCATGAGCAACGCGCGCGTCGAGGGCTGCATCGTGCGACAGGTGCGCAATTGGCGCTTCGATCAGCCCGATGGCGGCGAGGTCGACGTGGTCTTCCCGTTCATCTTCGGCGCCACCGGCGGCTGACGCGATCCTCGCGCCCCGCCTCGAGGAGGGCGCACGTGCGGATCCCTTCGTCTCGCGGGGACCTGCGCCCCACCAGCCCAGAGCGCGTGGCGCGTTTCCCCACGCGTCTCGCGCGACATCGTCGGGAACCAAGCGTGATCGCCGCGGGCCTGGACCGTGCAGTGCAGCTCGCATGACTCGACCCTCCGCGAGCACGGGCATCGCGCTCGTTCTCGGTGCTCTCTCGCTCGTCCTCGCGCCGTGCCCGAGCGCCTCGGCCCAATCCACGAGCGACCCACCCACGAGCGATCCGTCCACGAGTGGCCCATCCACGAGGGACCCATCCACGAGTGAGGAGCCCCCGAGCTCCACGCACAGCGCGCCCCAGGAGGCGGGCGCGACGAGCGACGCCTCTGCGTCCGCGGCCTCGACCTCCTCGAGCGGGGCCGTGGCGAGGGCGCAAGCGCCATCGGTGGCGCCGACGCTCGAGGCCGTCCCGCCGCCTCCCACGACGAGCTCTGCGCCGGCCACCGGCGCAACGAGCTCGAGCGCCGCGACGCCTGGCGCGCCGACGTTCGAGGCC
>JAIBCE010000489.1 GCA_019694315.1 Sandaracinaceae bacterium
TATGCCCGAGGGCTGGCGCGAGCCCTTCGGGGCGCTCCTCAAGGCCCTGCGAGTCGCGCCACTGGTCGAGAAGGCGCGCTGATCGGCCGCTGGGCGCCGTGCTCAGGGCGAGCGTTCGAGCTGCACGTCCACGCGCTGATCGCGCTCGGCGCGCAGCTCCACGCGGGAGTCGACGAAGCCGGGCGCCGAGACCTCGAGCACGTGGCGCGTGCCGCGACGAACGCGGATGGGCGAGGTCGCGCCGGGGATGCCGTCGAGGCGCATCCGCGCGTCGGCCTCGGGCGGCGTGACCTCGATCTCGATCTGCACGAAGGCCGCCCCGGGCGGAGGCTGCTTCGTCGGCGGCTGGCGCTCCGTGGACGGGGGCGTGGGCACGGTCGCGGCGGGGGCGGTCGGGCGCGGCGGCCGGGTCACCACGCTCCGCAGCCCGAAGGCCACGAGGCCGACGGCGCACACGGCCGCGACGATGATGAGGGCCCAGCGAACGAACGACGACGAGCCCTCGGCGGGCGCGCTCTCCGCGGGCGCGGCCACCACGGCGGTGCGTGCGGTGGTCGTGCCCGACACCACGGGCGGTGGCGGTGTGGGACGCGGCGGCTCGATGGGCGCGACGCCTACCGCGGGGATGCCACCGCTCGAGCTCCGCGTGCTCGACGCGCCCACCGCGGGCATCCGCGAGAGGCTCTGCCGCGTGCTCGAGGTGCCCACCTTGCGGGCCAACGCGCGCTCGTCGATCTCGATGCTGCCGCTGCTCGGTCCGTCGCCGAGCGCGTCGATGTCCTGGAGCCCCGGGCCGGGGCTCTTGCGCGGCGTGGCATCCGCGCGCACCGGCACCGCGACCTCGGGCCGCGATCGAGGCGGAGGCGAGGGCTCGGGGTCGTCGAGATCGGCGCCGAGCCAGCGCATCGCCACCGACTCGTCGGAGCGGCTCGCGCCCGTCGACGAAGGAAGGCCGCTCGTCGCCGGCGCAGCGCTTCCCCGACCACCGCCGCTCGGATCGGGCAGCTCGGGCAGGACCACGCGCGGCGAGACACCCGAGGGTCGCGATGGCTCCTCACGGCTCGCGCGAAGGAGCATGTGCCGCATCTCCGCCGCAGTGCCCGGTCGGTCTTCTTTCCGCTTCGAGAGCGCCTTGAGGATCACGGCCTCGACCGCCGCCGAGAGCTTCGCGCCCCGCTTGCTGGGAGGCGTCGGCGCGCTGTCGAGGATGACGCGCAGGAGCTTGTTGTAGTTGGCCCCCTCGAAGGGCACGGCCCCCACGATGCACTCGTAGAGCACGACGCCGGCCGCGTAGATGTCGACGCGTCGATCCGTGTCGGTGTCGCCCATGGCCTGCTCGGGCGACATGTAGTGAGGCGTGCCGAGCACCGAGCCCGTGACGGTGAGCTTGGCGTCCTGCTCGTCGTCCTTCCACGAGATGCCGAAGTCGAGGATCTTGATGCACTCGCCGCGCGCGCCCGGGATCACGTAGATGTTGTCGGGCTTGAGATCGCGGTGGACGACGCCGCTCTCGTGTGCGGCGTGCAGCGCGTCGAGGAGCTGCGCCCCCAGCGACACGACCTGCTCCTCGTTCATGCGCTCGCCGTAGTCGATGCGGTGTGCCAGCGACTCGCCCTCGAGGAACTCCATGACGAGGAAGGGGACGCCCTCCTCGGTCTGGTCGAGGTCGAGCACCTCGACGATGCCCTCGTGCGCGATCGAGCTCGCCGCCCTCGCCTCACGGCCGAAGCGCTGGACGACGTTTGCGTTGGAGAGGAACTTCTCGTCGAGGATCTTCACCGCGATCTTGCGACCCGTGACCGCGTGTGTGCCCCTCCAGACGGACCCCATCCCGCCCTGTCCGAGCAGCTTCTCGATCCTGTACTTCCCGACGAGTGTTCGACCGACGAAATCCAATGCGCCCGGTGGCAGGTTACATCGGCGGCGCGCCGGATTGGAACCCGGAACGGCCCCCCCGGCCCGCGTGGCCCTCGGTGGACGTGCGTTCGCGCCTACCAGCGCGCGACGAGCGTATCGACGTCGTCGCCGAGCGCCGCGCACTTGAGCACCGAGACGTCGGCCTTGGGTCCGGCGGCCCGCCGCAGCATGGCCCGGACGATCGCCGCGAAGAGGCCCGAGAGCTCGAGCGAGGCCCCGTGTTGCTCGGAGATCACGAGCTTGGCCGAGCGCTCCTCGCGCGCGTGGACGTGGGCCCTGCCGCGACGTCGCACGCGTCCCCAGAGGTAGGGCAGCCCATCGACGATCGCCTCCGCGCTCGCGCTCGCAGGGAGATCCGGGAAGATGCGCTGCGCTCCCTTCTCGACCATCGCCTCTGCGATCTCCGAGAGCAGGCCGAGATCGTCGGCGCCGCCGACGTGGTCGGCCGCCTCGAGGACCTTCTCGAAGAGCTCGAGGGGCACGCCGTTCAAGCCGTAGCGGCCGGTCTGACCCGCCGAGGGGAGCAGAGACTCGACGGCGGGGACCTCGTCGACCAGACGCGCCCAGATCTGCGAGCCGAGGCGGCGGTAGATGGCCTCGATGGTGAGGAGCGCGAACGGGAGCTCCACGGTGGCCGACGCGCGATCGCCTCCGAGCGTGCTGCCGTGCTGGGTGCGACGGCGAAGCGTGAGGTAATGGAGGTCGCGCACCAGCGGATCGTCGGGGAGGCGCGCCCGAGAGCTCGGGACCTCGTCGGGAGGCGCGCACACGGCGACGGCCTGCATGCAGACCTCGGCCGTGGGGAAGCGCTCGTCGGGATCGTCGCTCATCGCCCGAAGGATCGCGCGCGCCGCGAGCTCGTCGCGCACCTCGCCACCATTGGGCTTTCCCGTCACGAGGTGGCGGAAGAGCGCGCCCGCCGAGAAGATGTCGACGCGGATGTCGCGGCCGTCGGAGCCGCGACGGATCTCGGGCGCCAGGTACGGCGAGAACGGCACGGGCAGCTCGCTCGGGCTCGCATCGAGGAACTCGGCGCGATCGAGGCCACGGAGCTTCACCACCTCACCGTCGCGCTTGTTCACGACCACGAAGCTCTCGGGGGAGAGCGAGCGCGCGACGATACGCTGGCCGTGGAGCGTGCGCAGGGCCGCGAGCGTCTGGAGCACGAGCTTGGCCGCGCGCTCGACCGCGAGCGGCTGGCTCGCCACGAGCTCGGCGATCGTGGGACCGTCCAGGGCCTCGAGCGCTACGTACGGGCGGCCGTTGTCGGTGCCGCTGTCGATCACGCTCTGGAGGTAGGGGCTCGGTGCCGATCCCAGGGTGCGGGCCTCGCGCTCGAGCAGGCGCTGCGCGAGCCCGTCGAGCTCGGCGCGCGGCGACAGCATGCGCAGCTCCACCGTGCGTCCGATGCCAGGATGCTCGGCGAGAAGGCGCATGACGTCGCCCTTTCCGGGGAGCAGCCGGAGCACGTGGTACTTCCCGTCGACCACGCGTGCGCCGGACTGCCCCGGACCCTCATTGGCGTTCGGGGGCACGAAACGACTCTACCACGAAGGCGGTCGGGAACGGCTCTTCCCGATGGTTGTCTGCACGGGTAGCGTCCCCACCATGCGCGCTCGTCCCATCCACCTCGCCGCCCTCCTCCTCGCCCTCGCCACGATGCTCCCGGCCTGCGAGACGGCCGAGCACGCCCAGCACGTCATCCACGACTCGCACGCCCCGCGCATCACGGCCCTCGTGCACGAGGATCTCGAGCGCGCCGAGACGGGTCTCGTCGCGGCGAGCGAGCGCCTGGGTCGCGGCTTCGTCGTGGAAGATCCGGCCGAGCGCGCCCACCAGATGCGGACCGCGCTCGCGCTGCTCACCGAGCCGCCCCGCGGCATCCCCGAGCTGATGATCTCGCCCATGACCTTCATCGCGGTCGCAGGCCTCGACGGCGTCGTGATCTGCCGCGACCGAGAGCCCGATCCGATGGCGGGCCAGAACGTCGCCGAGATGTTCCCGCACGTGCGCCGAGCGCTCACGGAGGGCGTGCGGACCCGCGCGCTCGTGGAGTGGCCCGGGCTCATCCCCAGCGAGCCTCCGGCGGTGATCATGGTCCACGCGGTGCCCACCTACTACCAGGGTCATCTCGCAGGCGTGGTGATCGCCGGCACGCCGCTCTGGCGCACCGCGCAGCGACTGACCCGGCAGCTGCAGGCCGAGACGGCCGACGAGGGCGGCACGATCGTGTGGGTCTACCTCTACCGTGGCGACCAGGTGCACCACCGCGGCACGCCCGCCGATCTCGACACGATCGTGCCCGACCAGGCCGCCCGCGCCGCGGGGCTCGCGATCTCCCCCGGCGGATTCACCGGCGAGATCGCGCAGTTCGGGCGCTGGTACGCCTACGGCGTCGTCCCCCTGCCCGAGCTCGGACCCGACGTTGGCTTCATCGTCTGGCGAAGCGACCCCGTCTGATCGTCCGCACTGCGGACTCGAGGCCGCATCGCGCCCGCTCACGGCGCGCACGTGCGTTGCTGCTCGGGGCGGCATGCTCACTGCGCACCGCACCTCGCGTCGCCTCGGCAGCACGCTCCTCCTCGCGGCCCTCGCCTGCCTCACAGCCTGCGAGCCAGTGGGCGGGCTCCATCGCCGCCGCCCGAGCCTGGCCGACCACGGTGACCAGGAACTGGCCGCCACGGCGAGCACGATTGGCACGGAGTGGGTGCGCCAGGACGGCTGGGCGGTCGCCCCTCCGCTCGATGCCGCCGACGGCGCGACCCGGGTGAGCGCGCTGCTCACGCTGATCTCGGCCGACGCGCCCCTCCCCGCGCTC
>JAIBCE010000094.1 GCA_019694315.1 Sandaracinaceae bacterium
GCGGCGCGCCACCGCTCTTCTCGCGGGCGCTGCCGAAGTCGTGGGCGAGCCGAACGGTGCGCACGCGCGAGGGCGAGGCGCTCGAGGCGGCCTCGATGCAGACGCTCGGTCGTCTGCTCGCGACCCCCTTTCCACCCGACCACGTCGCGATGCGCGCGGCGATCGACGCGTGCGATCCGGCCTCGCTCGCCGAGCTCGGTCGTGCGCTCTGGGGCGAGTGGACCGAAGGCGGGATGGCGACGCAGAACCAGTGGATCGCACACGCCTTCGCGGTGCTCGGCGGCGAGAGCGCGGTGAGGGAGCTCGGGCGCGCCGCGCGCGCGTGGGCCCGCGCCAAGGACGGCCACGCGCGGCGCACGGCGCGAAAGGTCGCCGAGGTCTTCGTGTGGCTCGGCACCGAGACGTGCGTCACCGAGCTCGTCACGCTCGCGCGCACCACACGCGACGCCGACACCCGCGCGCGCATCGAGGGGTTGCTCGAGCTCGTCGCGATCGATCGCGGCGTCGCGATCGACGAGCTCGCGGCGCCGACGATCGAGCTCGACGTCGCGCTCTCCTACGGTTCGAGGCGCTTCGTCCCGGTCTGGTCGCGCGAGCACACGCTCGAGCTCCGCGACGAGAGCGGTCAGCGCCTGCCGGACCTCCCGCGACCGACGAAGAAGGACGACGCCGCGCTCGCGAAGGTGGCCAAGGAGACCTGGAGCGCCTTGCGCGAGGCCGCTCGAGACGCGCTGGTCTCGGAGCGCACGCGGCTCGAGCGCGCGATGATCGAGGGCACCCGCGTGCCGCTCGATCGCCTGCGCGCGCAGCTCGCCTCCTCGGAGGTGTCGCGTCGCGTCGCGCAAGGGCTCGTGTGGGCCGCGCACGAGCGCGAGGGCACGACGCTGTTCCGCGTCGCCGAAGACGCCTCCTTCGCGACGCTCGAGGACGAGCTCTTCGTGCCGAGCGACGAGGCGAGCGCCTCGATCCCCCACCCGATCCTCCTCGACGACGCGACCCGTGCTCGGTGGAGCCAGGTCTTCGCGAGCTACGAGCTCCTCGCGCCCTTCCCGCAGCTCGCTCGCAGCGTGCACACCGACGCGTCGATCGTTCCCGGCCGAGAGATCCTTCCCGGCAAGGTGCTCGGCCTGCGAGATCGAGGCTGGCGCCTGCTCCGACGCCAGTCGGGCAACGTCGATGGTCTCGAGCGCGCGTTCAGGACGGGCACCCTGCGCGCGGACGTCGAGCCTGGGTTCTGGCCCGAGCGGCTCGTCGAGGTCCCGATGCAGCAGCTCGGCCCGCTCGAGGCCACGGCGGCAGCGCCCTCGAGCCTCGCGTGGAGCGAGGCGATCCGCGATCTCCTCGGGTGACCGAACGAACCCGCGGCGAGGGGGAGGGTCTGCCGCCAGAGCCTCCGGGAAGAAGAGAAGAGCGTGAGCCCATGCAAGTGACTCACGCAGTGAGAGAAGATGTGGCGATGGCCTGGTCGCGAGCCTGGGTGGTGTTGACCGCGGTGGTGCTCCTCACCGCGTGCGCGCGCCGCCTGCCTGCCTATCGAGGCGCGCTCCCTCCTCCGCTGCCGCGTGCATCGAGCGCTGAGCGCGCGAGCCCGCCGACGGTGCCTGCACCACCGGGCGACACGATGCTCGATCTCCACGCGGTCACGTCGGTCGGCGTGCGCTTCGAGTACGACGGATACGAGGTAGGGCCCTTCGGCGCGCGCCAGCGCTTCGACCTCACGTACTACCACCCGTTGCGAGAGGACTTCCTCGCCGCGCTCCGCGACACGCTGCGCGGTCGCACGGTGCCCGTCGGCGAGGCCAACGGCGCCGAGGATCTCCTCGTCACGGTCGTGTTCCGCTCGATGCGGGTGGAGAACGAGGAGTGCACCACCGTCCCGGACCGACGCTGGGTCTGCTCCGGCACTGGCCACACGCGCACCTGCGACTGGGAACGGGACAGTCGCATGATCTGCTGGTGGCCGATCTCGCTCGACGCCGACGTCCTCACCGCGCGCGGCGGCGCGAGCGGCCCGGTGCTCCGCCTGCACACGCGCGTGAGCCTGGAGGCCGGCCTGGCGGTCAGCCTGCGCGAGGCACACGCGACGCTGGGGCGGGACGTCGCCTCGTTGCTGAGGGCGGGAGGTCTGCAGTGAGCGGCGCGAGCGCCTGTTCGATTCGTTCGGTGCTGCTCGGGGCGCTCCTGCGCGGGGTGGTCCTGCGCGGGGCGGTGCCGCTCGCAGCGACGCTGCTCGTGGCCGCGCTCACCGCGGGCTGCGGCGGCTTCTCCTACGTCTATCGCTCCCCGGTACGCGAGCCGCTCGGCGGCGTTGAACACGTAGGCGTGCACCTCGAGGCCGTGGCGACGGACGGAAACGACCTCGTGGCGCAGCGCCTCGCGTCGGGCGAGGACGCGCTGATCGGGTGGCTCGAACGCGAGGGGCGCGCGGCCTCCTTCGATGTGATCCGAGACGAAGACGAGACCACGCTCCACGTCCTCTTGACGGCCGATCCTCGCGCGCGACCCGATCCCCGCGAGGTGACCAGCGGCGGCCTCCGCATCGCCGTCCGCATCACCCTCGAGCGTGCCCACGAGCGCATCGCCATCGTCGAAGGCACGGCGAGCACGCGGACCCTGTCGTTCCATGGCCTGATCGATCCGGACCTCTCTCGAGTCCTGGAGCGACTCGCGCACCGCCTCTCGCGCATCCTCGCGGAGCTCGGCTTGCGCTGATCGCGGCCGTCCGCGTCGCGCTCCGATCAGAGGCTCGCGCAGATCTCGGCGAGGCAGCGCGTGTCCTCGCTGCGCACGAGGCAGGTGAGGCCCGCGCCGCAGTCCTCGTTGGCGAGGCAGCCCGCGCCCTCGGCGAGCGGCGCGCGACACGTGAAGCCGCCGCTGTCGTCGAGCACGCATGCTCCGCCACAGTCCCCGAGGCTCGGATCGCACGGCGCGCCGATCGCGGCGTCGGGCTCGCACGTGCCCGAGGACCCGCAGAAGAGCTCGGCGCGACACGCCTGACGGTTCTCGCAGGCCTCGCCCTCCGCGCGCGGCACGACGCAGATCGAGCCCCCCGGACCGAACGCGCAGCCGAGGCCCGCCGCGCACGTGTCCACGCCAGCGCAGGCCTGCCCCTCGGTCGGCAGCGCACCGCAGGTCCCGCCCGCGCACGCGAAGCCCTCGGCGCAGAGGAACGGGCCGAATTCGCCGAAGAGACAGGGCATTCCAGCGCCGCCGAGCACGCGGCAGGTGCCGCCACCGTCCATGTCGCAGCCGAGGCCCGGCGCGCAGATCACGCCGTTCGCGCACGCCATGCCCTCCGTCGGTCGGGCAGCGCACGTGTGCGTCGCGTCCTCGCAGTAGAGCGAGGGCTCGCAGTCGGCGTTCTCGCGGCACGCGCCGCCGAGCCCGAGCGGCGCACGACACGACGAGGGCTGCGCGCAGCGCTCGAGGCTGCCGCACGGGTGCGCGTCGTCGCACTGCGTGCCCGTGCGCGACGCACAGACGCCGCCCTCGCAGAGCAGCCCAGGCTCGCACGCGGAGGAGTCGGTGCAGTGCGCACCCGAGGGCGCGCGCGCGGCGCACTCGCCCGCCACGCACACGAGCGATGGGAGGCACTCGGTCGGGATGGTGCACGCGGCGCCCACGTCGCCGGGCGGTGCACAGCGACCGCCCAGACAAGCCAGGCCCGTGGCGCAGGAGAACATGTCGTCGCACACGGCATCGGCGCCACCGCGCGCGACGCACGTGGGGCTCGCGCCACCGCGCGCACACACCCCCTCGCCCCCGGCGCAGTAGGGGCTCGCGCAGCGCTCCCCGAGCCCCGCGGGATCGATCACGAACGGCTCGCAGAGCGCGAACGCCGCGAGCCCGCTCGGAGGCGCGCACGTCGGGGTCGCGTCGGCCACCACGTCCACGCACGCCATCGCGCGCGCTGCATCCACACGCGCCCCTGCGGCGACGAACGGGCCCCACGCCGCCTCGCAGTCTCCTTGCCAGCGCGCGGTGCATGCGGCCACGTCGAGCACACCGCCTGGCAGGATCGCGCCGCAGCCACATGACGACGCGCGCATGCAGAGCAGCTCGGCGAGCGGACGGCAGTAGTCGGCGAGCTCGCCCGGAGCGCTCGGCGCATCGACGGGCCTCGCCGTGTCGTCGCTCGACGCGGCATCGAGGCCACTGGCGTCGATCGCGCCTGCGTCGGGCACAGGGCTCTCACCGCCGCAGCCGAAGACGACGTGAGCGAGGACCAGGGATGTGACCGCGACGAGCGGGTGGGAGCGAGACATGGCCCGCGTGTGACCGAGCACGATCGCTCACGCAACGTGATCTCGGACGTCTCCGCGAGACGATCGGTCGGGCCTCGGTGCGCGACGGGTCGTGCCTCGGCGTGATCGTCCGCGTCTCACGCTCGCCCGTGTCGTGTAGATTCCGGGCGTGACCTCTCGCCGCGATCTGCCGCACCACGGATGGGCCCTTGGTGTGATGGTCCTCGCGGGCTGCGGCCGCCTCGGCTACGGGCAAGACGCCGCGCCGCCGCACGACGCGGCGATGGACGCGGGCCCCGACGCCTCCATCGACGCCGCGCTCGACGCGGCGGTCGGCCCCGACACCTCGATCGATGCCTCCGTCGATGCATCGCGCGACGCGGCCCCGGAGCCCGACGCGACGCTCGACGCGAGCGTGCCCGTCGACGGCGGTCAGGACGCGTTCTCGGCCCCCGACGCGGCGATCCCCATCGTCTGCCCCGAGGGCTTCGTCCTCGTCCCGGGCAATCCGCTCTACATGGACCGCGACTTCTGTCTCTCGAAGTACGAGATGCTCGACGTGGGCGGCGCGCCCCGGAGCGTGCCCGACGGCGCCCCGTATCTGTACCTCAACCCCGCCGACGGAGACACCGCGTGTCGATCGCTGGGCGCGGGCTATCGCCTCGTCAGCAACGACGACTGGCAGGTCATCGCGCGCGACATCGAGGGCGTCTCCGAGAACTGGAGGGGCTACGCCGTGGGGATCGGCGGGCTGAACCTCGGCAACGTCGACACCAACGTCGGCGGCGCCGTCGACGACGCCCACCCCTGCGACACCGTGGGGCAGATCAGCGCGCACCCGAGCTGCACCGATCACGCGAGCTCGGACTTCTGGTACTCGCGCACGCACCTGCTCAGCTCGGGCGAGCTCGTCTGGGATCTCGGCGGCAACCGCACCGAGTGGGTCACGGGCTCGCACCCGGAGACGCCGCGCGTCTACATCTGCGCGCTGAGCGGCGCCGACCAGCTCACCTTCGGTCCGGCGGGCAACTACATGGCGGGCTGCCCCGTGGAGGTCGGAGACCCCTCGCCCACCTACGACAACGCGCGCGGCATGGGCATGGTCGAGGGCTCGGGCGGCCTGCGCATCCAGCGCGGAGGCGCGGCGGGGCTGCCTCCCGGCGACGCGCACGAGGGCCTCTTCTACGCGAACACGCACCCCTTCTGGGACACGGATCACCCCAACACCTTCGGCCTCCGCTGCGTCTACGATCCACCCTCCGGCCTCGCCTCGCCGCTGCGCCTTCTGCCCGCGCACACCACGCTCGCCGCGGGACAGTCGCAGACACTCCGCGCGCACGGCACCCGCGCGCCGGTCTCCGTCCGCGTCGTCACCAACGCCTCGGGCGGCTCGCTCGCGGGGCTCACGTGGACGGCCGGGAGCACCTCGGGCGTCGACGACGTGATCGAGATCGACGACGGCAGCGCCGTGAGCCAGGCCCTGATCCACGTGGTGCCGCCTCCTTGAGCCCGACAATCTTGGTCGTGCGACCAAGATTCGCGATCCAAGAGCGACCCAAGAGCGACCCAAGAGCGACCCAGGAGCGATCCGCGCCCGGGCCGCTCACCGCGCCGCCGGAGCGACATCGCCGACGCGCACGTCGCGCAAGACCTCTGCGCGGGCCTCGACCACGCGCGCGGTGGCCAGGTGGCAGCGCGAGGTCTCGTCGTGCGCGGGGATCGATCGCTCGAGAGCGACGACGGTGCCCTGCATGTCGAGGAAGGCCGCGTCGATCGCGTAGCCCACCGGCGCGTTCGTGATGCACGCCTCGGTCTCGAGGGGGAACACGAGCACGAGGGCCTCGTCGGGCGCGAGCGGAGGACGGAGCGAGAGCCCCCCGCGGAGCTCCGCCTCGGTCTGCGTGCGCGTGGCGCACAGCGTGAGCACGAGCGAACCGTCGGCGTAGAGCTCGAGCGGCGCGCAGGGTCGGCCGCAGCCCGCCGCGGCGAGCGCGACGGTGAGCACCGTGAACGCGAGGCCGTGCGACGACGGCGGCGCGCTCAACGCTCGCTCGCGGCGCGCGGTCGCGTCGAGGCGATGCCCACGAAGGGCGCGGTCACGCTCGAGAGGCTGCCGCCCACCGACCACAGGCGACCCGACGAGTCGCCCGTGATCGAGTGGTACGCGAGGCGCGTCGCGGGCACGGCGTCGTCGTGCCACACGAGGCCCGAGGACTCGATGGTCGCCAGCGTGCCCTCGGTGCCAGCCACGTGGAACACGCGATCGTTGTCCATCCACACGCCGTTGAGGCCAGGAAGCGGCGCGAGGTTCGAGCTCACGAAGCTCGTTCCGTCCCAGGTGACGACGATCGCGTTGCTGCGGCCGCCGACCATCACGACGTGATCGGGCCCCGTGCCCCACACCGCGATCAGATCGTCGCTCGCGCCCACGAGCTCCTCGGTCCACGCGCTGCCGTCGTAGTGCACCACGGCCCCGCGCTGACCCACGACCCACACGTCGTCCGCGCTCGAGCCCCACACCTTGAAGAAGGCGAACACGTTCGGGCGCTCGAGCGTCGGCAGCGCCGCGGGCGTCCACGAGGCTCCGTCCCAGTGGATCACCGTGGCCACCGAGCCCTCGAAGCCGCTGCCGCCCACGGCCCACACATCCGTCTCGCTCGCGCCCCACACACCCCAGAGGTTCTCGGTGGTGCCGCTCTCCTGCGTGTCGAACGAGGCGCCGTTCCACACGAGCACGGTGCCGTGGTTGCCCACGACGATCACGTGATCGGTGCGGAACGGCATCGCCCAGTTGAGGAGCGGCGTCGCGCTCGGAACCGCCACCGCGCTCCACGCGTGCCCGTCGTAGTGCCGCGCGACGCCCGCGTCCGGCGAGCCGCCCACGGCCCACACGTCCGAGGGAGACACCGACGCGACGTTGAGCAGCCAGCCCACGTCGTGCGCGTCGAAGGCCTCCGTCCACACCGTGGACTCGGGGCCCGGACATCCCGCGAGCCACACGCCCGCGAGGGCTGCCGAGATCGCGAGCATCCCCCGACGACCCGTCCCAACGCTTCCCTCGCTCAAGGCACCACCTCCACGCTCGCGCTCGCCTCGTCGATGTCCTGGATCTCCACGCGGGGCACGAGCTCCGTGAGGCCGAGCGCTCGGAGCAGGAAGGGCGGATGGCTGCGGAACCGCAGGCGCGCGCGCACCGAGAGCGGTCCGTCCATGCTCGACGGCACCGGCACGAACAGCGTGACCGTGCGCGTGTGGAGCGGCTCGAGCGTCCGACGGAAGTGCTCGGTCGAGCGCCACGGGAAGAGCTCGGGCTGGCCCGCCGCGTTCGTGAGCGACGACGAGAAGCTCACCAGATCCGGATCGCCATACGGATCGAGCGCAGACCAGTGATCGCGGAGATCACCGTTTCCATCGAGGGTTCCCGTCTCGTAGACGACGCGATCATGCGCGTCGCGCACGACGACCTCGAGCCAGAGCTGCCGGATGAAGGTGGAGCCGGTAGGCAACGAGTGCGCATCGAGCAGGCTCTCGACGTCGATCACGAGATCGAGCGTGCCGCCCGCGCGCACGCTGTCGGGCACCTGGAGGCGCACGTCGGCCGAGCTCGTGAGCAGGGCCGCACGATCCGCGCGGAGCACGTCCATCTGCTCGGGCGTGGCGAAGCCGTCGAGGAGCGGCAGGTCCACGCCGCGGAAGCGGTGCTCGTGCGAGGTGCGCTCGGGCGCGCTCGGGGCCACCTCGCGCGTGATCTCGGGCATGTGGCAGCTCTGGCAATTGCGCCCCGCCGCGCGCGCAGGCGAGCTCAGCCACTCCTCGTAGGGCCGCTCGAGGCTCAGGCCAGAGACCTCCACGATGTCGTGACAGCCTGCGCAGAACTCGCTCGTCCCGAACAGCTCCGACGACGCCGACTCGTGACGACCGCTCGCGACCGGATCGGTGATCGGCCCGCGCATCGAGGCCGTCGCGTCGAGCACGTGGCCGCTGTTGTGGTCGCGCGCGAGCTCGGTCACCTGGTGACACGACACGCACGTCACGCCCTCGAGCGTGATCGGCGAGAGGCCCGTGAACGAGAAGCCCGCCGTGATCTCGCCGCCCCGCGTGCCGATCGCGCTGTGGCACTGCACGCAGAACTGATCCTGCGTGCCCATGAAGTCGGCCTGTCGCACCGACACGAGCGCCTGGAAGACCGGGTCCACCATCGCGTACGCGTGCATCGAGCTCTGCCACTCGCTCACGTGATCCGCGTGGCACATCGTGCAGCGCTCGGAGCGCTGGAAGTCACTCGGTGTGAGCGTCGCCTCCTCCGGCATCGAGAGCGGGTCGTGCACGGGCACGAGCTCCCACGCGTCGGGCACGCGGCTGTCGCGCCCGGAGCCACCATCGGTGGGGCCGGGCGGCGGCGTGCACTCGCAGCCGAGCACGAGCGCCGTGCCCATCGCGAGCGAAGCCGCCGCGAAGCTCGTGCGTCGCGCCGCGCTCACAACGTCTCCAGGAACGCGAGGAGGGCCGCGCGATCGTCGGCAGAGAGCGCCGCGAACGCGTCGCGGCTCGCTGCGCCTTCGGCCTCGTGCGCCGCGATCGATTGCTCGATCGTGTCGGCCGCGCCGGAGTGGAGGTAGGGCGCGCTCGTCGCGAGACCCCAGAGCGGCGGCGTGCGCAGCTCGCGCATGGAGGCGGAGGCGTCCTCGATGCCGACCGCACCCTCGGCGAGGATCTCGTGCAGGAGGAGGTCCGAGTAGAGCGCGACCGGACCGTCGGCGCCGGGAAGCTCGGGCACGTGACACGACGCGCAGCCTGCCGAGGTGAAGAGCGGCTCGCCGCGCGACGCGAGCGCGGGATCGTCGGCGACCGTGCGCGGCGGCGCGCCGAGGTTGCGGAGGAAGAACGCGAGGTCGTCGACGAGGTCCTGATCGACCTCGGGGTCGTCGATGGCGTCGTTGTCGCGGAGGCGCCCGAAGACGAGGCCCTCGCGATAGGGCACGGTCAGGCCGATCTCCGCCGAGAGCGCGTCGCGCACGAATTCCTCGATGGACGGGACCTGTCCCTTCCAGCCGAAGCGCCCGAGCACGCCGCCGTCCGCGTACGAGACGCGGCCCGTGATGCCGTCGGGGCTGAGCGTGTCGTCCGGATCGGCGAGCGCCTCGATCACCGCCGGGTCGATGCCCTCGATCAGGCCGAGCCCGAAGAGCGGCGGCGTCTGGCGATGCTCGAAGATCGTGGCCTCCGTCTGCGCGAACATCGCTTCGCCGTGCAGGGCGTTCTCGCGGTGGAGGATCGTGCCCACGGTCGGCGGGACGAAGCGCCCATCGGGGCTGAGGAAGCCATGCCGCGTGACGTTCACGTCGCGCGGGCCGGCGCCGCCCAGCACGGGATCGAAGTGACACGCGCGGCACGAGTCGCCGTTGAAGCGCGGTGCGCCCGTGCCCTCGCTGAAGGCGAATTCACGATCGAAGAGGCGCCGACCGCGCTCGAAGCGCGCGAGCTCTCCCGCCGCGAGGCCGGGCACGGGGCCACCGTAGGTGCCCTCGGCGGGCGTCGGCGCGCCCGGCGGCAAGAGGCCCTCGCTGTGCTGATCGCGACCGCCGAGCGAGAGCAGGAACTCGATCACGGAGCTGCGCTCGTCGTCCGAGAGCGCGAGGTAGGCGTCGCGCGAGATCTCGGCCTCGCCCGCGTGCATGCGGATCGCCTCGTCGATCGTCCCTGCGCGTCCATCGTGGAGATACGGGCCCGTCGCTGCGATGCCCCAGAGCGGCTGCGTGCGGAATTCCGAGCCCGTCGCGAGCCCGAAGGGCAGCCCGTCGGCGAGCTCGGGGCCCATGTCGTGGATGAGGAGATCCGAGAAGGGATGGATGTGCCCGCGAGGGCCGCGCAGCGTCTCGACGTGACAGCCCTCGCAGCCGGCCGCCTCGAAGCGCTCTCGCCCCGCGATCGTGACGGCGGTGGGCGCCTCGGCCTCTGGCGCCGCGAGCAACATCGCGAACGAGATCACGTCGAAGAGGTCACTCGGCGCGAGCTCCGGATCGGGCACGCCGTCCATGTCGGTGGTGGGGCTGCCCGGCGCCGACGCCTGCGCCGCGATCACGAGGCCCTGACGCGTGCGACCCATCTGGCTCGAGTCGACCGGCAGCATCGCGCGCTGCTGCTCGGTGAGCGGCTCGGTGGTGATGCCCGCGTGGTTGAAGAGCGGGCCTCGGATGAAGCCCTCGACGGCGGCCGACTGCGCCTTGACGCCGAAGCGCCCCACGAAGCCGTTCTCGTAGTTCGCGCGGCCGCTGATGCCGTCCTCGTCGAGATCGTCGGGGTCGGCGCGCGAGAGGATCTCTTCGGCCGAGACCTCCGCGAGCAGGCCCACACCGAAGAACGGGATGGGGTTGCGCTGACCGATCACGTTCGTCTCGGGCGGGATCCCCGGACGCGCCGGGAACTCGTCGCCGTACGCGTAGAGACGGATCACGCCGCTCGTGTTGCCCGCGGACTGCGTGGTGTTGAACGAGCCATCGCGCTGCCGCACGCCGCCGAAGAAGAAGTTGCGATAGAGGCCGGCGCCGCCGCCCGTGGCGGGCCGCTCGTGGCACGCGCCGCAGAAGGTCACGTTGAACGCAGGCCCGAGCCCATCGGCGCGCGTGAAGCGTCGCACGGCCACCGCACGTCCTCGCTCGAACGTCGCGCGCTGCGACTCGGTCGCGCTCGGGAGGATCTCACCGAGCGGGGCGCTCACGCCCTCGGCCTCGATGTCCGGCGGTGGTTGGGGGTTCGTCGGGCAGCCGGCGAGGAGCGCGCCGACCAGGACCAGGGGCGAAGCTCGGTGAAGCATGTGCACGTGACGAGGGTGGCCTGCCACCCCCCGATCCCTCAAGGGATCGCGCGACCTGGCGTGCGGATTCTCTTGCCCGTTCCGGTCCGAGCGACCGGAAAGAAATCAGAGCAGCTCGAGGAAGCGCGTCACCGCGTCGATCCGGAAGTCCTCGAAGCCGAGCAGGTGCGGGTCGAGCGTGCCCACCACGCGCGGATCGCGGGTGTGCGGCATGCGGATGTGCGCGTAGTGCACGGTCACGTCGTGGAGGCTCGCGAAGGTGCCCGCGTGGCCGTACGGACCGCTCTGCGAGAGGCCACGGAGCGTGGGCGTGCGGAACGCGCCGAGCGTGCGCTCGGGCAGCATCGTGAGGCCCGCGAGCGGATCGACGAGCGAGCGATCGTCGCTGTAGGGACCCTGCGCGCGCAGCTCCGAGCTGGTGAGCGGCGCGAGCGCGGCGATGCGGCCGCGATCCCCCGCCTCGCCCTCTCCCACGCCCGGCATGTCCACCGCGAAGAAGGCACCGTTCGAGAGCAGCGGCCCCCAGTGGCACTGCGTGCAGCCCACCGACACGAACGCCTGCAAGCCGTCGCGCTCGCCCGGCGTGAGCGCGTCGTAGCTTCCGGACGCGTACGCCTCGAGCCGACCGGGCACGGGCACGATCGTGCGCTCGTAGGCCTCGATCGCCTTGGCCACGTTCACGAACACACGCGTGACCGCATCGCGATCCTCGGCGCTCATCGCCTCCCACGCTGCCTCGCCGGGCATGCCGGCTGGCGGAAAACGGACAGCGTCCTCGAGGGACGGAAGCGGACCGAAGATCGCCTCGTAGTCGGCGCGGTAGGTGTCAGCCACGCGGTGCGCCACGAAGAGGCGCGAGCTCCCCATCTCGCGCGCGTTCTCGAACGGCCCAGCGGCCTGCGCCCACAGCGTGTCGGCGCGTCCGTCCCAGAATTGCCAGCGCGCCGCGGACGCACCGATCACGGTGGGGGTGTTGCGCGTGACCTCCTCCACGCCGCGACCGAGCGAGAGCCCATCGGTGAACGCCCGGCTCGGCTGATGGCAGGTGCGGCAGGACACGCCCGCGGGCGAGAGCGTGGTGTCCTCGAAGAGGTGCTCACCCAGCGTCGCCGCGGCCGGATCGTCGGCGTACGCGTTGGACGGGCTCGGCGGCGGCACGAACGGGGCGCCGAGCTGCTGCACGAGATCCCAGCGATCGAGCGTGAAGCGTCCGTCGACGAGCTCGGGCTCGGGCCGACGCGGCTCGGGCTCGCCGCGGAGGTGCGCCTGCACCACGCGGATGGAGTGCGGGAGATCGCCCGCGCGTGGATCGAAGAGCGTGCGCTCCACGTGCAGCGTGCGCGCATCGACCACCACGATGATGGGCAGCTGGATGCCCGCGATCGCGAGCGCGCCCAGCTGCTCGTCGGGATCGCTCGCCAGCGCGGTGGGTGGCGCGTCGTAGCGCGCGAGCTCCGCGTGCAGCGACGCGGGCCGCATCGGCATCGCGTCCTCGTCGGCGGCCCAGAGGTCGATCACCACCACGTCGTCCATCGCGACGACGTCCGCGGTGTGCGCTGCGTGCCAGAGCGAGTGTCCCGACCACGCCGCGAGCTGACGCAGCACGATCACGCGCCCGGCTGGGGCGCACGGCCCGTGGTGATCGAGGAGCGCGACCTCTCCGTCGAGGCCCGTCCACGAGAGGAGCGGCAGATCCCCGCGATCGATCGAGCGCTCGCCCACGAGCTCCCCCGGTCGCCCCGTGCAGCCCGCGTCTGCACGCGTGTCGAGCGGCGCATCGCGCACGAATGCGTCCTCGGAGGGCGGCGCATCCGAGCCCGCGTCGAGCCCCGCAGACGGCTCGCACCCGAGCGCGACGCACACCACCGCGACACCCCCTGCACGAGCGAGGACCGGTCGCACACGAGCGAGGTCGAAGAGCCGCATCGCCCCCGATGCTACTCTCGCCGCGCGCAACCTCGCGACGAGCTCGACGTGACGACCGAAGCCCTCTCCTCGCCGCCTACCTCGAGCGCCCTCTCCGACGCGCTCTCGATCGCGCGCGACGACATCGTGCTGATCGCGATGACCGCGAGCCTCGTCTTCGGGTGGCTCACGACGGGCCGCTATGGCTTCGCTCTCGCGCTCGTGGTCGGGCTCGACTGGTTCCTCATCAACCTCTTCAACAAGGTCACCGACGTCGAGGAGGATCTCGAGAACGGCATCCCCGGCACCGAGCGCGTCGCGAAGTGGAGGCGCCTGCTCGCACCGGGTTGCTTCGCGCTCCTCGGTCTCTCGTTCCTCAGCCACCTCGCGTTCCCCGCGATCACGCCGCTCCGCGTGCTCGTGCAGCTCATCGGCCTCGCGTACTCGTATCGGCTCGTGCCCACGCCCTCCGGCATGAAGCGGATCAAGCAGCTCTACTTCTTCAAGAACTTCGGCTCCGCCTTCCTCTTCGTGCTCACCTGCCTCGCGTACCCGCTCGCCGTCGCGGGCTGGGCGCCGATCGTGCCGTGGGGCTACGTGGCCGCGCTCGCTCTCTTCTTCGTGCCCTTCGAGGTGAGCTACGAGATCCTCTACGACTTCCGCGACCTGCCGGGCGATCGTCGCGAGGGCATCCCCACCTTCCCCGTCGTGCACGGCCCCGAGCGCGCGCGTCGGCTCATCGACGTCCTGCTCGCGCTGAGCCTCGCCGTGCTCGCCCTCGCGGTGCTGAGCGGCACCTTCGGCGTGCGGGAGCTGCTCTTCGCGTTCGCGCCGATCGCGCAGTGGTTCTTCTATCGCCCTCGCCTCGCGCGCGGCCTCACCTCGCACGACTGCATCGTGCTCACGCACCTCGGCTCCGCGCAGCTCCTGCTCTACCTCGTCGGCACGCGCGTATGGCTCGAGCTCGGCCTGCCCGACAACGTCTTCGTCCCCTGGGCCTGACGGGACCGCACGGACCGAGAGCACCTCTGCCGCGAGCTCACCCGAGCGGCAGGTGGAGCTCGATGCGCGCGCCGCTCGACACCGCCGGGATCTCGAGGCGGCCGTTCGCGGCTTGCACGGCCTTGCGCACCACCGAGAGGCCGATGCCCGTGCCATGCGGCTTGGTCGTCACGTACTCGTGCCCGAGCTGGCCGCGCAGCGCCTCCGCGATCCCCGGCCCGTCGTCGCTCACGCTGACGATCGCCTGCTCGCCCGCACGCACCACCGCGAGGCGGATGGTCCCGACATGCGCCACCGACGCGAGCGCATCGCGCGCGTTGAGCACGAGGTTGAGGATCACCTGCTCGATCGTGGTGTCGTCGATGCCCAGCATCACCGTGGGATCCACGTCGACCTCGAGCCGCCCCTGACCTCGCGCGAGCAGCTCGAGGATCGGACGGAAGCGCGCGATCACCTCCGCGGTCGGCGTGCGCGCGGTCGGCGGCTCCGAGCTCACCCGATCGCCGAAGCGCCGCAGATCCGACGCGAGCCGCTCGCCGACCGAGAGCGCCTCGCCGATCGCCGTCGCGAGCTCGCGCGAGCCCTCGTCGCCCTTCTTCGCGAGCTGATCGGTGCCGAGACGCGTCGCGGTGAACACGTTGCCGAGCTCGTGCGCCAGGCTGCGCGCGAGCAGCGTCACGGTCTCCATGTTGTCCGCCGCCGACGCGCTCGCGACGCGATCACGCAGCTCGCGCTCGAGCAGGAGCCTGCGCCCTTGCTCGCACACGAGCGAGGCCGTGTCGGCGATGGTGCACGCGAAGTCGATCTCCGCAGCCGTCCACTTGCGCGCGGGGCCCACGTGCTCGTGGCAGATCACGCCGACCACGCGCCCTCGCAGGTAGAGCGGCGCATCCAGCATCGAGGTGATGCCGAGCGGCTCGAGGTAGCTCGCGCGCAGCGCCGCCGTGACCGGATCGCCCCACGCGTCGTCGGCCACGATCACCTTCCTCGCGTGCAGGGCCTCCCGGTAGCGCGGCGCGTGCGCCACCACGAGGACCTCCCCCTCCGTGTGCTTGCGCGTGGAAGACACGTAGAGGTGCTCGAGCCGCAGCGTCTCGGGGGCCGCGTCGTCGAAGAGCCACACGCCCACGCGCTCCACCCCGAGCGTGCGCGCGGAGAGCTCCGCCGTCCGCACGACGGCCTGGTCGTAGGTCTCGCGACTGTCGATCCGCAGCCTCGCGAGCTCGAGGCGCGCCGATTCGTAGGAGGGCTGGATCATGATCCCTGCTGGATCCAACACCCGCCCGACCTCTCGGTCAACGCGCCGTGTCAGGACCATTCCGTGATAGCGTCGCCGTCGGATGTCGGACGTCTCCACGGGCCAGGGGCCCATCCACGCCGAGGTCGAGGTCGACGACCAGGCCCTGATGCTCCAGCTCACCGGGCCGGGCGCCACGCACCTCGCCACGCTCGCGAAGGAATTCGCGATCGAGACGGGCGTGCGCGGATCGATCATCCACCTCAAGGGAAGCCGCGAGGCGGTCGAGGGCGCCGAGCGCGCCCTCATGGAGATCCTCGGCGTGCTCGAGCGCGGTCAGATGCGCACGGGCGAGGTCGAGCGCTCCATCAAGACGCTGAAGAACCACCCCGAGGCCAAGCTCGCCGACGTGGTGAGCGACGTGGTGCTCGCCACGCCGCGCAAGACGATCACCGCCAAGGGCGTGGTGCAGCACCGCTACGTGCAGCTCATGCGGCAGCACGACATCGTCTTCGGCGTGGGCCCCGCCGGCACGGGCAAGACCTACCTCGCGATGGCGGTCGCGGTGAAGGCGCTCATGGAGAAGCGCGTCAAGCGCATCGTCCTCACGCGCCCGGCGGTGGAGGCCGGCGAGAAGCTCGGCTTCCTCCCCGGCGATCTCGCGGAGAAGGTGAACCCGTACCTCCGCCCGCTCTACGACGCCCTGCACGACATGATGGACGTGGAGAAGGCACAGGCGCTCGTCGAGCGCGGCGTGGTCGAGGTCGCGCCGCTCGCGTTCATGCGCGGCCGCACGCTCAACGACTCCTTCGTCATCCTCGACGAGGCGCAGAACGCCACGATCGAGCAGATGCGCATGTTCCTCACGCGCCTCGGCTTCGGCAGCAAGGCCGTCGTCACCGGCGACGTCACGCAGGTGGATCTCCCCGGCGGCGTCCGCAGCGGCCTCCTCGACGCGGTGCGGCTCCTCGAGAACGTCGACGGCATCGGCGTCGCGTTCTTCACCGACGCCGACGTCGTGCGACATCCGCTCGTGGCCCGCATCGTGCGCGCCTACGAGGTGCGCGACGAGCGCATGGCGGCCCGCGCCGCCGAGGAGCGCGACGAGCGCGATCGAGAACGCCCGCGATGGCGGGATCGTCGTTCGGAGGAGCCCGAATGAACGCACGCCGTGAGACGCACGACACGGAGATGACCGACCTCTCGCCCTCGGTGATCACGAGGGCGGTCGAGGTCGAGCCTCGCTTCGGCGAGGGTCTGCGCGTCGAGCTCCACGGCACGGTCACGGAGGTCCAGCGCGGCGAGGCGATGGTCGTCGTCGAGTCGACCTCGTCGCTGCGCAAGGGCGGTCTCGAGCCGTACCTCTCGCGCGTGGCCGACGGACAGGTCGGCATCGTCCTCGTGGGCCAGCTCCCCGACGGCTTCCTCGAGCAGCTTCCCCGCAACGCGGTCGTGGCGCAGGTCGCGGATCTCTCGCTCCCCGATCCGTTCTTCCTCGCGATCGCGGGCGCCCTCGAGCGCGTCGAGCTCCGCACCGCCTCCGAGCGTCGCGCGAAGTGGCTCAACCGCTATCGCTACGAGCTCGGCGAGATCATCGAGATCTCGCGCGCCATCTCGCAGGAGCGCGACCTCGATCGCCTGCTCGGCCTCATCCTCGAGAAGAGCCGCTTCATCACCGGCTCCGACGCGGGGAGCATCTACGTCATCGAGCAACGGCCCGGCTCCTCGGACAAGCACCTCCGCTTCAAGCTCTCGCAGAACGAGTCGGTGAGCTTCGAGTCCAAGGAGTTCACGATCCCCATGTCGACGCGCTCGATCGCGGGCGCGGCCGCGGTGATGCGACGTCCGATCAACATCCCCGACGTCTACGATCTCATCTTGCCCGAGGGCACGGCCACGCGGGACACGATCCGCACCGACAGCCCCTTCGAGCGGAGCCCGCTGTCGCCGCCCGGCAGCTCCATCCTCCCGCCGAGCGGCGAGACGCCGATCTTCACGTTCGATCCGAGCTTCGACATCAAGGTCGGCTACCGCACCAAGTCGATGATCGCGATGCCGATGATCTCGGCCGAGGACGAGGTCATCGGCGTCATCCAGCTCATCAACCGCAAGCGCGACCCGCGGCAGCGCCTCTCGGCCCAGAAGGTCGACGATCAGGTCCTGCCCTTCGACCAGCGCAGCGAGGATCTGCTCTCGACGCTCGCCTCGCAGGCGGGCATCGCGCTCGAGAACGCCCTCCTCTACGACGAGATCCGGCGCATCTTCGACGGCTTCGTCCGCGCCAGCGTGCAGGCGATCGAGCAGCGCGATCCCACCACGAGCGGTCACTCGCTGCGCGTCTCGGTGCTCTCGGTGGCGCTCGCCGAGGCCGTCGATCGCAACGACACAGGCCCCTACCGCGATCAGCTCTTCACGCGCCGTGATCTCAAGGAGCTCGAGTACGCGTCACTCCTCCACGACTTCGGCAAGATCGGCGTGCGCGAGGAGATCCTCGTCAAGGCCAAGAAGCTCTACCCGCACCAGCTCCGCGAGGTGCGACAGCGCTTCGACTACGCCTCGCTCCAGCTCGAGGCGCACTACCTCGCGAAGAAGGTCGAGGCGATCCGCGGCGGCGCGACGAAGCTCGAGCTCGAGGGCCTCGATCGCACCATGGCGGAGAAGAAGGCCGAGCTCGAGGGCGCCTGGAAGGTGATCGAGGCCTCGAACGAGCCGACGGTCCTGCGCGAGGGCGACTTCACGAAGATCGCCGAGCTCGGGCGACGCACCTACGTGGACGCGTGCGGCCACGCGCAGCCGCTCCTCACCCAGGACGAGGTCATCTCGCTCCAGGTGACGAAGGGCTCACTCCACGATCGCGAGATCGACGAGATCCGCTCGCACGTGGTGCACACGCGGAACTTCCTCTCGAAGATCCCGTGGGGAAAGAATTTCGACCGCATCCCCGAGATCGCGGGCAACCACCACGAGCGCCTCAACGGCAAGGGCTACCCCGAGGGCCGCACCTCGGGCGACATCCCGCTGGCCTCGAAGATCATGACGATCGCCGACATCTACGACGCGCTGACCGCGCGCGATCGCCCGTACAAGAAGGCCATGCCCGTGCAGCGCGCGCTCGACATCCTCGGCTTCGAGGTGAAGGACGGGCACGTCGACGCAGAGCTCGTGCGCATCTTCACCGAGGGCGAGGTCTTCAAGAGGGTCGAAGGCCTCACCGGCGCCTGACCGCGCACGAGGGAGCTCGCCATGCTCGGCGGTGCGATCGCGATCGGGCTCGTGCACCTCTTCTTGCCGCTCGTGCTGGCGATGCTCGCGCACCGGCGCTGGCGCACACCGTGGTCGCTCTTCGGCGCGGGCGCCTTCGCCTTCGTCCTGAGCAAGGTGGTGCAGATCCCGCTCTCGAGCGCGCTCGATCACGCGCTCGGCCCCGACGCGCTGCCCCCCGGCCTGCGCCTCGCGATCTTCCTCGCGTTCGCGCCGCTCTGTGAGGAGAGCGCGCGCTTCCTCGCGCTCCGCAGCGAGGCCGAGCGCATGGACGCGGGCCGCGGCCATCGCGACGCGCTCTTCTTCGGCCTCGGTCACGGCGGCACCGAGCTGATGATCCTGAGCGGCCTCTCGGTGCTGAACCTCGGCGCGAGCGTCTCCGGGATGCTCTCGCCCGAGGCCGAGCACGCGATCGCGCGCGCCACCGACGGGCCGTGGTGGATCCTGCTCGCAGGACCGCTCGAGCGCGCCGTGGCGCTCGTCTGCCACCTCGCGATGTCGTGGCTCGTGTGGCGCGCGGTGCGCGAGAACACGCCGCGCTGGCTCCTCGCATCGATGGGCCTGCACTACGCCTTCAACGCTGCCGTGGTGGGCACGGCGGCCACCTTCGGCCCGGCCGCGAGCATGGCCGCGACGCTCCTCGTCTCGCCCCTCCCGATCGGCCTCGTGCTCCTCGCCCGGCGGCTCGATCCGATCTCGCCGCGCACGAGCCCCGCGAGCCCCGATCGAAGCATGGCGATCTCCTGCCGCGGCCTCGGCAAGAGCTTCGAGGACACGATGGCCGTCGGCGCGCTCGATCTCGACGTGGCCCGAGGCGAGCTCTTCGCCCTCCTCGGCCCCAACGGCGCAGGCAAGACCACGCTCGTGCGCATGCTCGCCGGCCTCGTGCCGCCGTCGCGCGGTCGCGCCTCGGTGATGGGCCACGAGCTCGGCGACGACGACGACGCGATCCGTCAGTCGATCGGCGTGCTCACCGAGGCACCGGGCCTCTACGAGTCTCTGTCGGCCGAGGTGAACCTGCGCCTCTTCGGCCGCCTCTCGGGCCTCGAGGGTCGGCCGCTCGACGAGCGCATCGAGTCGCTCCTGCGCCGCTTCGAGCTGTGGGAGCGACGGCACGACGCGGTGGGCAGCTTCTCCAAGGGCATGCGGCAGAAGGTCTCCATCGCGCGCGTGCTCGTGACGAACCCGCCGCTGCTCTTCCTCGACGAGCCCACCTCCGGCCTCGATCCGAGCGCCGCCGAAGAGGTGCACGCCCTCGTGCGCGCGCTCAAGGCAGAGGGCCACACGATCGTGCTCACCACGCATCGCCTCCGCGAGGCGGAGGAGCTCGCCGATCGCGTCGGCATCCTCAAGACCGACATGCTCGCGCTCGACACGGTCGCCGCGCTGCGCAAGCGCCTCTACGGGCAGCGCGTGCGCCTGCGCTGCCTCGCGGAGCCCGGCCACACGCCGGAGCAGCTGCTCACCACCGCGCGCGAGATCGCCACGGCCATCGACGGCATCGCGTCCGTGGAGGTCGCACCTGCGCGCGAGGGCGTCGTCGAGCTCGTCGTGCAGCTGTCGGATCCCGACGAGCAGGTCCCCACGCTCGTGCGCTCCCTCGTGGATGCGGGCCTGCCCGTGCGGAGCATCGCCGACGTGGAGGAGTCGCTCGAGGACGTGTACCTCGATGTCCTGGAGAAGTCGCGATGAGCCGATCTCCCTCGGTCGCGCGCATCCTCGTGCTGCTCGAGAAGGAGCTCCGCGAGCTCGTCACCTCGCGCATGCTCCTCGCGAGCGTGACGCTCGTGCCCCTCGTGATGGGCACCGTCGCGGTGATCATCGGCTGGGCCACCGGCAACGTCGAGACGAGCGCGCCGCAGGATCCGCAGGATCTCGCGGAATTGCGGCAGATCATGGGCGATCGCATCGCCCACATCACGAGCCTCCACGACGCGCTCCAGCTCTACCTCGGCGAGATGGGCCTGCTCGTGATCCTGCTCCTGCCCGCGCTCATCCCGCCGATCCTCGCCTCGCAGACGCTCGTGCGCGAGAAGCAGTCTCGCAGCCTCGAGACGCTGCTCGTGACGCCCGTACGCACGTGGGAGATCGTGATCGCGAAGGTGCTCTTCTGCGCGGGGCTGGGCGTGACGCCGCAGTGGGTCGTGTCGGCGATCTACTTCGCGGTGATCCACGCGCAGTGCTCGCCCGTCGCGCTCGCCTCGCTCCTCACCCCCGGCTGGCTCCTCACGATCCTGGTGGCCTCGCCGCTCGTCGCGGTGCTCGGCGTGGGCCTCGGGGTCGCGGTGTCCTCGCGGGCCAAGGACGCGCAGACCGCTCAGCAGGTCTCGGGGATGGTCGTGCTGCCGATCGTGGGCCTGCTCGTCGCGCAGTCGCTCGGCCTCGGCGCGCTCGACGGCATGGGCGCGCTCTTCTTCGTCGGCGCGCTCGCGCTCGCCGACACCGTCGTGCTCGCCCTCGCGATCTCCCTCTTCGAGCGCGAGACGGTGGTGACGCGCTGGAAGTGACGGCGACGGCACGGTCGGAAGTGACGTGTCCGCCGCGGAGTGTCACGCTCGCGCGATGCGCTCTTCTTCCTTCGTTCGCCGCGCCGCCTCCCTCTCGGCGCTCGCGGCCTCGCTCGCACTTCCCGCCATGGCCCTCGCCACCGATCTCACGAGCAGCGGTGGCTTCCTCTTCGACATCCAGGACGAATTCGGCGGCGGCGAGCTGAGCAACGGCTCCATCGACGCGTACGACGGCTGCTACTACCTCGACGTCGGCGGGCTGCGGTACACGAGCCCCGGCGCGGGCACCGTCACGACAGGCGGCCGCCAGGTCGAGATGGGCGTGCAGCGCTTGTCGGGCCTCGACGTGCGACGCCTGGTCTACGTGCCGACGACGGGCGACTGGGGGCGCTACCTCGAGGTGCTCGACAACCCGGGCGCGACGGATCTGACGACCACCGTCACGATCAGCGGCAACCTCGGCTCCGACGGCTCCACGGTCCTCATGGCGACCTCCTCGGGCGACGGCACCGTCGATCCGACCGAGCGCTGGTTCGCCACCGACGACATCGATGGCTCGAGCGATCCCTCGCTCGCACACCTCGTCCAGGGCGGCGCGGACTCCGGCGCGCCCATCAGCGCGCGGGCCCTCACGCAGAGCTCCGACAGCATCTCGTGGACCTTCGACGTCACGGTGCCGGCCGGCGGTCGCGCCGTGATCGTCACCTTCGCGATCCAGACCATGACGCAGGCGCTCGCGCAGGCCGAGGCCGCGCGCCTGGTCGATCTGCCCGACGACGCGTGGGTCGGCATGGACGACTACGAGACGGACGTGGTGAATTTCCCGCCGCGCACGGTGCTCCTCGACTGCACGGGCGCACGCGTGGGCGCGCGCTGCGACGACGGCCTCTTCTGCACGCGCACCGATCGCTGCACGGCGGCAGGCACCTGTGTGGGCGCGGGCGATCCGTGCAACGACGGCAACGCGTGCACCGTGGACACCTGCATGGAGGCGACCGACGCGTGCACCAACGTGGTCACCGCCGACCGCTGCATCATCGGCGGCGAGTGCGTGGCCAACGGCGTCGTGCACCCGGCGTATCCGTGCCTCTACTGCGATCCGATGCTGAACGCGCGCGACTGGTCCGTGCGCGATCCCGGCACCGTGTGCGGCGCCGGCTCCTGCAGCGCCGGCTACCTCGTGCCCGAGGCCACGTGCTCACTGAGCGGTCAGTGCGTGCGTGCCGCCTCGGAGCACTGCGCGGTGGGCTACTGCGCCGACGACACGAGCTGCGCCTCGATGTGCGCCGCTGGCGAGTGCCCGGGCGATCGCTACTGCGGCCCGAGCGGCGCGTGCGAGCTGCCGCGCGCCGACGGCTCGAGCTGCACGGGCGATCCGCAGTGCCGCTCTGGGCACTGCGTGGACGCGATCTGCTGCACGGAGGCGTGCACCGAGACCTGCCGCTCCTGCATCGTCCCCGGCTCCGTCGGTACCTGCACCGACGTGCCCGCGATGACCGATCCCGACCTCGAGTGCGCGGGCGGCTTCTGCGACGGCGCGGGCGCGTGCGGGGTGAGCGATGGCGGCGTGCTGCTCGACGCGGCGATCTCGGCCGATGCAGGCCCGCGCCCCGACGCCGGCGCGGTCGACGCCGCGCTCAGCACCGACGCGAACGTGGCCGCCATCGACGCCGCGATCTCGCCCCCCGACGAGGGCGGCGGCTGTCGCGCCCAGCCCGGCACGCACAGCACCGCGACCCTCGCCGCGTCCCTCCTCGCCCTCGTGGCCCTCCTCGCCCGCCGCCGCCGCTGAAGGCACGCGGACGCTTCGCACGGCTCCGCGAACGCTTCGCATGGCCCCGCGAGCGCTTCGCACGGCCTCGCGAACGCTTCGCATGGCCACGCGAACGCTTCGCATGACCACGCGAACGCTTCGCATGACCACGCGAGCGCTTCGCATGGCTCGCGCCGCTACGGTGCTGGTGCCGGCTCGGGCTGCGGTGTCTCGTACGCGTCGGGCGCCTCGTACGCGTCGGGCGCCTCGTAGGCGTCGGGCTCTTCGTACGCGTCGGGCGGAAGGTAGAACGCGTCGGGGAGCGGCCCCACGTCGCCCGCGTCGAGGTCCGCGTCGATCCGCGGCACGTCGTCGGGGATGCCCGCGTCGGGTAGCTCGCTCCCGCGCAGGCGCATCGCCTCGATCTCCGCGATCACCGCGCAGAGCTCGTCACCGACCGTGCGACACACCGCGGCCTCGAGCCACTGATGGAAGAGCACATTCTCCTCGGCGCTGATCGTGTGCTCGACGTTCGGGACCTGAACGAGCTCTGCGTCGAAGCCCATGTCGTCGAGGCGATCGAAGAGCGCCTGCGTGGGCGCGAGCGGGATGATCGCGTCGGCCGTGCCGTGCATGGAGCGGATGCGCGGGTACGCGAGGTCGGGCCGTCGATACGCGGGCTCGATCGGCGGCGGCAGCCACGACGAGAGCGGGAACGCGTGCCCCACGAGATCGTCGTGATGGAGGGCCATCGTCAGGGTGAGCAGGCCTCCCTGCGAGAAGCCCGACACGATGAGCCGACCCACCGTCGGGCGCTCCTCGGAGAGGGCCCTCAGCATCGCCGCGAGCCTGCCCGCAGTCTGGAAGAGCGTGGAGCTCAGGCGATCCACGAGCCCCTGGCCCACGTAGACGGGCAGCCACTGCCAGCCGTTGCCGAGCCGATCGGGCGCCTGCGGGACGATCACGCGCACCGGGTGCGAGAGCCCGAGGAACGGACCGCCGGGGATCTGCGCGCTGCCGCCGCGACCGTGGATCATGACGAGCATCGGCAGCGCGTCGTCGAAGTCGGCGTCGCCGATGACCACCTCGAGGTAGTAGAGACCATCGCGCGAGCCGTGCCGCGCGCGGTAGCCGAGCTCCTCGATCGGCGCCGGCAAGGG
>JAIBCE010000095.1 GCA_019694315.1 Sandaracinaceae bacterium
ACGAGGACGCGGCGCTCCTCCGCAGGCTGGCGGCCGCGCCGCCGTGGCCCTCGCCGGCGCCGCTCGCGGACGATGATGCCTGGGCGATCGCGGACCGCATCGGCATGCGGTGGATCGCGCAGCAGGCGGCCCCGGCGCGAGAGCGGCTCGGCGTGGCGCTGGTGAGCCGCGACGCCGAGACGCGCGTGGCCGAGAGCGACGTCGACCAGGGCGGCTCGTCGCTCGGCGCGTTGCGTGCGGTGCCGATCGAGGACGCGCAGGGGCTCTCGCTGGTTGCCGTCCTCGCCGGGCCCACGAGCGACGGTGCGACGGCCCTCGGTGCGAGCGCCATCGCGACCGAGCTCCTGCGCGTGCGCTGCGCGACGGAGGCCGAGATCGATCCGCGCCCGGATCACGTGCTCGTGCGCGCGAGCGGTGAGGCAGCGATCAGCCGCGCGCAGGCCTCGGCGTGGGCCGACTGCATCGCGGAGTGGATGCCGAGCGAGATCGAGGTGGAGGTCGCCCGCCAATCGTTGCTGGTCCGTGTGACCGAGGACGACGAGCGCCTGACCGCGCTGGCGAGGGTATTCGCGCCGTCGAGCCCCGCGCGGGTCGCGGGCCTGCGTGCCTCGCGCGAGGCGCTGGCCGACGTGCCTGTGGAGGATGTGCAGCGGCGCTGGGCGTCGTGGCGAGAAGCGACCTGGGTCGCGGTGGGACGAAGCGCCGACCTCGCGGTTCTCGAGATGGGGTCGTCTGCGTCGGCGTCGTCGGCGTCGTCGGCATCGTCGGCGTCGTCTGCGCCGTCGGCGTCGTCTGCGTCGTCGACCATAGGACGAGCTCGGCTCGGGGTGGCGGAGACCGAGATCCTCGTGGGCAGCGAGATCGCGGGCTGCGAGTCGTTGGCCGTGGCCGAAGCGCTGCTCTCGGAGTGGGCCGCGCTCGCGCGCCGCGAAGGTGGCCTGGTCACCTGGCGCGCCCGTGGAACCGCCCACGCCTCGTCGTGGGCTGCGATCGCCATCCGTGGCGAGGCCGCAGTCCTCGAGCGCCTCGCGACGCGCGAGCTCGCGGAGGATGTGCGTGACCGTGTCGTGATGCGCGCCCGCAGCGACCGGCACGCGGTGGGCCGAGCGGCCTCGATCGCAGGCCTCGTGGAGCTTGCGATCGACGGGGCGCCCGACCTGCGGTGCGAAGAGACGCCGAGGACGGTGCGGCTCTGGGCCGACCCCTTGCCGCGCTCCGGGCGCCGTTGACCCGGACGGCGGCGAGTGATAACCGGCCGCCGTGCCGGAAAATGAATCGCCATTCAGCGAGCCGAGCCGGAGCGAGCCGCGGGCCCGACGGACGCGCCGCCGCAGCGAGGGCGCCGAGGGCGACAAGCGTGCACGACCGACACGCAGCGAGCGCAGCAGCGACAAGCGAGAGCGCATCCTCAAGGCGGCGATCAAGGTCTTTGCGCGCAAGGGCTTCTACGCGGCGCGCGTGTCGGAGATCGCGAAGGCTGCAGGCGTGGCGGACGGCACGATCTACCTCTACTTCCGCAACAAGGACGACGTCCTCATCTCCGTCTTCGAGAGCCGGATCACCCGGCTCGTCGAGGTGCTGCGAGAGATCGTGGGCACCGAGGCTTCGTTCGAGGATCGCTTCCGGCGGCTGGTAGAGCTCCAGCTCGGCGTGCTCGAGGGCCGGCGCGATCTCGCGGAGGTCGTGACGGTGAACCTGCGGCAGTCGTCCAAGCTGCTCAAGCAGTTCGCGGCGCCCTTCTTCGTGCAGTACCTCGAGGTGATGGCGGGGCTCATCGCAGAAGCCCAGCACGCTGGTGTCGTCCGCCCCGACGTGAGCCCGCGCCTCGTGGCCCGCGCGCTCTGGGGCGCCCTGGACGGCGTGGCCCTGACGTGGGCGATCGGCGGCGGCGAAGCGGGTCAGCTCGCGCGCGCCGCGCCGCAGGTGGCGAGCGTGTTCCTCGACGGGATCCTCTCGCGCGACGAGCACCGTGCGCTTCCTCGCGCAGACCACGCCGCGACGAAGGACGACGATGCTTGACACGATGCGTCGAGCCTCCAAGATCGCGCGCGCCTCGAGGGCCTCGAAGGGCCACACGGGCTCCGCCGCGTCGCGGCACCGAGCCGCCCCCTGCCTCGCTGACCGCACCGCCCTCGGGCGGGTGCACGACACACGCAACGAGCCGTCCACAACCGACTGAAGCACGGAGGACACGTGAAGATCCTTGTCCCGGTCAAGCGGGTCGCAGACCCGAACAATGCGAACAAGATGAAGGTCTCGGCCGACGGCAAGCAGGTCGTCTCGGGAGACCTCCCCTGGGCGATCAACCCGTTCGACGAGTACGCGCTCGAGGCCGCGCTGCGCCTCCTCGAGAACGGCGCGACCGGCGAGCGCGCCGGCGAGATCGTGATCGTCAGCCTGGGCGTCGACGACGTGCAGACGACGATGCGGCAGGCCCTGGCGATGGGCGCCGATCGCGGCATCCACGTGAAGTGCGACGAAGGCGCGCTCGACTCGCTCGTGGTCGCCAAGGCGTTCAAGGCGATCGTCGACGCGGAGAAGCCCGACCTCGTGCTCATGGGCAAGCAGGCGGTCGACGGCGACTCGAACACCGCAGGCCAGATGCTCGCCGAGCTCCTCGGCTGGCCGATGGCGACGTTCGCGATGTCGATCGCCGTCGATGGAAAGACGCTCACCGTGGGCCGCGAGGTCGACACGGGCGTGCTCACGCTCAAGGTGACGCTCCCCGCGGTCGTCACCGTGGACCTCCGCATCGTGCAGTCCAAGGCCGTACAGAACGGCATCACGCCGGCCTCGCACGCGTACCCGGACGACATCCGCCACATCTCGGTCAAGGGCATCATGGCGGCCAAGAAGAAGCCGCTCGATGCCAAGTCGCTGGGCGATCTGGGTGTCGCGCAGGCGACGACGGTGACCTACAGCAAGTTCGAGCTGCCTCCCGCGCGCTCGGGCAACACCCGCTACGTCGAGACGGTGGGCGAGCTCGTGAAGCTCCTCCAGACCGAGGCGAAGGTGCTGTGATGCTCGGGAGGCCGCGCGCCTCCCTCCCCTTGTCGTGGAGCTCGCCCGCGCGGCCGCGGTGCCCGGGCAGCCCCACCCCGGCTGGCCTGACCGCAGGCTCGCAGGAACTCGAATCGTTCAGGTCTGGAGGATGAGATGACGGATGTCCTGGTGGTGGCGGAGCTGCTGGATGGCCAGCTTCGCAAGAACACGCTGAGCGCGGTGGCCTTCGCCAAGAAGGTCGCCGAAGGAACCGGTGGGAGCTTCGACGTCCTCGCGATCGGCGAGGGCACCGAGGCCGCGGCGTCGAGCCTCGCGCCCTATGGCGCGCGCGCGATCCTCACCGCGGAGATCGAGGGCGGCTATCTGGCGGAGAAGTACTCGCCGACGGTGAGCGAGCTCTGCAAGTCGCGGAGCTACGGCGTGGTCGCGGCCACGGCGAGCACCTTTGGCAAGGACCTGCTGCCGCGCGTGGCGGCGCGCCTCGATGCGGGCGTCGCGAGCGACATCGCGGGCGTGAGCGTCGATGGCGGGACCATCGTGTATCGCCGGCCGATGTACGCCGGAAACGTCTACGGGTACTGCACGATCTCGACGGACGTGCACGTGGTGACCGTGCGCCAGAGCGAGTTCGAGCCGGCCGAGGAGAGCGGTGGCTACACGGGCGCCGAGGCCGTCGAGGTCGTGACGGACGGTCCCTCGGATCGCATCGAGTTCGTCTCGCTCGTCGCGCAGAAGAGCGAGCGTCCCGAGCTCACCGACGCGGCCACCGTCGTGTCCGGCGGTCGTGCGCTCAAGAGCGCGGAGAACTTCAAGTCGGTCCTCGAGCCGCTCGTCGACGCGTTCGGCGCGGCGATGGGCGCCTCGCGCGCGGCGTGCGACGCGGGCTACGTGCCGAACGATCTCCAGGTCGGCCAGACCGGCAAGGTGGTCGCTCCCAAGCTCTACATCGCGGTCGGCATCAGCGGCGCCATCCAGCACCTCGCGGGCATGAAGGGCTCGAAGGTGATCGTGGCCGTGAACAACAACAAGGAGGCGCCGATCGCCGGCGTCGCCGACTACTTCCTCGTGGCCGATCTCTTCAAGGCCGTGCCCGAGCTGACGGCCGAAGTGAAGAAGGCGCGCGCAGGCGCCTGAGGAGCGGCACTGCACCAGAACGAGGCGCGATCCGGGAGGGTCGCGCCTCGATTCGTTCCGTCTTTGCCGACGGCGGATCGAGCGTGCGATGCTCCCCCGCGATGCTCGTCCGGGCGCTCTCGTTCGCCGTCGCATTCCTTCTCTTCTCGGTCTCGAGCGCAGCGCGCGCCGACGGGCCGTACGAAGGCGACTGGCGACAGGGTGCGATGTCGATCGAGGTCCGCGTCGACACGTGGGGCCCCGACTGCGGACCGCGTCCGCAGTCGAGCAGCGTGCCCGCGCGCGGCACCGTGCACGTGACGCAGGATGGTGATCACCTCTCGTTCGGCGGGCGACGCACGACCCGCGGCTGCTGGAGCGACAACCGCGCGGTGCGCGTGGTGTCCTCGCGCGTGCAGTCGGGCTCGTGGACCATCCTCTGTCGCACGCCGCCCGACGATCCGCGACGCGAGACGGGCACGTACACGTTGCGCGCGGCGAGCAGCGAGCGCATCGAGCTGCGCGACGAGACCGACTACGACTGGACGCTCAACGAGTCGCACTGCACGGCGCACGTGACGACCACGCAGACGTTCGAGCGCATCTCGAGCGGAGGCTCCGCACCGCCGCCGCCCACCACCAGCACCGCGCCCCCGCCCACCACCAGCGCCCCCGAGCCGCCCGAGCCCGCCTGCGTTCCCGGGGCGCCCGCGCGCGTCACCGTGCGACCGGCCTCGAGCGAGGCCGCGGTCGGCGATCACGTCTGCTTCAACGCGCGCGTGATCGACGCCGCAGGTTGCTGGGTGCGCTCCGCGAGCGCCGAGCTGAGCGTCGCGAGCGGCGATGTGGGCGTGCTCCGCGCCGGATGCATCGACGTGGCCCGCGCGGGAGAGGCGACGATCGTCGCGCGGAGCGGCGAGCTCGAGGGACGCGCCACCTTGCGAGTGACCTCGATGGACCTCTCGGGTCTCATCGCGCGACGCGGTGAGACGGGGCTCGTGGGCTCCGATCAGGCGAGCGCAGGACAGGACGCGGGCGTGGCAGCGCGGGCCGCACCGACCGGCACGGGCGTCTCGCCGTGGCTGCTCGTGGTCGCGGCGCTGGCGATCGTCCTCGCGGGCCTCGCGGCCGTCGTGCTCGGGATCCGGGGCCGTCGCCGACGCGCCGAGCTCGCCGCGCGGGCGCAGCGGGCCTCGATGGCCTCCGCGGTGCCCGCGGCGCCGATCGCTGCGTCCGTCGGGCCCATCGCACCCTCGCTGGCGCCCTCGTCGGGCCCAGCAGACGCGATGATCTGCCCGATCTGTCGTCGCGGCTATCCCGCCGGCGTACAGCAGTGCGCGAAGGACCACGAGCGGCTCGTGCCCTACGCAGAGTTCGTCTCGCGTCGCGAACAGAGCGTGCCGGAGCGCATCTGCCCCACGTGCGGGACGCACTACCCAGGCACGACCAAGTTCTGCGGCAAGGACGGCACGACCCTCGGATGAGCACGCGTTTTTCGCGACCCAAGGGTGCGTGGGGTGGTGGGTCTACCAGCCCGAGACCACGACGAGCGTGCTTGATCGGCGGAAGGCGAGATCGGTATCCTCGCGTCCGCATCGAGGTCTCCCCCTCCTACGGAGGGAGCTCGACGCGACGATCGCGCCAGGCGCGGTCGTGCTCTTGGATGAGAGGACGTCGGAGTTGGTTCGCGCGGTCCCACCACGCGAACGTCCAGTGATACCAGGGGAAAGCATCGATGAAGATCGTCTGCGATAGCTGTAGTGCCAAGTACTCGATTGCCGACGAGAAGGTCGCGGGTCGTGTCTTCAAGATCCGCTGCAAGAAGTGCGGTGCGGCGATCGTGGTGCGCGGTGACCAGCAGGGTGGCGCCGAGGCGGCGCCTGCTGCGGGAGCGGGCGGCTACGACTACGGCGGCGAGGCCGTGTGGCATGCGGTCGTCGATGGCGATCAGCAGGGGCCGTTCACGCCTGCGCAGCTCGGAGGGATGATCTCCGAGGGCCGGATCGGCTGGGACGCGTACGTCTGGCGTGAGGGCTTCGATGACTGGAAGCCCGCGCAGGACATCGAAGAGCTCGTCCAGGCGATCATGAACCCCGGAGGCGCTGCGCCTTCGGCGGACGCGGGCGATCCCTTTGCGAACGAGGCTGCTGCGGCACCTGCAGCGCAGGCCGCACCGTCGCAGCGCCCCGCGCCGGCCAAGGCGGCCCGTGACGCCGGCGCCGACCTCTTCGCGCCGAGCAGCGCAAGCCCGTTCGGTGGTGGCGAGGACGACGACGTCGTGTCTTCGGCACCTGCGGGCGGTGGTGGTCCGCGCGTCTCGGCGCAGCAGGCGATGACCGGCCAGCGCAACGAGAACTCCGTCCTCTTCTCGCTCTCGAACCTGCAGGCGCTGGCCACGGGTGGCAGCGGCGCGCCCGCCGCAGGTCCGGCCAAGGCGGCTCCGAAGGCGGGCATGGCATCCGGCGAGGGCTCGGGCCTCATCGACATCCGCGCGCTCGCAGCGGCGACGGGTGTCACTCCGTCCGCCTCGAGCTCACCCATGGCGGCGGCGCCCCCGAAGGTCGACGACCTCCTCAGCATCGGGGCGCCGAGCGTCGGCCTGGGCTCTGCGCTGGCAGCGCCTGTGATCATCGCCGACAAGACCCCCGAGAAGTCGGGCAACGGCGTCCTCATCGGCGGCGTGGTGCTCGGCCTCTCGGTCATCGCCGCGGCTGCGATCATCGCAGTGGTGATGCTGAATCAGGCGCCCGACCCGGCGGCCGCCCCCGCGACGACGGCGCTCGCCCCTGGCGCGACGCCGCCCGCCGCCCCGACCACCGCCGCGGTCGGCGCGGTGGTGCTGGGTGCCGCCGCGGCCCCGCCCGCCACCGCGGCGACCCCAGCGACGCCCGCCACGCCCGCCACACCGGCGACGCCAGCAGCAGGCGGGACGGAGGGCGCGGGCGCCACGCCCAGCACGCCGGCATCGGGCGGCGGCGGCGGACGTCGTCGGCCGAGCGGCGGTGGCGGTGGATCCGCAGCCGAACCGGCCACGCCCGCGACGCCTGCCACGCCTGCATCCGGTGGCGGTGCGAGCGGCGGCGGGAGCGGCGGATCGACGGGTGGCGCGCGCCGCTCCGGCGGTGAGTCGAGCATCGATGACCTGCTCGAGGGTGCGCTCGCCGGTGGCAGCCGACCCCGCAGCGGCGGCGCGGCCAGCGGCGGCGGCGGTTCGAGCGGCAGCTCGGGTGGTGGCGCGAGTGGCGGTGGCGGTGGTGGCGGGGGCCCCGAGACACCGAGCCGCGGCGACGTCGTGAGCGCGATGCAGGGTGTGTCGGGCGCGGTCTCCGCGTGCGGCAACGGTGAGCACGGCACGGCGACGGTCGCCGTCACGGTGTCGGGCTCGACGGGCCGGGTGACCGGCGCAAACGTGACGGGGCAGTTCGCGGGAACGCCGGTGGGCTCCTGCATCGCTCGCGCGGTTCGCGCCGCGACCTTCCCGCACTTCACGCGCCCGACCTTCACGGTCAACTACCCCTTCCGTATCTGACGCTGCGCGCAGCGAGTGCGCGACGAACGAGGCGAGCGGTTGCTCGCCTCGTTTCGTTTTTCCGTCGCTCACTTCTCGCGACGACGACGCGCGAGCCAGCCTGCCGTCGCTGCAGTGACCAGCGCTCCCCCAGCGACGGGCCACGCCCACGGCGGCGTCGGCTCGGGGCGCTCGGGGTAGCGAACGCGCATCGAGATCTCGTCGGGCATCGGCTCGCCCGCCGAAGGACCGAACGCGAGATCGAGCTCGCGCTGTGAGGGCGCGCGCCCCGCGCCGCTCACGATCACCTGCGCACCGTCGTGCCCCCGAAACGCGACCTCGGTGCGATCGTAGGTGTCGCGACGGACCATCCGATCGGACACGACGATGCTCGCGTCCCGCGTGGTCACGGGAAGGTGCGCGACCATCTCCGCGCTGACCGGCACCGACGCCACGGGCCCGATCGGATCGAGGAACGGCTCGCCGAAGCTCACGGGCACTTGCGTGCCGTCGATCTCGACGCGCAGCTCCTCACGCAGACCGCGCCCCCACTCCGCGAGGTAGGCGTCCGACTCGGCCTGCGTGACCGTCCGGTCGTGATCCACGTCGGCGGCCGCGAGCACCCGCCGCCCCTCGGTCTCGCCGAGCGTGAGGGACACGACGAGTCGCGTGTCGGCCTCACTCGCATCGAGCTTCAGATAGCGCTCGGCGCTGACCACGATGTGGCCGAGGTGCGCCGTGGCGGGCGCCGCGATCGACGAGAGGGCGAGCACGAACGAGGCGAGACCAGCCCGCCTCGCCGTGCGCCCAGCCGACATGCGCTCAGCTCGCCGCCAGCCGCTCGAGGAAGCGGACGCCGGTCGCGATGCCGAAGCCCGTGCCCCCCTTGGGCGAGGTGCCGTGCGGGCGCTCGAGGTACGCCGGCCCTGCGATGTCGAGGTGCATCCACTTGGACTTGCCCACGAACTCGCGGAGGAAGAGGGCCGCCGTGATGGATCCGCCGTGCTTGTCGCCAGTGTGCTTGAGGTCGGCGATGTCGCTCCGGAGCGACTCGCGGAGCTCGTCGTTCAGCGGCATGCGCCAGTACAACTCGCCCTCGGAGTCGGCCGCCTCGAGGTAGCGACGCGCGAGCTCGTCGTCGTTCGCGAAGAGGCCTGCCGTCCACGGACCGAGCGCGACCATGCACGCGCCCGTGAGGGTGGCGTGATCGATGAGATAGTCGGGCTCGAGCTTGGCGGCGTGCCAGAGCACGTCGGCGAGCACGAGGCGTCCCTCCGCGTCGGTGTTGATGATCTCGACGGTCTTGCCCTCGTAGCTCTTGAACACGTCGCCGGGGCGGTAGGCAGAATCGCCCGTCATGTTCTCGGTGGCACCGAAGAGCGCGTGCACCTCGATGGGGAGGTTGAGCCGCGCGGCGGCGAGCACGATGCCGATCGTCACTGCGGCGCCCGCCATGTCGCACTTCATGTCGATCATCGAGGCGGCGGGCTTGATGCACAGGCCGCCCGAGTCGAAGGTGAGGCCCTTGCCGACGAAGGCGACCTTCTTCGTCTTCTGGTTGCCGCCCGGCTTGTAGACGAGGTGCACCATGCGGGGCTCCTCGGCGGAGCCGCGGTTCACGGCGAGGAAGAGGTTCATCCCGAGCTTCTCGAGGCCCTTCTTGTCCCACTGCTTGAAGTCGAGGCCGAACTTCGTCGACGCGTCCTTCGCGACGTCGGCCAGAGCGGTCGGCGTGAGATCGTTGGGCGGCGCGTTCACGAGATCGCGCGCGAGGACGATCGCGTCGGCGAGGATCTCGCCCGCCTCGAGCGCAGCCTTGGCCGCCGCGTCCTTGCGGTGGACGACGAGCGTGCCGTGCTCGAGCTGCTTCTTGGGGAGGCGATCGCCCGTGAGGTACGTGAGGTAGCGGTACGCGCCACCGCGCAGGCCCTCGGATGCGGCCCGGATGGCGTCGTCGTCGTCGGTGGAGAGCACGACCGCGACGCTGCCGAGCTTCGCGGCGGCTTGCGCGGCACGGAACGCGAGGCTGCGAGCGTCGCGCGGCTTCTGGGGCGCATCGCCCACACCGATGAGCAGCACCTGCTTGGCGCTCACGCCCGAGACGTGGACGCGCAGCGACTCGCCCGCCTTGCCGGTGAAGTCCTCGAGCTTGGCAGCCGCCTTGAGCGCGCCCTTGGCGGCCTTGTCGAGCGCCTTGAGGTCGGCGGACTTGTCGAGGCCCCCGGTCGGAACGGCCACGGCGAGAAGATCCGCGCGCACACGCGCCAGGGCACCAGTCGTCAGCGAGAGCTTCATGATCCTCCGAGCGAGATGCGACTGCAGGAGTCGCCGGGACGCGGATGCGGGGGCTTCCTCGGCGCCGCGCGCTGAGGGGCCCCGACGAGCGGCGGCATCCTACGCCGCGCCCCGAGCCGCCTCAAGACTCGCCTGACGGTCCGCGTGGGTGGCGGCCGCCACCCCCCTGGCGGCGGCGCCGCCAATTTCGGATCGAATTCCCTTGAATTCGAGCGCCGATCGTCCGGCCCGTGCGCTGCAAAGGGGCTCTGTCGTGACGCGGCGGTGCAGCCCGCACCGCAACGACAACGGAGAAGCCCATGGACAACAACCCGCTGAGACAGCCGCTCGTCGTCTACACGATCGTCGAGCGCGACAAGGACAAGAAGAAGCTCTGGATCCGCATCGGGAGCGCCTTCCGCAACCGCGACGGCAGCCTGAACGCGATGCTCGATGCCGTGCCGACGAACGGCTCGCTGCACATCCGCGAGCTCCGACCGATGCCGGTGCGCGAGCCGTTGGAGCACGCCGAGTCGGCCTGATCCGAGGCCGAGCCGCTCACGCGCTCGGTCGATCTCCGAGCGCCTCCGGCGTGCGACGGGCCGGATCGTTCCGTCGCGTTCCATTGCATCCAAACCACCAACCCTGTTCGCAAGAGAAAGAGAGACAGTCATGACCAAGCACACGTTCCTTCGCGCCCTTCCCTTCGTCGCCACGCTCGCCTTCGCCGCGCTGGGCGCGCTCGCGCCGCACCTCGTCAGCGTCACCGCGCACGCGCAGCGACGGTCGGCGCCCACGACGGCGATCGAGATGCCCGCAGCCGCCGAGGGTGTCGTGAACATCCAGACCGCGACGGCAGACGAGCTGCAGCGCCTGCCCGGCATCGGCCCGTCGAAGGCCGCAGCGATCATCGCGTTCCGCGAGCGCACCGCGTTCCGCCGCGTGGAGGACATCCTCCGCGTGCGCGGCATCGGTCGGGCGACGTTTCGTCGCCTTCGCCCGTACCTCACGGTCAGCGGGCAGACGACGCTGACGACGGACGTGACGAGCCGGCGCGCGCCGCAGAGCGACGACACGCCCGAGGAGCCGCCCGCGCAGGAGTGATCGGCGCGCGATCGGCGTGAGCCCGCGGGCACGGTGGTGACGCCGTCGTGTCCGCGGGCGCTTCGCCTTGGATCGTCCGCGACGCAGCTCGCCCTGGGCGCTCAGGCGAAGCGGCCAGCCGCGATCGCGAGACAGAGCAGCAGCACCACGAGCGCAGGGAGGAAGCCCTCGCCGAGGCGGCGGTGCGTTTGCACGGCACCTGCCATGAGGACAGCGAGGCAGAGGGCCGCGATGGGCGTGAGCACCGGGAGGATGTTCGTCGCTGCCGGCACCACGAGCCCGATCGCGCCGAGCACCTCCGCGAGCCCGAGGAGCTTCACGCGCCCGTCCGACCAGTCCTTGGCCCAGTGCATCTTGGTCGCCAGCGTCTGCCGCGGCACGACCAGCTTGAGCGCGCCGGTGAGCGCGACGAGCAACGCCACCAACACCTGCAGAGCCCACAACCCGAGATTCATCGGTCCAGTCATCGCTCCACTGCCTCCGCCGGCACCACGGCCGGCAATGCGTGACGCATCACCGTGGCGATGCGTCGTGAGTCCACGCCGAGCGCCTGCAGACAGAGCGCGCTCATCTCGTCACCGTACTGCCTCGACGCGTGCCCTCCGCCGATGCGCAGCAGCGCCTCGCGCACGGCGCCGAAGAGCAGATCTCGCATCGCGTCCGGGCTCGGCGCACGGAAGAGGCCGAGCTGCAGGCCCTCCTCGAGGTCGCGCACCGGCAGCTCGAGGCTGCCCATCTTCCACACGCGCGCCACGAACAGCGACCACACGTGGTCCGACTGCGCCTTCGCGAAGAACAACCGCAAGCCGAGGCCAAAGCGCAAGACCGGCCCCTCGATGCCGTCGAGCGCGACCTCGATCGTTCGCAGCAGCTCCCCCGTCGTCCACTCGGACGTTGCGGTGAGGAGCGCGCCGACGCTGTCGAAGTGGTTGTAGAAGGTCCCGCGCGAGATGCCCGCGGCGGCGACGAACTCGTCGATCTTGGGCGCGTCCGGCCCTCGCTCGGCGAAGACGCGGAGCGCCGCGGCGAGGATCTTCGTCTCCGTGCGGGCGCTCCGCTCGCGGCCCACGCGCGTTCGGTGGTCGGTCGTTCGTCGTCGTGCGGTCGCGCTCATCGGCCTCCGCCAGCTTGCCACGCTGAGCCCGCCTGTCAACTTGACATGTTCGTTCAACATGACAGTTTTGGTCGATATGAAGGTCACCCTCTCGACCGCCGAGCCCAGACGCCACGCCGAGCCCACGGCGCGTGCGATCGAGCTCACCCACCTCGTGTTCGAGCGCCCCGATCTCTCGCGCGCCGAGGCGTTCTTGCGCGACTTCGGTCTCACGGTCGTGACGCGCACCGACGACGTGCTGCTCTTGCGCGGCACCGCCCCGTCCGCCTACGGCTATCGCGTCCATCGCGCGGGGAAGGCGCGCTTCGTCGGGCTCGGGCTCGCGGTGGCCAGCCGCGACGAGCTCCTGCGCCTCTCGCGGCTCGCGGGCGCCACGCCCATCGCGCCAGCGACCTATCCCGGTGGAGGCGAGCAGACCGTGCTCAGCGATCCGTCGGGTTTCGTCGTCGAGGTGCTCCATGGCAGGCAGAGCGCCGAGGAGCTGCCTACCCGAGAGCCTCTCGCGCTCAACGTGGGCAAGGTCGCGCGGCGAATCAACCACGGGCAGAGGCCGCCGGTCGTGCCGCCGGCGGTGATCCGTCTCGGTCACGTGGCGCTCGAGGTCGCCGACTACCAGGCGACCGCGCGCTTCTACACGCAGCACCTCGGCTTGGTCCCGAGCGACATCCAGGTGCTGCCGGACGGCTCTCCCGCCGTGGCGTTCCTGCGCCTCGATCGGGGCGCGCAGCCCACGGATCACCACACGCTCGCGCTCGTACAGGGTCTGGAGCCCCGGCTGAACCACAGCGCGTACGAGCTGGTCGACGCCGACGCGGTGGGGATGGGTCAGCGCGTGCTGCGCGAGCGGGGCTACCAGCACGCGTGGGGCATCGGTCGGCACATCCTCGGCAGTCAGATCTTCGACTACTGGTCCGACGAGCACGGCGACAAGCACGAGCACTACTGCGACGGCGATCTCTTCACCGCGGACACGCCGCCTGGGGTGAGCGCGGTGAGCCGCGAGGCCATGGCGCAGTGGGGGCAACCGATGCCGTCGTCGTTCACGCGCCCGAGCTTGTCGCTCCGCGCCCTGCTCGCCGCCGCGAGGAACCTGCGGCGGAGCCCCGACCTGAGCCTCGAGAAGGTGCTGACCCTCGCGCGGCTGTTCGGCTGATCACGACAAGGCAGAGGAGAGTGCGATGCCCGTCTACGTCGTTCGTTTCGAGCACGAGTCACGCGTTCGCTGGGGTGTCCTGCGGGGCCCACGGATCCATCCCCTCGAGGGATCCTTCGAGACCACGGGCGAGCTCGTCCGGGCCCACGACGTCGAGTCGCTCGTGGTGCACGAGGGACCTTCGATCGACGTCGGCGCGGTGCGGCTTCTCGCTCCCGTCACACGCAACCAACGCTTCGTGTGTCAGGGGGCCAACTACCGACAGCACATGATCGAGTCCGGGCTCGACCCCGACGCGAAGAGCTTCAACATGATCTTCACCAAGGCCTCGAGCTGCATCGCGCCCGCCGACAGCGACGTGGTGATGCCGCACCGGGTGCGCTTGCTCGACTACGAGATCGAGCTCGGGCTGGTGCTGCGGCGCGACATCCGCGGCCCGCTCCAGGTGACCGACGATACGCTGCACGAGCTCGTGGCGGGCGCCGTGATCGTCAACGACTACTCGGCGCGCGACGTCCAGATCCCGCAGATGCAGTTCTACAAGGGGAAGTCGTTCCGCACGTTCGGCCCCGTCGGACCGCACCTGGCCCTGCTCCATCGCGACGACTTCCCGAGGCTCCGGCGCCTGCGCCTCACGCTCCGCGTGAATGGCCAAGTGCGACAGGACGACTCCACCGCGAACCTCGTCTACGGCCCCGCCGAGACCCTCACCGAGCTCTCGGGCGTGCAGGACTTCGACGCGGGAGACCTCCTCTCCACGGGGACGCCCGCGGGCTGCGCGCTGTCGGTGCCGTCTCCGCGCAAGCAGAGGCTCGCCGCGCTCCTGCCGGAGGCGACGCGCTGGAAGGCCTTCTTCCGGATCCAGTCCCAGCGCACGCAGTACCTCCGCGTGGGCGACGTGGTGGAGTCGCGCATCTGCTCCGAGGACGGCGCGCTGGATCTCGGCGTGCAGCGCAATCGCATCGTCGCGGAGGCCCCATGAGCGCCCCCGATCTCGCGCGCGGGCCGACGCACGACGTGGACGTGCTGGTGGTGGGCTACGGCCCTGTGGGCGCCGCACTTGCGGGCCTGCTCGGGGTCTATGGCGTGCGCACGCTCGTCGTGGACAAGGCCCCCGACCTCTTCATGGCGCCGCGCGCCATCGCGCTCGACAACGAGGCGCTTCGGATCCTCCAGAGCGTGGGCCTGGCGGACACGGCCTTCGCGAAGGTCGCCATTCCGTTCGTCAAGATGCACAGCCCGCGGCTGGGGCAGTTTGCGCAGATCGAGACGGCGGGAACGATCGACGGACACCCGAAGCTCGTGACCTTCTACCAGCCCGAGCTCGAGCGTGCGTTGCGCGCGCACGCCGAGCGCCACGCGTGCGTGACCGCGCGCGTGGGCCTCGAGATGATCGCGCTGGCGCAAGACGACGACGGCGTCGACGTCACGCTGCGCTCGGCGAGCGGAGAGTCTCGTGTGCGCGCCCGCTACGTGGTCGGGGCCGACGGCGCGAGCTCGAGGACGCGCGCCCTCCTCGGTCTCGACTTCGAGGGCGAGACCTATCCGGAGGACTGGCTGATCGTCGATGCGACGGGCGTGCCCGACAACATCGATCACGTGGAATTCCTCTGCGATCCCGACCGCCCGACTCCGCACATGGTCGCGCCCGGGGGCCGCACACGCTGGGAGTTCATGCTCCGAGCAGGCGAGACGCGTGAGGAGATGGAGTCGGACGCGAAGGTCGCCGAGCTCCTCGCGCCCTGGCTGCGAGGCGGTGCCGCGCGGATCGAGCGAAAGGCCGTGTATCGATTCCACGCACGTGCCTGTCGCGCCTTCGGCGAAGGTCGAGTCTTCCTCGCGGGTGACGCGGCGCACGTGACACCGCCCTTCGTGGGACAGGGGCTCGTCGCGGGCCTGCGCGACGCGGTGAACCTCGCGTGGAAGCTCGCGTGGGTGGTCTCGGGCCAGGCCGCGAGCGCAATCCTCGAGTCCTACGATCGAGAGCGCCGCCCCCACGCCAGCAAGATGATCGCGCTCGCGAAGCGGATGGGAACGCTCGTGATGCCACAGAGCCACGCGCGCGCCTTCTTGGTGCACGCCGCCATGGCGCTCGCGCGGCGCGCTCCGGCGGGCCGGCGCTTCTTCGACGAGCTCGGCATCAAGCCTCCGAACGCTTATCCCGATGGGCTCTTCGTGGAGGGCGGCTCACGCGGCCTGCGCGGCACGTGGTTCCCGCAGGGGCTGCTCGACGTGGGCACGATCGTGCGGAGTGACGACCTGCTCGGCCCTTCTCTCGCGCTCGTGGGTCTCGGCAGAGATCCCCACCCTCACCTCTCGGAGGCGACGCTCGCGCGCTGGTCTCGCGCCGGCGGTCGGGTCGTGCACGTCGGCGCCCGCGGCGCCGCGTGCCCCGCCGAGGACCTCGAAGGTCGCCTCGTCCCTGGCCTCGCCCCTCATGGCTCGTGCGTCGTCGTGAGGCCGGATCGCACGATTCTGCACGACGGTTCCGTCGAGCGCGCCGAGCAGCTCGTGGACGAAGCACTCGCGCTCCTACGGCGCGAGCGCGGCGGTGGACCCATCGCTCGGGCGAAGGGTCGGGGGCAGTACTCCCCGAGCAGTGCGACCCGCGCTGGTTGACCCGCGCCTTTGGCACCCTCGATGCTCCGGAGATGCGAACGCGTCTCGTTGCCCTCGCGCTCTGCCTCCTGGTCGTGCTCGGGTGCGACACGGAGTCGGCCTCGGACGCGGGGACGCCGCCAGTCGACACGGGGCCCCGGCCGGACACCGGGGCCACGGCGCGCTCGCCCTGTCAGAGCGCGCTCGACCTCGAACAGTTCTTCGCGAGCAACGGCTGCATCGCGTGCCACGGCGGCGCCACCGCGCCCGACCTCCGCTTCGACGCGCTCGAGGCGCTCGCGAGCACCGCGTCCACGGCACGCCCGGGCCACGCGCTCGTCGTGCCGTCGCAGCCGATGGAGAGCGAGCTCTACCTCCGCGTGGCAGGCCCGCGTCCCGCCGATGCCACGGGCTCGTGGTGGATGCCGCTCGGCGCCGTGGGACCGCACCCGCAGCCCGATCCCGTGGCCGCGTGGATCGAGCGCGGCGCAGAGGTGTGGTGCGAGGGCACGACGCCACCGCCACCGCCGCCCGAGATCACCAACCCGAACCTCTATCCGCAGGACATGGTCTTCGCGTGCGCCGACCCGAGCGCGGACACGAGCTCGCCCGCGCGCCTGCGCCGCATCGATCGACGGGAATTCGCGTACGCCTCCGGCACGCCACTCGATCGTCGCTGGACCGACGGCGTGGTCGCGGCCAACCCGCTCGAGACACCGCCCGAGCACTACTCCACGTACACGGGCGTCGACACCACGACACTTCAGCTCCTGCTCGTCACGATGCCCGAGGCCGCGCAGCCGTGGACGACGCGCGGCCAGGGCCCCAGCGTGGGTGGGCGCTGGTGGACCGTGTACTCGGGCACACCGGCGAGCTTCTACGCAGAGAACCCGTCGGAGGCGGATCGCGACGCGTGGGTGGACACGATGCTGCTCCACGGCGCCCTCTTTCGCGCGCCGACACCCGACGAGCACGCGCGCGTGCGCGCCCTCCTCGACGCGGAGATCGAGGCTGAAGGCACGTACTCGGCGGCCGTGCGCGAGGAGACACTCCGCACGGTCGTGTCGGCTGCACGCCTCATGTCGGGCGCGCTCTTCCGCAGCGAGATGGGCACGGGCGAGGGCGCACGACGACGGCTCGGCGATCAAGAGCTCGGCCTCGCTGTGGGCCGCTTCCTCGGCGCACATCCGGTGTCCTCGACGCTCTGGGGCGATCCACCCACGGACGCGACGGGCCACCCCGACTGGTCACGCGAGGACGTGAGCGATGGGCGCCTCGCCGAGGTCGCCGACGCCGTCGCCGACGGAACGATCGGCGAGCCGGACACCCTGAGGACGCTCTTCCGGCGCTACCGCGGCGGTCTCGATCCGAGTCGCGTGGACCTCATGAGCGAGGAATTCCGCCTCGACGAGCGCGAGCGAGGTCTGCGCGAGCGCGGCGAGTACTGGCTCTCCGAGGGCATCACGCGCTTCTTCCGCGAATGGTTCGACGTGGACGGTGCCGAGGTCGTGTTCAAGGACACGCCCAACGCCACGAGCCGATGGGTCGTCGACCGATCGAACGCCGAGGCCACGGGCTACGACCTCATCACGAGCGCCTACAGCCGCGAGACCCTCCTGCCCCTCTTCGACGACACCGTCGCACGCGCGGTCGTGGAGGCGGAGATGAACCACGAGGACGTGTTTCACGCGCTCCTCACCGCGCGGACCTTCCGCGTGGCGTCGAACCTCCTCGGCGTCGATCGCACGCGCCCGTGCACGCAGCCGAGCGACTGCGGCGACTCGCGCGTGGGGAGCTGTTATGTGTCGCTCGGCTTCTGCACGGCGTTCGGACAGAGCGAGATCAACCGCGTGTTCGGCGTGACGACCGACGTGGACGACACGCGCGCCGCACGCTGGATCACGCTGCCGGAGAGCGAGCGCGCGGGCCTGCTCACGCACCCGGCGTGGCTCGCCGCGCACGGCAACAACTTCGAGGACGACGCGTCGCTCGTGCACCGCGGCCACTGGATCCGCGAGAGCCTCCTCTGCGACGACGTGCCGGGCCTCGAGCTCGTGAGCGTGCCGGCGATGCTCGGACCGCGCGCAGCCGATCGACGCGCCAGAGATCGCGTGCACGACGCCACGGAGCAGGAGGGCTCGGCGTGCGTGACCTGCCACGCGGAGATGAACCCCTACGGGTATCCGTTCGAGATCTACAACCACGCGGGCTTCCTCCGCGCCGACGATCACGGACACGCGCCCGACGGCAGCACCACCATCACCAACGCGCCTGCGCCGGAGCTGAACCGCAGCTACACGGACGCGATCGACTTCGTCGAGGCGCTGGCCGACTCGCCGTACGCGCGGCGCTGCTTCATCCGCAACGTCTTCCGCCACTTCCTCGGACGGAACGAGACCCCCGCCGACGCGTGCACGCTCGCAGCGATGGAGACCGCGTTCGCGAGCGGCTCGTTCTTCGCGATGCTCGAGACGCTGCTCACGAGCGACGCGTTCCTCTATCGCCACGACGGAGGTGCCCCGTGATCGCGCGCCGCAACCTGCTTCGCCTCGTGGGCACCGCCGCCGGCGCTGCCGTGCTCGCGCCCTTCCTCTCGCGCCTCGGACGAGCCGACACGCCCGCCTATCCGCGCTTCGTCTTCTTCGTGGAGGGCAACGGCTTCGAGCCCGTCACCGTGCTCTCGCCGAGCACACGCGCCGCGCTCGACGCGTCGATGGCCATGCCGGTCGGGACCGATCGCTACTGGCCGCGGCGCTACCAGCACACCGCCCCGATCGAGACCTCGGGAGATCTCGATCAGGCGATCGCGCTCGCCGATCTCGGTCCGCTCGCGGCCAAGACCGCCGTGCTGCTCGGGCTCTCGTCGAAGATCACCGGAGGCGGGCACACGACCTACCACGGGGTCCTCAGCTCCACGCGCACCTCGGGTCGACGACCCGCGGGCGAGACGATCGACGCTCACCTCTCGCGCCTCCCGATGCTGACGGGCACCGCGTTCGACGCGCTGCGTCTCGGCTACGCGTCGGCGTTCCACTACCCCGGCGCGAACCTCGACTTCGGGACCTGCGCGCTCGAGGCGGGCGTCGCGGTCCCGCTCGTGCGCGATCCGCGCCACGCCTTCGACATGCTCTTCGGAGTCGCCACCGATCGACCGAGCTTCGATCGTGCCGGACGCATCCTCGACTTCGCACGCGAGGACGTGAACCGCACCCTCGCCGCGTTCCCCTCGAGCAGCCCCGAGCGCGTGAAGCTCGAGCGCTACCTCGCCTCCATCGAGGCGAACCTCCAGAGCCGCATGAGGCTCGAGGCCGCCGTATCGAGCCTCCCGACGCTGCCCCCCTCCCCCTCGGCGACGCGCACGCCCGAGGACATCTACACGGTGCTGAGCGCGCAGGCAGCGCACATCGCGACGGCCCTCCAGGGAGGCCTCACGAACGTCGCGGTGCTCGGCATCGGGACGGGCTACGACTTCGACACGTTCTACGGGTCCGACCACAGGCCGCGTCACGACACGTGCCATCAGTCCGAGACGAGCCCGATGCTGGCGGACTATCTGCACATGCAGACGCGGCGTCAGATGGCGGTGATGATCGAGCTCGCACGACAGCTCGAGGCGATCCCCGAGCGCGGCGCGACGCTGCTCGATCACACCGTGCTCGTCTACATCGGCGACAACGGCGAGACGCACCACGCGAGCGCCGACGAGTTCCCCATCGTGTTGATGGGCGGCGGCGCGCTCGGCCTCCGCACGGGCAACCGCAGCCTCGTCTATCCGGGGCTCGGCGAATTCTCGCGCGGACACCGCCAGGTCTCGAACCTGTGGAACACGCTCGGACACCTCGCCTGCGAGGACCTCGACGCGTTTGGTGGTGAGCGTCTCGGCGGCGGCACCCGCTCCGCCGAAGGCCCGCTCACCGAGCTGCTGGGCTGAGCGCGAGAGCGTCCTTCACGCGTCCTTGCCGACCTCATCTGCAGCACGCCGCTGTTCGCCTGAGCCAGTGAGCCGCGGACGCGCTACGCGCCAGGGACGAGGGCGGAGAGGGCCCTCACCAGCTCGCGCACGCGGCGCTCGTGGAGCTTGAACGACAGGCGGTTCACCACCACGACCGACGAGACGTCGACGATCGTCTCGAGCTCGGCGAGACCGTTCTGGCGCAGCGTCTCGCCCGACTCGACGAGATCGACGATCACGTCGGCGAGGCCTACGAGCGGGGCGATCTCCACCGAGCCCTGCACGAAGATCACCTCGACCGCGATGCCCGCGCGACCAAAGTGGCGGCGCGCGATGCCGGGGAACTTCGTCGCCACGCGCACCGGCCGATCCCGCGGGAGCGCGCGATCACGAAAGCCAGCGACGACCATGCGGCAGCGGCCGATCCCGAGGTCGAGCGGCTCGTAGAGGTCGTACTCGCGCTCGAGTAGCACGTCGCGGCCCACCACCCCCACGTCCGCGGCGCCGTACTCCACGTAGGTGGGGACGTCGTCGGGCTTGAGCAGCAGGAACGCCAGGCCCGTGCGCACGTCGCGGCGCACGAGGCGGCGATCCTCGGCGAGCACGTCGGTCGTGTCGACGCCGAAGCGCGCGAGCACGGGCGCGAGCTGAGCGAGCACGCGGCCTTTGGGCACCGCCAGGACGAGCGAGCGTGCCTCGTCACTCACGGGCCGAGCCCGGGACGCGCTCGATGTCCGCGCCGAGCGCAGCGAGCTTGGCCTCGATGCGCTCGTAGCCGCGATCGATGTGATAGACGCGCAAGACCTCGGTCTCGCCCTCGGCCACGAGGCCCGCGAGCACGAGCGAGGCGCTCGCGCGGAGATCGGTCGCCATCACGCGCGCGCCGCTCAGCTTTGCCGGCCCGTGCACGAACGCCGAGCGACCGCGGATGTCGATGCGCGCCCCCATGCGCACGAGCTCGGGCACATGCATGAAGCGGTTCTCGAAGATCGTCTCGGTGAGCACGCTCGAGCCCTGGGCCATGCAGCAGAGCAACATGAACTGCGCCTGCATGTCGGTGGGAAAGCCGGGGTGCGGCTCGGTCGTCACGTCCACGGGGCGGAACGGCAGCTTGCCCACGACGCGCACACCTTGCGCCTCGCGCTCGACGATCACGCGCGCCGCGCGGAGCTTGGCGCAGAGCGCCTCGATGTGATCGAACGTGATCCCCTCGAGGAGCACGTCGCCGCCCGTCACGGCCGCGCCGACCATGTACGTGCCTGCCTCGATCCGGTCGGCGATGATCGCGTGATCCACGGGCTGGAGGACGTCGACGCCGTCGATGATGATGACGTCGGTGCCGGCGCCCTCGATCGAGGCGCCCATCTTGTTGAGGACCGTCGCGAGCTCCTCCACCTCCGGCTCACGTGCCGCGTTGGTGATGCGCGTGCGCCCTCGCGCGAGCGCCGCCGCGCACATGAGGTTCTCGGTGCCCGTCACGGTGGGGATGTCGAGGTGGATGTCGCCGCCGCGGAGGCGCCCGCCTGGCACGGTCACGTTCACGTAGCCGTGATCGAGCTCGACCTCGGCGCCCATCACCTCGAGGCCTTTGAGGTGCTGATCGATGGGGCGTGCGCCGATCGCGCAGCCGCCCGGGAGTGAGACGCGCGCGCGGCCGTAGCGCGCGACGAGAGGCCCGAGCACGAGCACCGAAGCGCGCATCTGCTTCACGAGCTCGTAGGGCGCGTCGGGCTCCACCACCGGCTTGCCGCGCACCGTCACGATCGGCGGCGCGACGTCGACCTCGAGGCCCATGTGCCGCAGGAGCTGCGCCGTGGTCTGGATGTCCCGCAGATCGGGGACGTTGCGGTACGTGTGCTCGCCGTCGGCCAGGAGCGACGAGCACAGGATCGGCAGCGCAGCGTTCTTCGCGCCGCTGACGCGAAGCGTGCCTCGGAGCGGATTGCCACCTCGAACGACGATGCTGTCCACGCCCCGCGTGTACGCCGAGCCCGCCGACGAGACAAGATCCGCGTGCGGTCCGGCGCAGGCTCAGCCGTCGGAGAGATCGACCTCGAGCTCCTCGCGCTGCCCCGCGGAGATCTGCACCACACGGGTCTCGGAGCCCGACTCCGACTCGATCTGCACGCGGTGCGAGCCCGCAGGCAGCGGGACCGTGACAGGGCTCCGTCCCAACGGGCGCCCATCGACGCGCACGTCTCCCCACGGAATCACCGTCACGTGGAGGCTGCCCTGCGCGGCCGCGGGCGCGGAGGTGCGCGTCGGATCGGGAGCGCGCCCCGTAGTGGTCCGACCCGTCGTCGTGCGCGGTGTCGTGGCGGCCTCGAGCACCGGGAGCTCGCTCTCGTCGGGAACGAGCACACCGCGCGGCGGCTCGGTGGGCGGCGGCGCGTGGACCTCGAGCGGCGTGGTGGGCGGTGGCGCGATCGACGTCGATGGAACGCTGCTGGTGCTGGACGGGCTCGTCGCGCGCCATGGCATCGCGGCGGTGATCGAGGGCGGCACGGCCGCGCCGACGATGACGAGCGCTGTCACGACCCCCGCGACGAGGGCCACCGCGATCACCGCGACGGCGCGCGGCAAGAGCGGCCGCGGCTCGGGTATCGCGGACAGCGTCGACGCGAGCGGCGGGACCGTCGCGGGCATGGCGGAGGCGGGCGCGCTGACCGGCGTCGTGCGGGGCGCGCTCGACATGCTCTCGGCCACCGCCCCGGCAGTGCGCGGCTCGGACGGTGCATCGGTCGATGCCACGGAGCTGCTCGTCGTGGCCGCGAGTGGCTCGACGACGGTCGCCTCGGGCGCGGTCCTCGAGATCTCGGTAGGCGCCTCCTGCGCGCGCGCGGCCCCGATCGTCTCGAGCATGCGCGCGATCCGCTTGCGCCCTTGGATGGGCGCCGGACGCCCCGAGAGCGCCTCGAGCACCTCGCCCGCATTCTGGAAGCGTCGATCACGGTTGGGCTCGAGCAGCTTCTCGATCACCGCCGCGAGATCGGGCGGCACGTGCGGCGCGGCCTCGACGAGGAGGGCGCGCCGGCCCTGGCTCGCAGCCATCATCGTCGCGAGATCGGTCGGCCCGTCGAAGGGCTTGGCGCTCGCGAAGGCCTCGAACATCACGATGCCGAACGACCAGAGATCGGCGCGTCCGTCGACCTCGAGGCCGAGCGCTTGCTCGGGCGCCATGTATGCGGCCTTGCCCTTGATGGTGCCCGTCGTCGTCGAGAACGCCGTCGTGCCGTCGCGATCCACGTGCCGTGCCTTGGCGATGCCGAAGTCCGCGAGCTTGAAGTTGCCCTGGAGGTCCACGAGGATGTTCGAGGGGCTCACGTCGCGGTGAACGACCCCCTGCTCGTGCGCGTAGCCGAGCGCCTCGAGCATGTCGACCATGAGGACCAGGCCGAGATCCACCGGCATCGGCTGCCCGAGCGACTTGAGGAGCGCGCGCAGATCGCCGCCGGGCACGTGCTCGAGGGCCATCCACCACGTCTCGCCCTCGCAGCCGAAGTCGTAGACCTGCGCGATGTGGGGATGCACGAGGCGCGCGGCGAGCTTGGCCTCGCGCTGGAAGCTCCGGACGAAGTCGGGCTCCACCGCGCGCTCGGCGAGCACGCGCTTGACGCAGATCTCGCGCGTGAAGCCGTCGTGGGACGCCCGCCTCGCGAGGAACGTCTCGGCCATCCCGCCACGACCGAGCGGTCGCACGATCTCGAACGGCCCGAACCGCATGTGGGCTGCAGCGTACCACGCATGCGGACCCACCCCGCGAGCGGCTTCGGTCGGCCCAGAAGGAGAGCGCGGGTTCTTCGCGCCTTCGGCACGGGCCCTTGCTGCGCAACCCCCGGTGATCGGACACCGCGCACAGGCACGAAGTGCCGAGCACGGACGCCACGCCGGGTTCTCCCCCCCATTCCCCCCTGCTCGACGCTCCCCAAGCCTCGCTTTCTCGCGCGCTCCTGGGGTTGCTGCGCAACCCCGCCGCGTGGCGTCCCCAGCGGCGATTCTTTCTCCCTCTCTCAGGGACCGAGAAAGAATCGATCCGGGGCGCCTGTCGCGGACGTGAGCGGGCTGTGAGCGGCCTGGGCGGCTCACACGATGCCCTGCGTTGCGTCGGCCCCCTCG
>JAIBCE010000490.1 GCA_019694315.1 Sandaracinaceae bacterium
CTCGAGCGGCGTCGCCTCGCAGGAGGCCGAGCTCGCGGCGCTCCGCGCGGAGGTGCGGCTCCTCCGCGAGTGGACCGCGCGCGTCGCGGACGTGTGCGACGGCGTGGCGGCCGGCGACCTCGAGCATCGCCTGCCGGTGTGCGAGGACGATCCGAACATCGCGCGCATGGTCCGCGGCCTCAACCACATGCTCGACGTGACCGACGCGTTCGTGCGCGAGGCCAAGGCGACGCTCACGTATGCGAGCCGCGGCAAGTTCTTCCGCCGCGTGCTCCTCAAGGGCATGCCCGGCACGTTCCGTCACGCCTCGGGCGTCATCAACGAGGCCACGCACGCGATGGAGCAGCAGGCGCAGGCGCTGCGCGACTCCGACAAGCGTCGCGTCGCGATGGCCGACGAATTCGAGCACTCGATCAAGGAGGTCGTGGCCACCCTCGCGGCGTCGGCCACCGAGATGCGCGCCACGGCGGAGTCGCTCGCGCGGATGGCGAAAGAGACCACGGATCAGGCCAATTCGCTCACGAAAGCGGCCGAGGACACGGCGGCCGGCGTGCAGGCGGTGGCCTCGGCGTCGGAGGAGCTCTCCTCGAGCGCAGGAGAGATCGGCCGACAGGTCACCGACTCGAACCGCTTCGTCGCGGGCGCCGTCGGTCAGGCCCAGCGCACGACCAACGTGGTCGGCGGTCTCACCCAGGCCTCGACGCAGATCGGGCACGTGGTGAAGCTCATCTCCGAGATCGCCAAGCAGACGAACCTCCTCGCGCTCAACGCCACGATCGAGGCTGCGCGCGCCGGTGAGGTGGGCCGCGGCTTCGCGGTCGTCGCCTCCGAGGTGAAGAACCTCGCGCGGCAGACCTCCGACGCCACCGACCAGATCACCGAGCGCATCAACGCCATCCAGACCGCCACGCGCGAGGGCGTCACCGCGATCGGCGGCGTCGGCGAGGCGATCGGCCGCGTGGAGGGCTGCTTCACCGGCATCGCGAGCGCGATCGGCGAGCAGCGGCAGGCGGCGCAGGAGATCGCCGGCAACGTCTCGATCGCGGCGCGCGGCACCGAGGAGGTCTCGCGGGGCCTGCATCGCGTCACGCAGACCGCGCGCGAGACCGACGAGGCCGTCGCGGCGCTCCTCGTGGCGGCTCAAGATCTCTCGCGGCAGGCCGAGGGATTGCTGAGCACCACGACGCACTTCATCCGCATCGTTCGCGGCTGATGCGCCGACCGGAGGGGAGACGATGACCGACGTGGAGACACGCCTCCGAGAGGCGGAGACGCGGGTTCGCGAGCTCGAGCGCCTGCGCGAGGACGACGCGCGCACGCTCGCCGAGTCGCGGGCCACGGTGGAGCGCGCGAACGCCATGCTGGAGGGGATGTTCGCCGCGACGCCGATGGCGATCTTCGCGTGTGATCGCTCGCTGCGCGTCGCACGCATGAACCAGCAAGCCGAGATCCTGGTCGGCGACGCTGCGGCTGTGGGGAGATCGCTCCCCGAGGTCCTCGGGTGCAGCGGGCTCTCGAGCCATGACGTGTTCTCGGTGCTCGACGGGAACGAGAGCAAGACGGCGCGCTTCGAGGTGAGCTGTCGCCTCGAGCCGGAGGCGGACTCGTTCAAGACGAGCGTCGTCGCGTTCGTGCCTCCGAGCGCCACGGATCAGGTGCTCTTCGTCTGCAAGGACGCGCGCCGCGAGCGACAGCTCGAGCAAGAGCTCCGGCAGTCGCAGAAGCTCGAGGCCGTGGGCGCGCTCGCCGCGGGCGTGGCCCACGAGATCAACACGCCCATCCAGTTCGTCGGCGACAGCCTCTACTTCTTGCGCGACGCGTTCGGCGACATGCTGCGCGCCGCCCAGGGCGAGGCGACCGCGGAGGAGGCCGATCTCCCGTACCTCGTCGACGAGGTGCCTCAGGCGCTCAGCCGCTGCGAAGAAGGCGTGGGCCGCGTGGCCGAGATCGTCCGCGCGCTCAAGGAGCTGAGCCACCCCGACGAGCGCGAGAAGGCCTCGTCCGATCTGAACCGTGCGTGCCAGAACGCCGCGATCGTCACGCGCAACGAGACGAAGAACGTGGCCGACGTGGACCTCGAGTTCGGCGCGATCCCCCCCGTGCCCTGCCACCTCGGCGACGTGAGCCAGGTGCTCATCAACCTCATCGTCAACGCCGCGCACGCGATCGAGGACCGGTCCAAGCGCGAGGGCGGTACACGCCGCGGACGCATCGTGATCTCGACCGCGCTCGAGCCGGCGTCCGTGCGCATCAGCATCGCCGACGATGGCGTCGGAATCCCCGAGGCGATCCGCGAGCGGATCTTCGAGCCCTTCTACACGACCAAGGCCGTCGGCCGCGGCACGGGGCAAGGACTCGCCATCGCGCGCACGATCGTGGTCGAGCGCCACGGCGGCGAGCTCAGCTTCGACACGCAGGTCGGCAAGGGCACGACCTTCCACGTGCGCTTGCCCCTCGAGGCCCCGCGCTCACGCAGCTCGGTGTGGGCCCAACAGCCCCACGCGTGAGCCCCTGGGATCCCCCAGCAGAATCAGGGCGTGAGCAGCCGCCACTGCCGATCGCCGGCGCACGCGTCCTCGTCGTGCGCGTGGCAGCCGCGAGCGAACGCGGCGCGCGCGCCGTCGTAGTCCTGCGCGAGCCCGGAGTAGCCCGCGAGGAGCGTGGTGCCGAGGTGCGCGCACGCGGCGCCGTCGCCGCCGTCGCACGCGGCACGGAGGAGCGTCGCGCCGCGCGTCGCGTACGTGGTGCTCGTCTCGGTCGTCCAGTCCTCGCGTCCGAGCCAGCTGCCGAAGCCCTCGCCGAGGACGAGCGCGCCGATGCACGCCCATCCATGGCCGCCGGTGCACGCGTGATCGAGCGCGGTGAGGGCGCGTGTGCCCTGCGCTCGGCGCACGCTCTCTTCGGTGCCGAGCCCGTCGCCGTCCTGCACGAGCTCGATGCACGCATGGCCATCGCCGCTCGCGCACTCGGCCTCGCGGAGCGTGCGGGCGCGACGGATCAGCGGGGCGCTGCCTCGGTCCGCCGACTGCGCACGGAGCACGCATCCCTCCACCACGCCGGCATCGCACGCGGTCTGCGCGAGCGCGACCACACGCGCCTGCGCGTCCACCTCGGCCTGCGAGAGCTCTCCCGCGCCGCGCAGGTAGTAGGAGAATGCGCGCCCCGCATCGCGCGGCAGTCCGCCGCGCCCGGCCTCGTACATGCGGCCGAGGCGCGCACACGACACATGATCGGCGCTCGCGCAGGCTCGCTCGGCGAGGGCGGCGACGAGCACGGCGTCGGGCCCATCGCTGCCATCGTCGAGGGCCTCGGCGAGGTCACTGCACGCCTCGCCAGCGCCGAGGCACGCCTGGCGGAGCAGCGCCGTGGCCCGCGGACGATCGGCCGCCGTTCCCGTACCGCTGAGCAGCATCGCGCCGAGCAGACCGCACGCGTGGACCGAGCCGAGCTCGCAGCCACGCTCGAGAGAGGTCACGGCGCGCACCGGGTCCGGCGTCGTGTCGCCTACACCGTGGGAAAGGAGCGCGCCCATCGTCGCGCATGCGTCGGCGTCGGATGTCGCGCAGAGGCAGTCACACGCATCGAGCGTCCCGTTGCGACACGACGTGCTCGCATCGTCTGCGCAGGCGCCGCCCCCTCGCGTCGTCGGCTCCGTGGGCGCCGAGGCTCCGTTGTCCGCCCAAGTCGAGGCGCTCGGCGCGGACCCGGCCGCGGACGACGAAGCCCCGCCGCAGCCCACCGAGAGACAGAGAACGACGCCCACGAGCACGCGCATCGGCGGATGTTACGCGCCCGACCGCGGCGCTGCAGCAGACCCCCGACCCAGGAAATTCAGCACATGCCGCCGTTGACGCCGATCACCTGGCCGGTGATGTAGCTGGCGGCGTCCGAGCACAGGAAGCCCACGATCCCGGCCACGTCGTCGGCGGTCGCGATGCGCCGCATCGGGATGTGCTTGATCACCTCGTCGAGCGGTGTCCCCTGCGCGAGCGCGCCCTGGAACATGTCGGTCTCGACGGGACCGGGGGCGACGGCGTTCACGGTGATGTTCCGCTTCGCGAGCTCCTGCGCGAGGGCCTTGGTCGCGCCGATGAGGCCCGCCTTGGCCGCGGAGTAGTTCACCTGCCCGCGGTTGCCGATCACGCCCGAGACGCTCGAGATGTTCACGATGCGGCCCCAGCGCAGGCGCACCATCGGCATCACGAGCGGCTGCGTCACGTTGTAGAAGCCGTCGAGCGTGGTGGTGATCACGCTCGACCACTGCGCGCGATCCATCGCAGGGAAGGGTGCGTCCGCGGTGACGCCCGCGTTGTTGACGATCACGCCGATCGGCTTGCTCTCCACGGCGAGGCTCGCGAGGCCCCGCTGCGCGGCCTCGTGGTCGGCCACGTCGAAGGCCACGAGCTCTGCGCGACCACCGGCCGCCTCGATCTCGGCCTTGACCTCGAGCGCCTTCGCCTCGTTCGACTTGTAGTGGAGCACGACCGGGAAGCCGGCCTTGCCGAGCTCGAGGGCGATCGCGCGACCGATGCCGCGGCTCGCGCCGGTGACGAGCGCGCGGGGTTTGTCCGTGAGGGTGCGGGGCATGATGCGCCGACCATGCCCCGCGAGGCGGGCGCCCGCCACGGGTCAGTGGTGCGCTCGGAGCGCGCGCTCGAGCGGGCCAGGAGGCCCTGCGTCGGGCAGCTCACGCAGCGTCGCGAGCCACGCGCGCGCATCGTCGGTC